>NZ_JSFH01000012.1 GCF_000784835.1 Thermotoga sp. Mc24 | reverse complement strand
GATACTCACTGATGCTGATGGAAAGGAGGTAGATGGAAACAAATAGAAAAACTATGATAAGCACCGGAAAAACTATCCACCACCAATAACCTAAAAACAAAGCTTGATAACTGATAGCCCAATATAATGTGGTTCCAAGCGTTGGTACGAGGAGATTTGTCAAACCAAGGACAGAGAGGGTGGTTTCTATTCCGATTGCCCACATCATGTTGTTTAAGATAGAAGCAAAAATTATGGGAGTGATATGAGGGAAGAATTCTTTAAAAACAATTGAAAGAGCCTTTGATCCAGAGAGAAGAGCGGTGTAAGTAAAATCCCTTTCCCTCAGACTCAAAACCTGAGACCTAATCACCCTCGCATCCCATGCCCAACCAATTGATGCCAGAATTATAGCTAATGTAGAGAGACGAAGAGATTCCT
Organism: Thermotoga sp. Mc24; assembly: GCF_000784835.1. Lineage (NCBI taxonomy): Bacteria > Thermotogati > Thermotogota > Thermotogae > Thermotogales > Thermotogaceae > Thermotoga > Thermotoga sp. Mc24. Next base: position 333,925 of record NZ_JSFH01000012.1, on the reverse strand, counting down.
TGAAAATAGCTCCTATAAGAATTAAGATAGGAATCCTGGGAAGTGAAATGAGAGCGTCAGATATTGCCATGAGAACTTTATCGAATGCTCCTTTTTTGAAACCAGATAACATACCTAATGTTACAGCTATAGCTCTTGATATTGCAGCCGTTATGATAGCAAACACCAGACTATTCTTTACAGCTGAACAAATAGTCCAAAAAAGATCCTGACCTAACGAAGTAGTCCCAAAAGGGTGTTTAAAAGAAGGAGGTAGTTCTTCAGGTACAACTTGCCATTGCGTCGGTTCGTATGGAGAAAATAAAGAAAGAATCACCAGAAATGTTAGTGAAAGCATTACTATAAAGCTAAATCGAAATTTTTTATCAAGAAGTAAATCCTTCAAATATCTCATTCAATCCACCTCACCTATTTGAGTATCTAATTCGAGGATCAAAAAGAGGATATGTTATGTCCAAAATTAATGTTCCAAGTGAAATGGCCAGAACTGAAAACATAACAATTCCTAAAATTGTATTGTAATCTGACTGCAGAATGGCTGAATAGAGTACTCCACCTAGCCCTGGGTAAGAAAAAACAATTTCTGTTATCAAAGCTCCTCCAAAAATTTGACCCAACGAAAGGGATAGGCCTGTTATTTGAGGTAAAAGGGCATTTCTAAATATATATTTCATAACTATTTTCTTATCCGGTACCCCTCCATACTTTGCATAAACGACAAAATCTTCTCTTTTAATATTAATTGATATAATTTTCATACTTTGAAACCAACCGGCTATTCCAAGGAGTAGTAAACTCAAGGCAGGGAGAAATGCATGTCTTAATATATCGAGAAAGAAACCCCAGTTCATTTGAGGAATTATACCTGGTGTGTAAGCCCCTCCTATGGGAAAAATTGGAATATAATAAGCAAATACTATAAGAAGCACAAAAGCGAGAATGTAGTAAGGAATAGGTCTAACAATCATGAAAAGTGTATCAATCAAATTCAACAAGCGTGAATTCTGACCATAATAACCTGCTAAAACTCCTAGTATATTTCCTATTATCCACGATAAAACGGTTGTCGTGCCTAACAATCCTATTGTCCAAAAAACAGATTCTCTGATAATAGATTTCACAGGGGTTGGAAAGTAAGTCAAGGATGGGCCAAAATCTAAAGTGAGCAATCTTTTCCAGGTGTTGATATATTGTTCAAACAAATTTCCTTTTAAACCATACATTTCTTTCAAAGAATCTATCATTTTTTCTACAAGACTTGGTTCTAGGTAGGCTCCACTTGATGAAATTCTTGCTATTGCGTTTTCAACAGGACCGCTCGGAGTTAATCTTACTATTAAAAAAATAGCCGTTACGCTTATAAATACAACTATGAGAAATTGTATGAATCTAGCGATTGTGTACTTCCACATAGCTGGACCTCCTCCAAAATAGGGGGGGAGGCCCCCCTGAAAAATTCAGATTTTAGAAGAATTTATTTTGTTCTTTTCAGATACGGCAATTCAAAACCGAAATTAGGCCAAGTATGGACAGGATGTACGTAGATATTCTCCACGGTTGACCAGTTTGTCCAGTAGTATTCATCGTAAATCACAAACCATGTCAGTTGGAAAGCGGGAATGCTTGGCATTTCTTCAATTAACAATTTTAATCCTTCTTTACCTAACTCTATTGTTTCTGGATCAAATGGAGATGTTTTTTCCATTTTTTCTAATATTTCATCCATTCTAGGGTCAGACCATCTGGAAGCATGACCAGCGTTGAATTCGCCTATTGGTCGCTGATATCTGCTCGCGAAAGGAGATAATGTTCTATAAATATCTGCTACTCCTCCCCATGTTTCTACTGCTGGCCAGGCACTGCACGCATCAAATTCTCCATAAGCGTGCACAGTAGAATCAGAAGTTGGTCTTATTTCAATTTGGATTCCAAATTTTTTCCACTGTTGCGCAATTGCTGCAGGTACCCTATTGTCTGGCCTGTTTGTGTCTGGGTTAACAATTATTTCCATCTTCCATGGGGTTCCGTTGGGTAACAACCACTGTCCCTGTTCATTTCTCTTGAAACCATGTTTTTTCAGTAATTTTTCTGCTACGTCAGGAGCATATCTCCACCAACCGATGCCAAACAACTCTTCTAGTTGACCTTTGGAGACTTTATAACCCTTCTTCCTTGCCATTTCTGCCAGCTTATCGGGTAGTGTGGTATCAAAAGGTTTGAATACCGTCTGATCGTCAATTTGCAATGTGAAGTTCTCTAAGAAATCTTTCAAGGCTGTATAGTAATACTTTTCACAGACAGGTTCTGGTGGCACATGTAATGGGGCAAATCTAACAGCCCCATCAGCAACTAGATCTGCAACTTCCAGTATGTTTATAGCAAGTACCAATGCCCATCTTACATCACGAATGTTGTAAGGATAGCGCATTGTATTCAGAGTAATGCCTGTAACTGTTGGTTCTAGTGTTTCACCCCAAGGGAAATCTTTTCTGAAGAATCTAACAGTAGGTATTTTCAAAAAAGATTTAACCATTTCCAAAGAAAATGTATATGTGACGTCCAGTTGGTGTTGTCTCATGGCAAGAATCATTTGGCTAGGAGAATCATAAGCCTGGAAGAGCACATAGCGAGGTTGTGGCATTCCATAAAGTATACCATCTGGTGTTCTTTCCCAATCTTCTCTTCTCTCATACAAAAACCAATATCCATTTGGATCATAGGATTTTAAAACATAAGGACCCGTTCCAACAGGTGGATAGAAATTGAATTTAACGGGATCTTCTACTTTCTCAAATATATGTTTGGGGAATGGTCTCCAGCAACCCCATCTGTCGACAAAATAATAATGGAATCTAGGATTGGATTTGTTTAGCTTAAAAACGACAGTGTATTTATCTTTTGCCTCGACATCTTTGACCCATTCTTTGAGTTGAACGTGGTTAGACATACCTTCATTTTGAATCGTTAATTTCACTCCGAAGACAACATCATCGGCAGTGAATTCCACTCCATCACTCCAATATATCCCTTTGCGAAGTTTAACAGTCATTTCCGTGAAATCATCGTTGTAAATAGGGCTAGTTTCTGCAAGAACATTGATAATTTCCATTTTCGCAGGATCAACCATCCAAAGAGGTCTAACGATCAACTGATGAAGCCCTCTGGCCGGATATCTCCAGGATGACGTGAAAATATTGCAATTAGCAGGATCAGAGACTCTACCGTGAGAGTGTTGAACAATTAGTAAGTCCGACCTTGGCACATTGGCTACTTGAGAAAAAGCAAGCGTGAATATCAGTAATAAAAACGATAACCAAACAAGTTTCCTTTTCATACTTTCCCCTCCTTATAATGTAAGATGTTTGATATTTCATCTCTTGAAATTTTACACCAATTAATGTTTCGAAATAAAGAACCAATAATTACACAAATATGAATTTGATTTTGTACAACAACAAATCTTTCTTCACAGTTGTGATATAATTGCAATCAGGATTGCGCTATCTGAAACATCAAACATCTTAAAGGGAGTGATGGGGTTGAAAGCTCACGCCATGGTGCTCGAAAAGTTCAATCAACCTCTTGTATATAAAGAATTCGAGATCTCAGACATTCCACGAGGATCTATTCTGGTTGAAATTCTCTCTGCAGGTGTTTGTGGTTCCGATGTTCACATGTTTCGCGGAGAAGATCCCAGAGTACCTCTTCCCATCATCCTGGGGCACGAGGGTGCAGGAAGAGTTGTCGAAGTGAACGGAGAAAAGAGAGATCTCAATGGAGAACTCCTTAAACCCGGTGATTTGATAGTCTGGAATAGGGGTATCACCTGTGGTGAATGTTACTGGTGTAAGGTGTCAAAAGAACCTTATCTCTGTCCAAATAGAAAGGTCTATGGAATAAACAGGGGATGTTCTGAGTATCCTCACCTCAGAGGATGCTACAGTTCTCACATTGTGCTGGACCCAGAAACAGACGTTTTAAAGGTATCGGAAAAAGACGATCTTGATGTTCTTGCTATGGCGATGTGTTCGGGAGCAACTGCATATCACGCATTTGATGAGTATCCTGAATCCTTTGCTGGGAAGACCGTTGTTATACAGGGAGCGGGACCTTTGGGATTGTTTGGAGTTGTTATAGCAAGGAGTCTTGGTGCGGAGAAGGTGGTTGTAATAGCGGGTTCTCCGAACAGGCTGAAACTCGCCGAAGAAATAGGAGCAGATCTCACATTTAACAGAAGAGAAACGAGTGCTGAGGAGAGAAGAAAAGCAATAATGGACATCACACACGGTAGAGGAGCAGATTTTGTCCTGGAGGCGACGGGGGACAGCAGAGCGCTTCTCGAAGGAGCTGAGTTACTGAGAAGAGGAGGATTTTACGCTGTTGCGGGGGTAGCTGTGCCACAGGATCCTGTACCTTTTAAGGTTTACGAATGGCTTGTTTTGAAGAGCGCGACTTTCAAGGGAATTTGGGTCAGTGATGCTTCACACTTCGTGAAGACGGTTTCAATCACGTCCAGGAATTATCAACTTCTTTCCAAACTCATCACGCACAGACTTCCTTTGAAAGAGGCAAACAGAGCACTGGAACTCATGGAATCGAGAGAGGCTTTGAAGGTAATCCTTTATCCGGAGGGATGATCATGGAAGAACTGGCAAAAAAGATTGAAGAAGAGATTTTGAATCACGTGAGAGAGCCCGAAATACCCAATCGAGAGGTTAACCTCCTCGATTTTGGAGCGAGAGGGGATGAAAGAACCGACTGTTCTGAGAGCTTCAAAAGGGCCATAGAAGAACTTTCAAAACAGGGCGGAGGAAGACTGATTGTTCCCGAAGGTGTGTTTCTAACGGGACCAATTCATTTGAAGAGCAACATCGAACTCCACGTGAAGGGAACCATAAAATTCATTCCTGATCCTGAGAGATACCTTCCCGTCGTTCTCACCAGGTTCGAGGGAATCGAACTGTACAATTATTCTCCCCTGGTTTACGCCTTGGATTGTAAAAACGTGGCTATCACCGGAAGTGGGGTTTTAGACGGTTCAGCAGACAACGAACACTGGTGGTCCTGGAAGGGAAAGAAAGATTTCGGATGGAAGGAAGGACTTCCCAACCAGCAGGAGGATGTAAAAAAACTGAAAGAGATGGCAGAGAGAGGAACACCAGTTGAAGAGAGAGTGTTCGGAAAGGGACATTATCTGAGACCGAGTTTTGTTCAGTTTTACAGATGCAGGAATGTTTTGGTAGAAGATGTGAAGATCATCAACTCTCCTATGTGGTGTGTACATCCTGTTCTTTCTGAAAATGTGATCATAAGAAACATCGAAATTTCGAGCACGGGCCCAAACAATGATGGTATCGATCCTGAATCCTGCAAGTATATGCTCATTGAGAAATGCAGATTCGACACAGGTGATGATTCTGTGGTCATCAAATCGGGGAGAGACGCGGACGGAAGGCGAATCGGAGTGCCTTCTGAATACATTCTTGTGAGGGACAACCTGGTGATCAGTCAGGCGAGTCATGGTGGACTTGTGATTGGGAGTGAAATGTCCGGTGGTGTGAGAAACGTCGTTGCAAGGAACAACGTCTACATGAATGTGGAAAGGGCTCTCAGGTTGAAAACGAATTCCAGGCGTGGAGGATACATGGAGAACATCTTCTTTATAGACAACGTGGCTGTGAACGTTTCGGAAGAGGTGATCAGAATAAATCTCAGATACGATAACGAAGAGGGGGAATATCTCCCTGTAGTCAGAAGCGTTTTTGTTAAGAACCTGAAGGCGACAGGTGGAAAATACGCTCTACGGATTGAGGGTCTGGAGAATGATTATGTAAAAGATATCCTGATATCTGATACTATAATGGAAGGAGCGAAGATCTCTGTTCTTCTTGAGTTCGGTCAGTTGGGGATGGAGAATGTTATCATGAATGGATCAAGATTCGAAAAGCTTTACATCGAAGGTAAAGCTCTGCTGAAATAAAAAGGGAGGTGACACCGGTGAAATCTCATATCGGTCTCATCGGTCTTGCGGTGATGGGTCAGAATCTTGCACTGAACATTGCGAGGAAAGGCTACAAAGTTTCGGTTTACAACAGAACAGCACAGAGAACGGAAGAATTTGTGAAAAATCGTGTAACGAATGAAGAGATAGAACCTCATTACGATATCGAAAGCTTCGTGAAGTCTCTCGAAAGGCCAAGAAAGATAATCTTAATGGTAAAGGCAGGTAAACCCGTGGATGATACGATTTCTCAGCTTCTTCCTCACCTCGAACCAGGTGATTTGATAATAGACGGTGGTAATTCCCATTACATGGATACCGAAAGACGCTTCAAGGAACTCTCTGAAAAGGGAATACTTTTCCTCGGTATGGGAGTTTCTGGTGGTGAGTACGGGGCTCTTTACGGGCCTTCTCTCATGCCTGGAGGAAGTAGAGAAGCGTACAACCTGGTTGAGGAGATTCTTTTGAAAATAGCAGCGAAAACAGAGGAGGGACCATGCTGTACATACGTTGGGGAAAGATCAGCGGGCCACTTTGTGAAGATGGTTCACAACGGCATAGAATACGCCATCATGCAGGCGATAGCGGAAGTTTATCACATTATGAGAGATGTTTTGAGCCTATCATCTGAAGAAATGTCCAGTATCTTTGAAGAGTGGAACAGAGGAGAACTCAGCTCGTTCCTGGTGGAGATCACCTACAAGATTTTGAGAAAGAAAGATGAAGAAACAGGAAAACCGATGGTCGATGTGATTCTGGACAAGGCAGAACAGAAGGGAACTGGAAAGTGGACATCCCAAGCAGCCCTTGACCTCGGAATACCTACCCCTTCCATAAACCTGGCGGTGGTTGAAAGGGTGATTTCCCATTTCAAAGACATAAGAACAAGGCTTTCGAAACTGTATAATAAGAGAAGAAGCGCTACTCAGGGTAGCGAGGAATTTTTGAGAGATCTCCGAAACTCTCTCTTCTTTGCCATGTTCATGGCCTTTTCTCAGGGCATGTGGTTGATCGCAGAAGCATCGAAAGAGTTCGGCTATGGGGTGAACCTCTCGGAGGTGCTCAGAATATGGAAGGGTGGATGTATCATAAGGGCGAAGTTGATAGACACACTCAGAAGGTACATATCTAACGAGAACGCGTATTTGCTGGAGAACGAAGAAGTGATGAATCTATTGAAAGGCAAAATCGATTCTCTAAAGAACATATTGAAGGCGTCCATAGAGAACGAAATCCCCGTTCCTGTTTTGAATTCCTCTTACAACTACTTCATGAGTCTTACCGAAGAGAGACTGCCGGCGAATCTCATACAGGCTCAAAGAGACTTCTTCGGAGCACACACTTTTGAGAGAGTAGACAGAGAAGGTGTGTTCCACATCAACTGGGAGGAAGGAGAGATAGGATGAAAAAAATCGAAGTGGACCTCGTGAGAACGAAGGTCTACAATCTTCTCAAAGAAATGATACTGAACCACGAATTGAAGCTTGGAGAGAAACTAAACGTGAGAGAACTCTCCGAAAAACTTGGTATCAGCTTTACTCCTGTGCGGGATGCCCTTCTCCAGCTTGCAACTGAGGGTCTTGTGAAGGTGGTTCCAAGGGTTGGTTTTTTTGTAACCGACGTCGATGAGAAATTCATAAGAGAAACCATAGAAACGAGAATCATGATGGAAGTCTTCTGTCTTGAAAATTACTTCGATAAAATTGCTGGTTCCGAAGAACTTTTAGAGATAAAGGGAGAAATCGATGATGTGGAGAAAAGTGCAAAGAGAGAGATTTTCGACGATTCCGATGAAAGACTGCACAAACTCTTTATCAGAGCCTCAGGGAATGATCTCATCATATCTTTGTATGAAAAGATATGGGATCGTATAGACCTCGTAAGGCATCTGAACGAAAGATACGTCGTTTCGAACAGAGAACACAAAGAACTCATAGAGAGAATCATCAGCGGCGATAAAGAAGGCGCTATAGAAAAGTTGAAAGAACACTTGAAAAATGTGGAGGCGGAGACCATAAAGAACCTGTACACATATGAAAGGAGTTGAGAAGTTATGGTCTTGAAAGTGTTCAAAGATCACTTTGGAAGGGGATACGAAGTTTACGAAAAGTCTTATAGAGAAAAGGATTCTCTCTCTTTCTTCTTGACAAAGGGAGAGGAAGGAAAAATTCTGGTAGTGGCTGGAGAAAAGGCACCTGAGGGTCTGTCGTTTTTCAAAAAACAGCGGGTGGAGGGTGTTTCGTTCTTTTTCTGTGAGAGAAATCATGAGAACTTGGAAGTTCTCAGAAAATACTTTCCAGATCTCAAACCAGTTCGAGCGGGATTGAGAGCGTCTTTTGGAACAGGTGACAGACTCGGTATCACCACACCAGCTCACGTGAGGGCGTTGAAGGATTCAGGGCTTTTTCCCATCTTTGCGCAGCAGTCGGTGAGGGAGAACGAGAGAACGGGAAGGACCTGGAGAGATGTGCTGGACGATGCCACATGGGGAGTTTTCCAGGAGGGATACAGTGAGGGATTCGGAGCGGATGCAGACCATGTGAAGCGGCCGGAGGATCTTGTTTCGGCTGCAAGGGAAGGTTTCACCATGTTCACAATCGATCCTTCGGATCATGTGAGGAATCTTTCAAAACTTACAGAAAAGGAAAGAAATGAGAAATTCGAAGAGATTCTGAGAAAGGAAAGGATCGACAGGATCTATCTCGGTAAGAAATACTCTGTTCTCGGTGAGAAGATCGAATTCGATGAGAAGAATCTCAGAGATGCGGCGCTCGTGTATTACGATGCGATTGCCCACGTGGATATGATGTATCAAATTTTGAAAGACGAAACCCCGGATTTCGACTTCGAAGTGTCAGTTGACGAAACAGAAACTCCCACGAGTCCTCTCTTCCACATTTTCGTTGTGGAAGAACTCAGACGAAGAGGTGTGGAGTTCACCAATCTTGCCCTGAGATTCATCGGCGAATGGGAAAAGGGAATAGATTACAAGGGGGATCTTGCACAGTTCGAGAGAGAAATCAAAATGCACGCAGAAATCGCAAGGATGTTCGAAGGATACAAAATATCACTCCACTCTGGAAGCGACAAATTTTCCGTGTATCCTGCTTTTGCTTCCGCGACAGGAGGCCTTTTCCACGTGAAGACAGCCGGAACGAGTTATCTTGAGGCGGTGAAGGTCATATCCATGGTCAACCCGGAGCTCTTCCGGGAGATCTACAGGTGTGCTCTCGATCACTTTGAGGAAGACAGAAAGTCCTATCACATATCTGCGGATCTGTCGAAAGTTCCGGAAGTAGAGAAAGTGAAAGATGAAGATCTTCCAGGTCTTTTTGAAGACATCAACGTGAGACAGTTGATCCATGTCACCTATGGCTCTGTTCTGAAAGATGCATCTTTGAAAGAACGGCTGTTTGAGGCGCTTGAACAAAACGAGGAACTCTTTTACGAAACTGTGGCAAAACATATAAAAAGGCACGTGGATCTGCTGGAGGGGTGAAAGAGGTGTTCGATCTCAGGGGGAGGGTTGCCCTCGTAACCGGTGGCTCTCGTGGGCTGGGTTTTGGAATCGCTCAGGGGCTGGCAGAGGTTGGATGTTCAGTGGTCGTTGCAAGCAGAAATCTGGAGGAAGCATCAGAAGCGGCTCAAAAGTTGACAGAAAAATACGGCGTTGAAACGATGGCTTTCCGATGCGATGTTTCAAACTATGAGGAAGTGAAAAAACTTTTGGAAGCAGTGAAAGAGAAATTTGGAAAGCTCGATACGGTGGTCAACGCTGCGGGGATAAACAGAAGACATCCAGCGGAAGAATTTCCTCTCGATGAGTTCAGACAGGTGATAGAGGTGAACCTTTTTGGAACTTACTACGTGTGTAGGGAGGCCTTTTCACTCCTGAGAGAATCCGATAACCCCTCTATCATAAACATAGGATCTCTCACCGTTGAAGAAGTCACCATGCCCAACATATCCGCGTACGCTGCTTCGAAAGGGGGCGTAGCTTCTCTCACAAAAGCTCTGGCGAAGGAGTGGGGAAGGTACGGCATAAGGGTGAATGTGATAGCGCCGGGCTGGTACAGAACCAAGATGACAGAGGCTGTATTCAGCGATCCAGAAAAACTGGACTACATGCTCAAGAGGATACCCCTTGGCAGAACGGGTGTACCAGAGGATTTGAAGGGTGTGGCAGTCTTCCTTGCTTCCGAAGAGGCGAAGTACGTGACTGGACAGATCATATTTGTAGACGGTGGTTGGACTGCGAATTGAAGGGGTGAGGCCAGTGACGGTGTATCTGGAAGGAGATCCTTTGACCGAAGAGAAGATAAAAGAAGGTCTTTCAAAATTGGTTGAAGATCTTGGAAAAGTGAAAAAAGTGCTGGTGGTGCACACAGATTACACCCGCGTGGATTTCACCCACTTAGTGGCAAAGAACCTCTACAGATTTCTCCTTGAAAGAGGTCTGAAAGAGTTTCATACGCTCAACGCGAGCGGTACACACAGGGCCATGAAAATTGAAGAGTTCGAAAAGAAACTCGGTATCTCAAGAAACGAAAGAGGAGTGTTTTTCCACAACCATGAGTTTTTCAATCCTGAAGCACTGGCGTTTGTTGGCACACTACCGGCTGATTTCGTTTCAGAGATGACCGAGGGAGATCTGGAAGAGGAGATACCGATAAAGGTGAACAGAATCCTCTTTGAAGATTTCGACGCGATCTTTTTCATAAACGGTACAGTTCCTCACGAATCGACAGGTTTTTCCGGTGGCTTGAAGATCGTTATTCCGGGAATCGCCAGCACGGAAGTTGTAGATACTTTCCACTGGGCAGCAGTTCTCATGGGCATTCCAAAACTCATAGGCACGGTGGACAATCCCGCGCGTAAGATCATAAACAGGGCATCGGAGATGATTTTTGAGAAGATAAAAGCAAGATCCTTCACACTCAACATGGTGTACGAAGAGGAAGAAGAAGTGATTCCAAGAGCTCTCTACATAGATGAAGGATACAAAGGCTTTTTAAGGGCATACGAAAAAGCTTGCGAGCTCAGCTCTCAACTTCACGTGAAATACATAGACCGACCTCTCAGAAGGGCTGTCCAGGTGATAGGAGAGGAATACGACGAGGTCTGGACGGCGGGGAAGGGGTCCTACAAGCTTCAAAAACCAGGTGTGATGGCAAAGGGCGGTCAGATCATCATCTACGCACCGCACATAAAGAGGTTCCACTCCAACCCGCAGATGGACAAGTGGATCAGGGAAATAGGATACCACTGCAAAGACTACGTGAAATGGTATCTGAAGAAACATCCCGATTTCAACAAGAACGTTGCAGCACATGTGATCAACGTAAGAGGAGCTGGAACGTTCGATCCAGAAACGGGTAAAGAGGAGTTCGAATTCGATGTGATTCTCGCTACCTCCATTCCTGAAGACGAATGCAGGGCAGTGAACCTTGGATACATGGATCCGTCGAAGATCAGAAAAGAAGATTTCATGGATGAGGATAGTCTCTGGATAGTCCCGGGTGGAAAGTACCTCTACGATCTGAAGGGGAGGAGAGGATGATAGCGGCCATAGACATTGGAACAGAGAGCGCTCGTCTTATGTTCAAAAGTAACGGTGAGTGGAAAGTTCTGAAAAAGTCATATAGAATCTTCTTTCCATCACCCGAGGCGGCAGAACAGGACCCGAATGAGATCTTTTCCGCTGTTTTCGATCTTTTAAAGCAAGTACCCAACGAGGACGAGGTTCTCTACGTTGGTATGAGCTCTGTGTTCCACAGCATCATCGGTCTTGATGAAAATCTCAATCCGGTTACTCCCCTCCTCAACTGGGCAGACAGGAGATCCTTTAGGGAAAAGGAAGAACTGGAGAAGAAGTACGGTGTCAGGTTCTTTTATGAAAAAACCGCGTGCCCGCTCCATCCGATGTACTGGCCTTCAAAGATCCTGTGGATGAAGAAAAACTCGAATGCGAAAAAGTTCTGTTCGATAAAAGCCTACATCGTCAACAAGATGACTGGAGAATTTGTGGAAGAGCTTTCTCTCGCATCTGGAACCGGTATGATGAACATACATTCCCTCGAATGGGACGGGGAAATCCTGGAGATCACGGGAGTGAGGAAAGAAGATCTTCCTGAGATCAAATCACCTTACACACAGGTGAGGGTGAAAGACGAGATAGCAAAAGAGCTTGGCTTCAAGAAAGTCTACCTGATCCTTGGCGGTGGAGACGGAGTGATGACGAACGTGGGATTGAGCGCGATGGATCCTGATTCAGCCACCGTGACGATCGGAACGAGCGGCGCGTTTCGTGTTGTCATGGACAGACCGGTGATCGATCGGGAGGGGATTTCCACCTGGTGCTATCTGATCGATGAGGAAAACTACGTTCTCGGCGGGGCGATAAACAATGGCGGTATCGTGTTGATGTGGCTTAAAGATGTCATGAGGTTCGACAGTTACGACGATATCATAGAAGAAGCAAAGGAGTCTCCAGCTGGTGCGAACGGACTGGTATTCCTGCCGTTTCTCAACGGGGAAAGGGCACCGCACTGGAGAGAAAGATACAGGGGCGTTCTGGTAGGGCTCACTTCCTCTCACAGAAGGAGTGACATTGCAAGAGCGGCACTCGAGGGAATCTGCTTCAGGATAAAGGACATACACAACGCGGTTAAAAGAGTGGGAAGTGTTGATCCCAATCGAATCGTTGCGACGGGAGGTTTCACCAGCTCTCCGTACTGGGTCCAGCTCTTATCGGACGTTCTTGGAAAGGATATAATCGTCACAAACGTGGAGAATCCTTCCGCTTTTGGAGCCTACGTAATGGCTTTGAAATCGCTGGGAGAAGATGTGGAAGGCTTTATCGAAAAAGAGGTTCGGGTAGAGCGGGTGTTTCACCCTGATTCTGAAAGAAACGCGGTGTACGAGAGACTGTACAGTGATTATAAGTTCCTGTACGAAAAACTCGTGGACTATTATTACAAGGAGTAGCCAAGCCCCGTCATCTTTTTGAGGTTGAGAACCTTCAGTATCTCTTCGACAGGAATGTTTTTCTCCTGGGATAGAATTTCAACGGCTTTCTTTATGTCCCAATTCGCTTTTTTTATTGCTTCAGAGACCGCTTCGTATCCAAACAACTTTATCAAAGGTGTGAGGTTCGAAACAGACCTTCGAAGGTGTTCCTCGCACCGCTCGTTGTTCGCTTTTATTTTTGAGATGTAGCTGGCGAGTGATCTACAGGCGTTTGTGAGGAGTGTGAGAGATTTCAGTGTTAGGTGAACTATCAGAGGAGCGAACTGGTTGAGTTCTAAATTCCCAAGTGCGCAGGCATGGTTCAGGATCATGTCGTGACCGAAAACCATGTGACAGATTTGCATCACGTACTCGGGAACAACCGGGTTTATTTTTCCTGGCATGATGGAGCTTCCCGCCTGCACAGCTGGAAGAATCAGTTCCCCGATCACGGTGTTTGGTCCGCTTCCCAGCAGTCTGATGTCATTTGAGATCTTGTAGAGGTTCACAGCAAGAGATTTCAAAAGACCATGAACCTCAGCAAAAACGTCCCAGTTCTGCGTGGCGTCTATGAGGTTTTCTGCTTTAGCAATCTTCACTTTCGTTACTTCTCTCACTTTTTCGACGATCTTGAGGATGTAGTCTTTCGGCGCCCCAACTCCCGTTCCGATGGCCGTTCCCCCGATGTTTACACTTCTTATTCTTTCTTCGACTTTGTAGAGCCTCCATCTGTCTCTTGCGAGGGCATCCGCGAAAGCGCCGAATTCCTGCCCTAACATGATGGGCGGTCCATCCATGAGCTGTGTTCTTCCTGGTTTTCTTATGGAGTAGAACTCCTTCTCTTTCTCCTGAATCTTCTCCTGAAGGTTTATCACTTCATCTATGAGTTTTCTGAGTTTCACGATGGTGGCGATTTTCGCACTCGTTGGGAAGGTATCGTTCGTGGACTGGTGCAGGTTCACATGGTCTATGGGATCGACCAGGTATTCTCCTTTCTTTCCACCGAGTATTTCCGTAGCCCTGTTTGCGATCACTTCGTTTACGTTCATGTTTATGGAAGTTCCAGCCCCACCAGAGAGTGGATCCACAACCACGTGTTTTTTCAGGTCTTCCCATTCGTCACAGGCCTTCACGATGGCGTTTCCTGTTCGTTCGTCCAGATAACCGAGCTCTGTGTTCAAAAGGGCGCAGGCTTTTTTCACCATGAAATAGGCCCAGATGAAAGTTTCGTCAAGCTTTTCACCTGTGGATGGGAAGTTCATGAGGGCTCTCTTTGTGTGTATTCCATAGTAGGCTTCGTCTTCTATCTCCAGTTCCCCGAGGTAATCGTGTTCCTTTCTCACACCTTCACTTCCTCTCTGAAGGGACGTATCGCCCGGTCGAGTACTCCATGGAGGTAAGAGATCGTCACACCGTAGTTCGTCATGGGAATACCGAGTCTTTTTGCCATTCTCACCCTTCTCATCATAGCTGCCCTGTTCAGAACACATCCTCCGCAGTGAATGATGAGTTTGGCATCTTCGATCTCTTCGAGATCCGGGAAATCCTTTCCCGCTATGACTTTGAAGTTCAACTGGGCTCCCGTGTGGTTCACAAGCCACCTTGGAATCTTCACCCTTCCGATGTCTTCGGTGAGAGGTCTGTGGGTGCAGCCTTCCATGATGACAACAGTGTCTCCGTCTTCCAGCTCTTCTATCTTTCTCACGCTTTCCACAAAGTAGGCCAGATCGCCTCGATATCGTGACTCCACAATGGAAAAGGTGGTGAGTTCCACGTCTTCCGGGACATCAGACGCTACTTTCATTACCACCTGAGAGTCTGTGATGACGAGTTTTGGTTTCATCCCTATGTTTTCCATCACGTACCTGAGCTCTCTTTCCTTCACCACGAGGGCGATGGCTTCTCTGTCGAGGGCTTCCCTGATCGCGTGGACCTGAGGCATGATGAGCCTCCCCTTTGGAGCACCGAGATCTATAGGGACCACGAGGATCACAAGATCGCCGCCATCTATCAGATCACCGAGGTAAGGAATCTCTTCATCACCCGGAAGAATTTCGGAGATGGTTTTTCCGATATCGTCGAATCCCTTTTTCTGCAAAGCCGAAACAAGGAGTACTTTCGCTTCGTAACGGCTTTCGTAGAGTCCCTTCAGCTCTTCGGCCTTTTCTCCAAGAACGTCGATTTTGTTTACGACAACTACGAAGGGAATTTCCATCTCTTTGAAAAGATTGACAACGTCGTCTTCGTACGGTGTCGGTTCGCTGTCTGTTACGAGTATTCCACAGTCCGCTCTGTAGAATACTCTCCTTGCTTTCTCCACTCTGAGTCTTCCAAGTTCTCCCACATCATCGAGCCCAGGAGTGTCGACCAGCGTTACAGGGCCTACGGGGTAAAGCTCCATGGATTTGTAAACGGGATCTGTCGTGGTGCCTGCGTATTCACTCACGATGGACACGTTTTGTCCAACGAGTGCGTTCATGAAGGATGATTTTCCAACGTTTCTCCTTCCAGCGACAACGATGTATCTCCTGAAACCAGCGTCCGGCAATCTCACGATATCACCCTCTATAAAGAAAAATCCCCTTCGCACGACCGAAGGGGTGAGTTCCCCCTCGGTGTCGGGTGCCCTCCACCTCAGGTGGAACGGTCTTTTTCATGTTAATTTTATCACAATTTACTCTTTCTGGTTCAGATATTCTTTGTAACCAATTTGTTCTAATCTTTGGGCTTTTTCCAGAACTTCCCGTTTCATTCTTTCTTTATACTCTTTTACCTTCCTTGCGATCTCCGGATATTTGATTCCCAGAATAGACGCAGCAAGGATTCCCGCGTTCTTCGCGTTGTTTATGGCAACGGTGGCAACGGGCACACCCCCTGGCATCTGAACTATGGAGAAAAGAGAATCCAGACCGTTCAGTGTGGATGTTTTCACGGGAACACCTATCACAGGAAGGTGGGTGATGCTTGCCACCATTCCTGGAAGGTGAGCCGCTCCCCCCGCTCCCGCAATGATCACTTCTATTCCCCGTTCTTCGGCGTTCTTTGCGTACTCGAACATGCGATCCGGTGTCCTGTGGGCAGAAACGATCGTAATCTCGTAATCTATTCCGAATTCTTCCAAAATTTCAGCTGCCTGCTTCATTACAGGAAGATCGGAGTCACTTCCCATGATGATTCCTACCCTTGGCACATCGCTCCCTCCTCCGAGACGACTTTCAGTATTTTCTTCGCTCTGAGCGCTTTTTCGAGCGCTCTTTCAACGTCTCTATCCACCACCGTGAAATGTCCCATTTTTCTGTACGGCCTGGTTTCTTTTTTTCCATAGAAATGAAGCGAAAGACCTTCTATGGCCAGAGCTTCTTCCAATCCAATGAGGGCGGGTTTTCCATAATATCCTTCCTCACCGAGGAGATTCACCATCACCGCGGGGATGAGAAGCTCCGTTGATCCGAGAGGCAGGTTCATGATCGCTCTAATGTGCTGTTCGAACTGGCTCGTCACACACGCTTCGATGGTGTAATGGCCGGAGTTGTGTGGCCGTGGAGCGATCTCGTTGACGAGTATCTCACCCTGTTTTGTGAGAAACATCTCTATTCCAAAGATACCGACACCTTCTAACGCTTCTACAACACTCGTTGCAATTTCTCTGGCGATCTTCGAGTATTTTTCTTCTATCCTGGCAGGGGCTATCACTGTATCGCAGATGTTCGCATCTTCGTCGAAGTACATCTCCACCACGGGATAACATGCTATTTCTCCTTTTTCGTTTCTCGCCACCATGACAGCGAGTTCTTTCTCTATCTCAACGAACTCCTCAAGGTAGGTCTCGCCTTTTATAGCGTTTTCAAGATCTTTTTCGTTTTTTATGATGAACACCCCTCTGCCGTCGTATCCTCCCTTTCTCGCCTTTTGAACAACAGGGAAACCGAACTCCCTGACGTCGCTTTCCAGATCCTTCACAAGTTTGTATTCAGGAACTGGGATGCCGTTTTTCTTCAAAAATTCTTTTTGAACGAACTTATCCTGTATGATTTCCAGGGTGTACGGAGAGGGATGTATTTTGTAACCCTCGTTGTAGAGTTTCTTCAACGTCTGAACGTCGATGTGTTCAAGATCGTAAGTGGTGACATCTGAACCTTTCACCAGATCTTCAATTCTTTCTGAGTCAAAAAAGCCCGCGACTATCTGTTCGTCCGCCACCTGTCCAGCGGGGCTTCTGGGAGTTGGATCGAGCACTATCACGTAAAAACCCATCTTCTTCGCTTCGAGGGTCATCATCTTGCCAAGCTGGCCACCGCCGATGATACCGATCTTTTTCAAATCTCCTCCCTCCTCACCAGCTTCCCATGAAGAAGTAGAACTGCCAGTCTTTTTCGTTGAATCTGTAGGCACCGCCAACTTCCACGCTTCCAAGAAGGGGAACGACGAGATCGAGTTTCACTCCTGCTGAGGAGAGAGTGTTCATATTTCCGTTCTCTTCTATTCCGCCGTAGTCGACGAACAGTCCAGTGACGACGGGTACGTTTTCTTTCTGGAGAATCCAGTTCAGATCGGCTGAGAGTTTGAACATCTTTTCAGTCTCGAAGTAGTTGTAACCACGTACCGCGTAAGGTCCGGAAACTTCCAAAAGTTCCGTTCCAATTTCGTTGCGGACCATTCCGCCTGTGCCTTTGAAGCTCCAGAAGAGACTTTCAAAGATCGGATAGTACGCTTCTCCCGAGAGGATGCCCTTCCAGTACTTTTGATCGTCCAGCCCGAAAAGACCCGCGCGCGTCAGGTCGAGCGAGAGGTAGTATCCTTCGGTTGGAAGGATTGCGGAGTTCTTGGTGTTGTATTTGTATCTCGTGAGAATTGCGAGAGTTCCCTTGCTTCCGTCGACCAATGTTTTTTCGTAGATGGGTCCGATACCGAAGGAATGCCCCTTGTACGGAAGAGAAGAGATCAAGCCTTTGAGGCTGATCGTATCGGTGCCGCTGGAGGTGGTGTAATCTGTGTATCCAATCCCCAGTTCAAGGTTCATTGGAACTTCGAATTTGACAGGGAGTTTTACACTTCCTTCAAAGCTCCTTTCGGTGAAACCGAGGTTGAGATTCACAGAGAAGGACTCTCCGTAGCCGAAAGTGTTCACTGCGGAGAACTGAACCATTCCGCTGAAGCCCTGCCACCACTCACCTTCTTTCGGCATGGTCCATCCAATTCCACCTATGAAATTCCTCGTTTTTTCCGCTTCTTTGAGGTCTATCACGACATCCACCTGAGTTGCGCTTGGAGAAAGCTGTGGATATATGTTCACAGAATCGAAGTACCTGCTGTTCTGCAGATAAGAGTAGGTGAGCATGATCTCTTCTTTGTTCAGAGGTTCTCCTTCTTTTATGGTGACCAGGTTCTCCACCACGTAGGGTTTTGTTTTCTTGAGTCCTTCGATTTTAACGGAGCGAACGTATTTCTCGTAGATATCGAACACGAGGCTGTCGTCTTCTACCTTTGCTTCCACCCACGTGTATGGGAAATTGTTCTTCTCGTAAAAATCAACTATTCTGTTCATCGCGAGAAGCACCTGAGAATTCGTGTAGGGCTGATCTGGAGACAACCCGGACGCTTTCAAAAGCTCCTGATCCGTGAAGATCGTGTTACCGTGGAAGAGAATCTCTTTGAAAGCTTTCTCTCCTTCAAACAGTCTTCTCTGCACTACATTGACCACCATGATTACGACGTTTTTTTCTTCGATGTCCTTCACCGTGGTTTTCTTGAAGTCAACCGTTGTTTCTTTCGAGAAGAACGGGTAGGAATTTATAACTGAGATGAGGTTGTTTATATCGGAGTACTTTGGATAGAAATCTTTCTTGCTCATGGTGAAAAACCTCACCAGTGGAGAGGAAGAATAGAAGTCTCTCAGGGTTTTTATCTTCGCTTTCGAAAGGATGGAAACGAAATCAAGGCCATCCACTTCTCCGTTGAAAACGATATCCCAAAGAGCGTATTCTTTCACAACGATTTTATAAGTACCGTCTTCAAAGTTTCCGTTTATCTCCACAAGAAAGTATCCCGCTTCCTGATACTTGTTTCTCATAGCTTCGAACGTTTCTTTCAAAAGGTTCACGTTCAACGGCATGCCTTTCTCGATTTTAACGAGCTCTTCGAGTTCTTTTTTGTCCACCAGACCAGGGCCCTCTATTTCCAGTTTCCAATCTTTGACAACTGGATTTTCCTCCAGTGAGACGACAAGTCTGTAGCCCACATCAGCTGGTTCCAGAGAGGGTGTTAGAGAGGAGAAATATCCAAGGTTGAAGACTTTTTTCAGATACTCCTGAATTTCATCGGATGATACCTCTCCGAAGAGTTTTCCGACTTTTTGAACTATGAATTCGGAATTGAGTGTGTTCAATCCCTTGAAATCGACTTCTGAGATGTAAATTGCCATCGCGGAAACAGCCAGCAGAACCATCAGAAGAACCAGTTCTTTCTTCATACCTGTACCTCCTTCAGGATATCTCCTTTATAAGCATACTTGAGAAATGCCTCAAAAGTCCAGGGACACTTCTCTTTGAAAATTCTCGCGATTGCCAGAGCGTACTGTTGAATTTCCCACTGAGCGTGAGAATCTGCCCTCAGGTTCAAAAAGTTCATGAGACTTCTTGCGTTCACAGTCCAGAAAAACCTCGTGTACAGATTCAAAGGGAGCACTATCCTTGCCACTTCTCGAGGAACACCGCTTTCTATCAACTCCAGATACGTTCGATACGCTTTATCGACTATTTCTGAGATCTTCTCCGTCACCCGTTCGGGAGGGATGGTCGTTTTGTACCCTTCCAGGCGTTCGGGAGAGGGAATGTAGAATTCGTAGGAGAGCTTCGAGTATCTGCCGCTCAGTTCGTTGTAAGAAGCGATCCTGTGTCTGAACCACTGCCTCGCCACGAATATAGGGGCTTTCACGTGGAAAGTGAAGACAATATGTTCGAAAGGTGTCTCGTGACCGTGTTTCATGAGATATTCGATGAGATGTCTATCCCTTTCTTCGTCTTTCAAACCCATATCGAAAGAAACGCGGGCAGCCCGTACAGCGGAGAGGTCGTTTCCCATCACATCCACAAGTTCAACGAATCCTTTGTCCAAGATATCGATCTTCATCGATATCCTCCCTTCCGGAGAGTGCTCGTTGTTGGAGGGTGCCGGTCTTTTATAACAATACTAACATATAAGCTTAGAGGGCTGAAGTTTTCAGCCCTCCTTTTTGGTCATGATCTTGACAATCGTTTTTTCGATCCGTTCTCGGTCTATCTTATTTCCGTCCTTTAAAATCTTCAGAGCGGCTTTTATCACGAGAATTCTCGGATATTTTACGAGCATTTCCTTGATGGGATCTTTCTTCATGCTGATCACACTCCTTGACAACGGGGTTTTGTTAGAATATAATCTGATAGCGGTGTGGGCTCGTAGCTCAGTTGGCAGAGCGCCCGGCTCATAACCGGGTGGTCGGGGGTTCGAATCCTCCCGAGCCCACCAGTTCCTGAAGGAGAGCACGGCTCTCCTTATTATTTTAACACATCGTTCAAAGATGTTCGAGGTTGACAAAGAAAAGCTCTGATAGTAAAATTAATGAACGGTCTTGGGCGGCGTAGCTCAGCGGCGAGAGCGGGTGATTCATAATCACCGTGTCGTGGGTTCGAGTCCCACCGCCGCCATAGGTCATCGGAAAGGAAATAGGGCCAGCGTAGCTCAACCGGTAGAGCGACTGATTTGTAATCAGTAGGTTGTGGGTTCGAGTCCCACCGCTGGCTCCAAAAGTATGTGGTGGGGTGCCCGAGTGGCCAAAGGGGGCGGACTGTAAATCCGCTGGCAGAATGCCTTCGGAGGTTCAAATCCTCCCCCCACCACCAGATTTTTTGAGAAAGGGTGGAAGATATGCGAGTGAAAGTGGCTCTGAAATGTTCTCAGTGCGGTAACAAGAACTACTACACCACAAGGAACAAGGACAAAAGAGCAAAGCTCGAACTGAGAAAGTACTGCCCAAAGTGCAACGCCCACACGATTCATACCGAAACGAAAGCGTAATCGCAGGGCCGTAGCTCAACTGGTAGAGCGCCGGTCTCCAAAACCGGTGGTTGCGGGTTCGAGTCCTGCCGGCCCTGCCATTTTTTGATCTGAGGGGGCATCGAGAATGGAGAAACTCCGAAAGTTCTTCAGGGAAGTCATCGCCGAAGCAAAGAAAATTTCCTGGCCCTCCCGAAAAGAGTTACTCACTTCTTTTGGTGTTGTTCTCGTGATACTCGCTGTTACAAGCGTTTATTTTTTTGTGCTTGATTTCATATTCTCAGGAGTTGTGAGTGCGATTTTCAAAGCGTTGGGAATAGGATAAGGTGATAGGTGATGAAGAAAAATTGGTACATAGTGCTCACCATGTCTGGTTACGAAGAAAGAGTTAAAGAAAATATCGAAAAGAAAATTGAAGCCACCGGAATCAAAAATCTGGTGGGGCGTATTGTTATTCCTGAAGAGGTAGTTCTGGACGCCACCAGCCCTTCCGAGAGGCTCATACTTTCTCCGAAGGCCAAATTACACGTGAACAATGGAAAAGATATTAACAAAGGGAATTTGATAGCCGAAGAGCCTCCTATTTATGCTCGAAGAAGCGGTGTGATTGTCGACGTGAAGAACGTCAGAAAGATCGTCGTAGAAACCATCGATAGGAAATATACGAAGACGTATTACATTCCTGAATCCGCGGGAATCGAGCCGGGTTTGAGGGTTGGAACGAAAGTGAAGCAGGGACTGCCGCTTTCGAAAAACGAAGAGTACATCTGTGAACTGGATGGAAAGATCGTTGAGATAGAACGAATGAAAAAAGTGGTCGTTCAGACACCCGATGGTGAGCAGGACGTTTATTACATTCCTTTGGATGTTTTCGACAGGGATAGGATAAAAAAAGGAAAAGAAGTGAAACAGGGGGAAATGCTTGCGGAAGCCAGGAAGTTCTTCGCCAAGGTTTCGGGAAGAGTCGAAGTGGTGGATTATTCAACAAGAAAAGAGATCAGAATCTACAAGACGAAAAGAAGAAAACTCTTCCCGGGTTATGTGTTCGTGGAAATGATCATGAACGATGAGGCCTACAATTTCGTTCGTTCCGTGCCATACGTTATGGGGTTTGTCAGTTCGGGAGGACAACCCGTTCCCGTAAAAGACAGAGAAATGAGACCTATTTTGAGACTCGCGGGCCTCGAAGAGTACGAAGAGAAGAAGAAACCTGTGAAGGTCGAACTCGGTTTCAAGGTTGGAGACATGGTGAAGATAATAAGCGGTCCCTTCGAAGATTTTGCGGGTGTTATAAAGGAAATCGATCCAGAGAGACAGGAATTGAAAGTAAACGTAACTATATTCGGACGTGAAACTCCTGTTGTTCTTCATGTTTCTGAAGTGGAGAAAATCGAGTGAGAAAACGTGGGAGGAGGAATCCGCACCACGCATAGGGAGGTTCGAACATGGCGAAGAAAGTAGCGGCTCAGATTAAATTACAACTGCCTGCCGGAAAAGCCACGCCGGCTCCACCCGTTGGACCCGCCTTGGGTCAGCACGGTGTTAACATCATGGAGTTTTGTAAAAGGTTCAATGCCGAAACAGCGGATAAAGCAGGCATGATTCTTCCTGTTGTTATAACGGTGTACGAAGATAAGTCGTTCACCTTTATCATCAAAACACCTCCGGCTTCCTTCCTTCTCATGAAAGCGGCAGGTTTGGAGAAAGGTTCTTCCGAACCAAAGAGAAAGATTGTTGGAAAGGTTACCAGAAAACAGATCGAAGAGATAGCGAGAACAAAGATGCCGGACTTGAACGCAAACAGTTTGGAAGCGGCCATGAAGATCATTGAAGGAACCGCTAAGAGCATGGGAATAGAAGTGGTGGACTGAAGTAACGGAAAGGAGGAGGCGCAATGCCGAAGCACTCCAAGAGGTATCTTGAAGCAAGGAAGTTCGTAGACAGAACGAAATACTACGATCTCGATGAGGCCATAGAACTTGTTAAAAAAACTGCCACAGCGAAGTTCGATGAAACGATAGAACTCCACATTCAAACTGGAATAGACTACAGGAAACCTGAGCAGCACATCAGAGGAACTGTTGTCCTTCCACACGGAACGGGTAAGGAAGTCAGGGTTCTGGTGTTTGCCAAAGGAGAAGCGGCGAAAGAGGCATTGGAAGCGGGTGCCGATTACGTAGGAGCTGAGGATCTGGTAGAAAAAATAGAAAAGGAAGGTTTTCTCGATTTCGATGTTGCAATAGCCACGCCCGATATGATGAGAGTAATTGGAAGACTCGGAAAGATCTTGGGACCAAGAGGTTTGATGCCGTCGCCCAAATCAGGAACGGTAACTCAGGAAGTAGCGGAAGCGGTTAAAGAATTCAAAAAAGGAAGAATAGAGGTCAGAACGGACAAAACTGGGAACATTCACATACCCGTTGGTAAAAGGAGTTTTGACAACGAAAAATTGAAGGAAAACATAATTTCAGCTGTAAGACAGATCATGCAGATGAAACCCGCAGGTGTGAAAGGACAGTTCATTAAAAAAGCGGTTTTGTCTTCTACAATGGGACCCGGTATAAAGTTGAATCTTCAGAGCCTGTTGAAAGAGTAAAGCAATCGAAAACTCAATAAGACGCCGTAGATGGCAGGGCCCTTGGGGTTAAAGATCCTGCCGGAGGCGTCCCAGAAAGGTTCTATGACCTTTTTGTGGACCCTCCGGGGTCCACAAAATTTTTTTGGGAGGTGAATCCTTTGCTGACCAGGCAACAAAAAGAACTCATAGTTGAAGAAATGAGTGAAATATTCAAAAAAACATCGCTGATACTCTTTGCCGATTTCCTGGGTTTCACGGTGGCTGATCTCACCGAACTTCGCTCCAAATTGAGAGAAAAGTACGGAGATGGAGCAAGGTTCAGGGTTGTGAAAAATACTCTCTTGAATCTTGCGCTCAAGAACGCTGAATACGAAGGCTACGAAGAATTTCTCAAAGGACCTACAGCTGTACTCTACGTCACGGAAGGAGATCCTGTGGAGGCTGTCAAGATAATTTACAACTTTTACAAGGATAAGAAAGCGGATCTTTCGAGGCTCAAGGGTGGTTTCCTCGAAGGAAAGAAATTCACGGCAGAAGAAGTGGAAAACATCGCAAAACTCCCATCCAAAGAAGAGCTCTACGCTATGCTCGTTGGTCGTGTGAAAGCTCCTATTACCGGTCTTGTGTTTGTTCTGAGTGGTATTTTGAGGAATCTCGTGTATGTGCTCAATGCCATTAAAGAGAAAAAATCCGAATGATGGAGGTGTTTGAAGATGACGATTGATGAAATCATCGAAGCGATTGAGAAACTCACGGTTTCAGAGCTTGCAGAACTCGTGAAGAAGCTCGAAGACAAATTTGGAGTGACTGCTGCAGCACCTGTGGCCGTTGCTGCCGCTCCAGTTGCCGGAGCCGCTGCCGGTGCCGCTCAGGAAGAGAAAACAGAATTTGACGTTGTTTTGAAGAGCTTCGGTCAGAACAAGATTCAGGTCATCAAGGTTGTCAGAGAGATCACCGGACTCGGTCTCAAGGAAGCCAAAGATCTCGTTGAAAAAGCCGGTTCACCCGACGCAATCATTAAGAGCGGTGTTCCCAAACAGGAAGCAGAAGATATCAAGAAAAAGCTTGAAGAAGCCGGTGCTGAGGTAGAACTGAAGTAAATTTTCGTTTGTGAAAAAAGAATGTTTCAACCCTGTACCGCCTCTTGCCGGTACAGGGTTTTTGTGTTTTAATAAATAGAGTGTGGTACAAAAGCTCTTCCTCACCCTATTGTTTCCTTTCCGTTCAATCTAAGCAAAACCCGGGAGAGAAATCCTGGGAGTTTCTTATTCCACATTGAGAGGTGAGAAAATGAAAGAGATCTCTTGCGGTAGGAGGACAAGGGTTTCTTTCGGCAAGACTCAGGAACCCCTACCAATTCCAGACCTTGTGGAGATTCAGAAGATTTCCTACCGAAGATTCCTCGAAGAAGGTTTGCTCGAAGTCCTCAAAAAATTTTCCCCCATTTATTCGCAGGCGACTCGCTCAGATTTGAAAAAATCGGACAGAGGATTTGCCCTTGAATTTGTTTCAACCAGGATAGGAGAACCTGTTGTTGATCCCCTTGAATGTAAAGCAAAGGGTTTAACTTACAGTGTTCCAATATACGCAACGGCTCGCCTTACCGACATGAAAAGCGGTGAAATGAAGGAAGAAGAAGTGTTCCTTGGCTACATTCCCTACATGACAGATCGTGGAACGTTCATAATAAATGGAGCAGAAAGAGTTGTGGTCAATCAGATAGTAGTTTCTCCAGGGCTTTACTTCTCGTCTGAGTACATCGACAGAGAAGAGTACGGCGGATACTTTCTTCCATCTCGAGGCGCATGGCTTGAAGTTATCCTCGATCCCTACGATGGAGTTCTTTACGCGGGTCTTGACGGAAAGAAGGTCAATCTTTTCCTCTTTCTGAAAACGATCGGTTATGAAAAGGATGAGGATATCCTCTCTCTTTATCCCACCTATCTGGATGCCGACGATGAAGACAGTCTCCTGCTCCATGTGGGTTCCATTCTGCTTGAAGACATCTACGATGGTGACAGGAAGATCGCCGAAAAATGGGATATCCTGACCAAAGATCTCGCGGAAAGGATTTTGATGATAGATGACATAAATCAGATAAAAATAGTTCATCCAATAGCTCAAAATACATTTGAAAAGATGCTGGAATTGGTGTCTTCCTCGGGCGAAGAGGGAGAGGAAGAAGAGGAAAAGACAAAGATTTACGGTTTAAACGAAGTTACCGTTGTGGACGCTTATCTGGAGATATTTAGAAGATTGCGACCCGAGGAACTTCCAAGAATAAACGCGGCGAAGAGGTATCTTCACGATCTCTTCTTTAATCCAGAAAGATACGATCTTTCCGAGGTGGGAAGGTACAAAGTCAACGAAAGACTAAGAAACGCTTACATCAGGTACCTCATAGAGGTTGAGGGAGAAGATCCCGAAGAAGCGAGGAAGAAGGTTTACAACGAAAATTCTCTCGTTCTGAAACCACTCGATATAGTCCTCGCTTCCAGAATTCTCTTCGACTACTTTGAGAGAAGATACGTCAACGATTTTGAAATAGATTCCTACGAGTTGAGAAATTTGATCAGAATCTTCAAGGAAGAATATTTGGAAAAGAGAAAAACAGCTTCTTACGACCTCAGAAAGCTTGTATCGGTGTTTCGGAGGAACTATGGAGTAACATCCGATCTCAGTGTCCTTGCTGCTATCAGGTACATCTCCAACATAAACAAGGAGCTTCCTTCGATACCTTTCGATACAAAAGACCATCTCGGGAACAAGCGCGTTAGAACGGTGGGAGAACTCGTCCAGAGAGAGTTCGAGAGGTTGTTCGCAAGGGCACAGAAGGCCATTCAGGAAAGACTCACACTCATAAACTCTCTGAGCAAGGTTTCCATTCAGAGTCTTATAAACATAAAATCTATCATATCAACGGTCAACCAGTTTTTCGCGATGAACCAGCTTTCTCAGTTCATGGATCAGGTGAACCCTCTGTCGGAACTCACTCACAAAAGAAGGGTTTCCGCTGTTGGACCTGGTGGGTTGAGAAGAGAATCCAAAGTCTTCGAAGCAAGAAACGTGCACTACTCACAGTACGGAAGGCTGTGTCCCATTGAGACACCTGAAGGTGCGAACATAGGATTCATAACATCGCTGGCTATATACACCAAAATTGATGAATACGGATTTCTCATGACTCCTTACAGAAAGGTAGTCAATGGAAAAGTGACGGATGAAGTAGTCTACTTGAGGGCCAACGAAGAAGAAGATTTCAAAATTGTACCTGCCACCACACCCGTGGATGAAGAGGGCAACATAATACCAGAGAGAGTAGTGGCTCGAGTGGGTGAGGATATCAGGCTTGTTCCCAGAGAAGAAGTAGATTTCATGGATGTATCAACAAAACAGCCCTTCAGTGTCTCGGCTTCACTCATTCCATTCCTCGAACACGACGATGCCAGCCGAGCCCTTATGGGTTCGAACATGCAGAGGCAGGCCGTCCCGCTTCTGAAAGCGGAAGCACCCTTTGTTGGAACTGGAATGGAATGGGAAGCAGCGAAAAATTCTGGTTATGTCACTCTCGCAGAACACGATGGAATAGTGAAAGAGGTTGACGCCGCCAGAATCGTTGTTCACAGAACAGACGAGAATGGAAATCTCATGTACGATGATAAGGGCAATCCAGTGGTTGATGAATACAGACTTCTAAAATTTGTGAGATCCAACCAGGATACGATGATAAATCAAAAACCCATTGTCAACGAAGGCGATTTTGTGAAGAAGGGTGATCCCATAGCCGACGGTCCGGCAACCGACATGGGAGAACTGGCACTCGGAAGGAACATCCTCGTCGCCTTCATGCCATGGGAAGGTTACAACTACGAGGACGCTATTCTCGTGAGTCAGGAGCTTCTTGAAGAAGACGTTTTCACGTCGATCCACATAGAAGTTTATGAAACTCAAGCAAGAGAAACGAGGCTCGGTCCTGAAGAGATCACCGCTGATATACCGAACGTGAGCAAAGAACTCCTGAAAAATCTCGACGAGAACGGAATCATCAGAGTTGGAGCGTACGTTGTGAGTGACTATGGAGTGGGTTCTCAGGCAATACTGGTTGGAAAGGTGACACCGAAAGGTGAAGGAGACACAACACCAGAAGAGAAGATCATCAGATCTGTTTTTGGTGAACGTGGAAGAGACGTGAAGGATACATCTCTCAGGCTGCCTCACGGGGTTGAGGGAAGAGTTATAAGGGTCGATGTTTACGATCAAAACGATATAGCAGAACTGGGAGCGGGAGTTTTGAAACTCGTCAGGGTGTACGTCGCCTCAAGAAAGACGCTCGACATCGGAGACAAGCTCGCGGGACGCCACGGAAACAAAGGTGTTGTCTCAAACATACTTCCAAAAGAAGACATGCCGTTCCTACCCGATGGAACACCGGTTCAGATGGTACTGAACCCGCTGGGAATACCCTCACGTATGAACGTCGGTCAGATTCTGGAAACGCACCTTGGATGGCTCGCCAAACTAACTGGAAAATGGTTTGCAACACCTGTTTTCGAAGGGGCGAAAGAAGACGAAATTCTCAGACCGCTCTACGAAGAAAGGAAGAAGAGGGGTCTTCACCTTGGAGACGACGAAAACAACCCGAATGGAAAAGTGGTTCTCAGAGACGGAAGAACGGGAGAACCCTTCGACAATCCTGTGGTGGTCGGTTACATGTACATGCTGAAGCTCGTTCATATAGCAAAAGAAAAGATTCATGCAAGATCCACAGGACCTTACTCTCTCATTCACCAGCAGCCTCTCGGAGGAAAGTCTCACTTCGGTGGACAGAGGCTTGGAGAAATGGAGGTCTGGGCTCTGGAAGCGTACGGAGCTGCTCATACTCTCGCGGAGATGCTCACCATAAAATCCGACGACATAAAAGGAAGAAATGAAGCTTACAAAGCCATACTGAAGAACATGAATATACCTGAACCTGGTGTTCCCGAAAGCTTTAGGGTTCTCATCAAAGAACTTAAAGGTCTCGCGCTCGATGTGAGACTCTATGATGAGAACGGTAACGAGATAGATATCGACAAGTACTGATTGGGAGGTTGGTAGAATGCCAATGTCCTCTTTCAAGAGGAAGATAAAGGCGATTCAGATAAAGATAGCCTCTCCAGAAGTGATAAGAAGCTGGTCTGGAGGAGAGGTCAAGAAACCTGAAACGATCAACTACAGAACGTTCAAACCCGAGAGAGATGGTCTTTTCTGTGAGAGGATTTTCGGTCCTGTGAAGGACTACGAATGTGCCTGTGGTAAGTATAAGGGAAAGAAATACGAGGGCACCGTCTGTGAGAGGTGTGGAGTCAGGGTCGAATCCAGAGAAGCCAGGAGAAAAAGGATGGGGCACATAGAACTGGCAGCACCCGCTGTGCACATCTGGTACCTCGAGAGCATACCGAGTGTCCTCGGAACGCTTTTGAACATGAGCACTTCAGACCTGGAAAACATCATCTATTACGGCAGTCGCCGTGTCATAGAAAGGGCTTTCATTGTGACTGATCCCAAAGATACTCCGTTCTCCCAGGGAGACGTGATCTACGAGACCGAGTACAGGATATACAGGAAAAAGTGGGATTTCGACGTTGAGCAGGCGTTCGTGGTGAAGAATCCAAAATCTCCCGTTCTTTCCGATATTGATGGAGAAGTGACTTTGAAGACAGAAAAGTCTATCACAGGGAGGGAAATCACCTGGATCATAGTGAAGAACATCACCAGAGCCACACACACGGTGCTCCCTGGAATGATTCTCTCTGTGAAAGACGGACAGGAAGTGGAAAAAGGACAGGATCTGACAAAAGAAATGACAATTGACCCTGTTTATGCTCCATTTGACGGTCACGTGGAAATAGATGAACTTTCGAATACTATTACGTTGAAACCGCTCACAACCAGTAGGGATCAGCCGGTTGTTTTCACGGTTCCTTACGGAGCGAGGATTCTCGTTTCGAACGGCCAGAAGGTGAAAAAAGGAGACCAGATCACGACTTCTACCAGCCTCCCAGCTGTCAAAGCGAGCATATCTGGTACAGTGAAATTCAGTTCCAACCTCAACGTAAGAGCGCTTGAAGACGGAAACTTCGAAGTGCTCTCCACCGGTGAGGTCTACGTGGAACAGATTATAGAGGAAAGAAAATATCCCGTCTTCGAAGGAGCACTTGTTTACGTTAACAACGGTGACCAGGTGAAGAAAGGAGATCACCTGGCTGACAGATTCCTCTTTGAGGAGGAGTATCTCTCTGCCACCGAGTACAAAATCTTCGAGTCCCACTATCCAACCATGTTCGATGTCGAAGAGAGAACGGAAAATGACAGGCCGATCGTGGTCATAACGGATATAGATCCTGAGGTTTCCAAAGAGACAGGCTTGAAAGTTGGCGATATATTCACAGAAAACGAGTACGAAGCGTATCTTCAGATCTATCCAGAAAAGATAGTGGCTGACGCCGGAGCACAGGCGATAAAGAAACTGCTTCAGAATCTGGATCTGGAAGCGCTTCAGGTGGAAATTGAAGCGGAACTCAAAAAGTTACCTTCTTCCAGCTCAAAGGCGATAAAGCTCAGAAGAAGGTTGAAGATGGTGAAGGATTTCCTGAAATCTGGTAACAAACCCGAATGGATGGTTCTCGAAGTCGTTCCTGTGATTCCACCCGATCTCAGGCCGATGATACAGATCGAGGGAGGAAGGTTCGCC
Source organism: Thermotoga sp. Mc24 (assembly GCF_000784835.1). NCBI lineage: Bacteria > Thermotogati > Thermotogota > Thermotogae > Thermotogales > Thermotogaceae > Thermotoga > Thermotoga sp. Mc24. Next base: position 303,574 of record NZ_JSFH01000012.1, on the reverse strand, counting down.
ACAACAGACCTCAACGAACTTTACAGGAGACTCATAAACAGAAACAACAGACTCAAAAAACTTCTGGAACTCGGGGCACCTGAGATCATTCTGAGAAACGAGAAAAGAATGCTCCAGGAAGCGGTTGACGCTCTCATTCACAACGGTTCCGATTCGGAAGGAAAGAGAAGCAGAAGAGCCGTTTTGAAAGACAGAAATGGTAGACCTCTGAAATCGCTCACCGATCTCCTGAAGGGAAAGAAGGGAAGATTCAGAAGAAATCTGCTTGGAAAGCGGGTGGACTACTCTGGAAGAGCGGTTATTGTCGTGGGACCACATTTGAAAATCCACCAGTGCGGTATTCCAAAGAAAATGGCAATGGAACTCTTCAAACCGTTTGTTCTGGCAAAACTTCTTGGAGAGGGTTCTTCCAGCAAAACCATGAGAAAGGTCAAGAAAGCGATCATAGAAAAAGAGATGCCGGAAGCCTGGGAAGTGCTCGAAGAAGTGATAAAGGGGAGCGTCGTTCTTTTGAACAGAGCTCCCACACTCCACAGAATGTCAATTCAGGCGTTTGAACCAAAACTCGTTGAAGGAAACGCCATACAGCTCCATCCTGTTGTGTGTCCGCCTTTCAACGCGGACTTTGACGGTGACCAGATGGCGGTTCATGTACCGCTTTCAGCAGCAGCGCAGGCAGAGGCAAGATTTCTCATGCTTTCGAGATACAACATCATTTCCCCAGCACACGGAAAACCGATTTCACTACCAACGCAGGATATCATCATAGGCTCTTACTACCTCACAACGGTCAGTAAAGAATTCGATTCACTGAAAGAAGAAGATGTGAAATGGAAGTTCTCTTCACCTGAAGAGGCAATGCTGGCTTACCATCTTGGATTCATAAAACTTCACACTCCGATTCTGATAAAGGCCGTTGTCAATGGTGAGGAAAAACGAATAAAGACGACACTGGGAAGAGTTATCTTCAACAGCATTCTCCCGGAAGATTTGAGAGATTACAATAGAATTTTCGACAAAAAACAGATAAACACCCTTGTCTATGAAACGTTCAAGAGACACGGCATAGACAGAGCGGCAGATCTTTTGGATGACATAAAAGACATCGGCTTCCACTATGCAACTGTTTCCGGGCTGACTCTCTCACTGAAGGATCTGAAGATACCACCAGAAAGAGATGAGATTCTCAGAAAGACCTGGGAGAAGGTCAGAATAATCGAAGAGAACTATGAAAAAGGCTTCTTGACGGAAGAACAGAGAAAGAGTGAAATCATACGACTCTGGATGAGTGTGACAGAGGAGATCACAAAACTCACATCCAGAACGCTCGCGGAGGATCCGTTCAACCCTATATACATGATGGTGAACTCTGGTGCCAGAGGTAACATAGATCAGGTGAAACAGCTCGCCGGTATCAGAGGTTTGATGATCAAGGCGTACGACCCAAGATCCAGGGAAATAAAGTCCAAGATCTTCAAGGGTCAGGCAATACACGAAGCACTTACCTTCGATTACCCGGTCGATAAGAACCTCAGAGAGGGCGTTGACATCCTGCAGTTCTTCATATCCACCTACGGTGCCAGAAAGGGACAGGTTGACACAGCAATGAACACATCCTTCGCGGGATATCTAACTAGGCGTCTTGTGGATGTGGCTCAAAGTGTTACAGTGGCGGAACCCGACTGTGGAACCCACGATGGAATCAGAGCCATGGACCTGATAAAAGAAGGAACAGTTGTAGAAAAGATGAACGAGTTCCTCTTTGGTAGAGTGCTCGCAAGGGATATACTTGATCCAGAAACAAAAGAAGTTTTGAAGAATCCAGAAACAGGCAAAGAATACACGAGAAACACCATGCTCACGGACGACGATGCGAACTTCCTGGCTTCTTACAAAAAAATGGTTGACGTTGTGAGGTACGAAGAGATAGACATAACAGAACTCTCACTTCCCAATATGTACGCCGAGATTGCGGAACCAGTTGGAGAGTACGAAGAAGGAACGGAACTCACTTGGGATGTGGTAAAAGCCGCTAAGAACGAAGGGAAATACCGCATAAAGGTGAAGGTCTATCCTGTTGTTGGAACTGTTTACGCGGAAGAAGAACCTCTTTACGATAAAAGAGGTGAAAGACAACTTCTCGTGTATCAGGAAGTGATAAACGAGATTGTGGCGAAGATGCTCGAAGAGAATGGAATAGAAAAAGTTCCTGTAAGACCCGATATCATTGTGAGATCACCCCTCACCTGTGAGTCCGAGTACGGTGTCTGTGCTGCTTGTTACGGTATGGATCTTTCCAACCACAAGATAGTGAACGTCGGTGAATCGGTGGGAATCGTGGCCGCTCAGTCCATAGGAGAGCCTGGTACACAGCTTACGATGAGGACTTTCCACGTTGGAGGAGTCATGGGGGCGAGCGACATCGTCAGCGGTCTCACAACTGTGGAGAAGACGTTCGAACCGTACGCGTTCTTGAGAGAAGAGAAGAGCGGTGGAAAGAAAGAAATCAAAAAATACTATGGATCTGAAGCGATTCTGTGTGAAGTCGATGGTTTCGTTAAAGACATATCAACCGATGAAAGTGGTAGAACGGTGATTTACGTCGAAGATTACGCTGGTAACATCCACGCTTACAAAGTACCGAAGAGAGCGAAAGTAAGGGTTGAAAAAGGCCAGAAAGTCCTGAAAGGGGACACCCTCACCAGTGGTGCCATTGTGTGGTGGAAACTCCTGGAACTCGAATCAGAAAAAGGTGTAATGACGGCGATGAATCTGCTGAAGATCATAAAGAACGCTTACGTGCAACAGGGTGTGAGTATACACGACAAGCACTTCGAGATCATATTCAAACAGATGCTCAGCATGGCAACGATCATCGATCCAGGGGACAGCGATTACTTGCCGGATCAACTGGTGCCGCTTATGGATATAAAGAGATTCAACAGAGAAATTCTCGAAGGAAACGCGAAAGTAGAAGAGAACAGGAAGTGGGTCATAGGAAAGACGCTCGCAAAGAGAATCATCACGGAAACAGAAGAGGGAGAACTCGTGGAACTCGCACAAAAAGGTGATGAAGTGACCGAAGAACTTTTGAAGAAGATCATAGAAGCGGGAATAAAAGAGATCGACGTCTTCGAGAAAGATAAAGTTGTGACGTACCAGATTCTCCCGAAGGAACCCATTAAGTACAAGAGAAGACTTCTGTCGCTCAAGAAAGCGGCTCTGAACTACCCCGGCTGGCTCAGTGCGGCTGCGTTCGAAGAAACTGCGTGGGTGCTGACCGCAGCAGCGATCGAAGGAAAGGTCGATCCACTCATTGGGTTGAAGGAAAACGTGATCGTAGGTCAGCTGATACCCGCAGGAACCGGTCTCGATGTCTTCGCGGGAATCCAGGTGGAAGAAACCCCAAGAGCTGCGGTGGAAGAAGAACTCGCGTGAAGAACAAAGAGAAAAAATAAGGGGCTCCTTTCGGAGCCCCTTTTATTTTTTTATGATCTTTACTCTTCTGCTTTCCAGAGCACGTAGTAGTCGTCACCAGGTCTCATTGGGTTGTAGTACCATCCCTTGACCCAGCTTCTCTGGACTCTCACACCGAGTGGTTGGTAGAGAGGCATACCAAGGGCGTGCTTCATTGCGAACTTCTGGATCTCTTCGTAGAGTGCCTGTCTTTCTGCAGGATCGGTCTTTGCGATTGCTTCTTCTATGAGTTCGTCGAGGCTTCTACCGCCAAGATCGGGATGTGGAGTGGAGACGAACTTTCTGAAGTTTTCGCCCTGTCTTCCGGAATAAACTCCTGCACTGTGGTAGTAGGTGAAGATGAAGTTGTGAGGATCCGGATAATCTGCGAGCCATCCTATGATGAAAACAGGTACTTCTCCTCTCTTGGTTGCATCGAGATATGTGGGCCATTGAACACCTCTTACTTCAACCTTGAACTTTGGATTGATCATTTCGATGTATGCCTTCAGCATTTCCGCAGCTGCTCTTCTCACATCGTTTCCAGTGTTGTAAAGCAGTGTGATCTTGAATCCTTTCTTCCAGACTTCTCCATTCCACGCTTTCTGGAAGTACTCTGTTGCTTTCACAATATCGAAATGTGGAGCGTTGGGATCGTTCAGCAGCTCTTCGTTGAATCCAAGGAGTCCTTCTGGAAGATCTGTTGGTATCTTTCTACCAAGACCCTTGAGGACTTCATTTATGAAGGTGTCGTAGTCGAACGCGTAGATGAAGGCCTTTCTCACATTTTCATCAGTGAAGAAATCTGTTGGTATTCCGTTTCCATCGAGTTTTCCAGAGCCTATGTACTTGCTGTCTTCGGGAACGTTCCATGCGAAGTGAAGGGATGTTACTGCGAGTTCAGGAAGTCCTTTTATAACGGTGACACCGGGTTTTCCTTCCACCTGTTCGAGGTACTGGGTTGGAACAGCGCAGATATCGGCATCTCCTTGTAGGAACATCGCCCTTCTTGTGCTCCACTCGTCGATTCCCCAGATGACAACTCTTTTGATCTTCGCGGGTTCTCTCCAGTAGTTGTCGTTTCGTTCGAGGATGACTTTCTGCTGGGCTCTGTCCCATTCGACGAACTTGAAGGGTCCAGTTCCATTCATTCTCGCGTAGAGTGGAGAATCTTCTTTTCTGATATCGTGGTACTTCCACCAGGTATCGGCTCTTCCGTCCCAGCATCCTATCTCTATACACCACTCTTTGTCGAGGACGGCACTCCAGCTTGCGCTCTGGGCGAGTATGTACATGAACGGTGCAAAGGGTCTCACGAGGTGGAACACAACGGCGTCACCTTCAACTTCGATGGCAGGATCGATGTAGTCCGTGTAGATCTTTATGAGGGCGTCTTTGTACTCTGGAAGTGGTTCACCGTTTTCGTCGAAGAGTTCGTTGTAAGGCTTGCCGATCTTTTCCTCGACGAAAGTTTCCAGTGAATCCACACCGAACAGGGCTTCCCAGAGCATCCACATGGGACCCGCTGTTGGATCGAAAATGAGGCCTCTCTCAAAGCTGTATTCCACGTCTTCTGGTGTGAGATCTCCACCTTCGTGGAACTTCACACCTTTTCTGATGTAGAATTTGTAGGTTTTACCTCCGTCCAGGATTTCCCATCTTTCTGCAAGGCGTGGTTCGAATTCTGTGAGGCTCTCTCCTTTGTAGGCGATCAGGTTCTCGTACACGTTGTAGATGACCTCACCACTCGCCGTGTCATAGGCGTAGTGTGGGTCTAGAGTATCGGGTTCTCCAATGGTGGCGTCGATTATGGTGTCCGGGTTTTTCACCTCGGCCAGTGCCAGAACTGATAGGATTGCCAGGAACAGCACAAACAGTTTCCTCATAACGAAATCCCCCTTTCCAAAAATGTGATGACTCCTTACTATATTTGAATTATAGCATACTGTGCTTACCGAGGAACGACTCTATAGCGATATTCATCCGTTAGAGGTCGGTAGCCTTCATACCTTGCTACGGCGCCGTTTTTTAGAATTTCCGTTATCTCGTTTTGACCAGCCTTTTCCAGCATCGAGGTGGGATCCACTCTGTACACGAACCTGGTGTTTTCATTGAAGGGCCAGATTTTGATAATCTTCTGGAGGGGAGAGAGGAGCACAAGGTGAACACCATCGGGAATGTCTGTGCTCACACGGCAAACGGAAAGACCATCCGTCACGATGTTTCTCGAAACTCTCTTGACGAGTACGGGAAGGATCCTACCATACGTGAAGACATCGGCTATACAAGCAAAGAGCCCTGTTGGGACTTCGAGAACTGGTGTCAACGGAAATCCCATGCTTTTCTCTTCGAGTTCGGTGATATCTCCTATTTTAACGTTTGAACTTTCCTGCTCCACCTTTTCTCCAAAGAGACTTCGAATTTCCAGAATATCTTTCTCAACCTTTTTATTCAGTTCTTCCAGTGCCAGTTTTCTGTTTTCATAAAGTCCGTCGAAAGCGCCTGCTATGATCAGATTTTCTATAACGTTTCTTGGAACGCCGATTACCTTCTCCTGGAGATCTCTCACACTACTGATCGGCCTGATTTTTTCGATCTGTTCAACCAGGGTCGTTCCCAATCCTTTCACAACCGTCAGGGGAAGATAAACGTCTTTACCATGAAAGGTCAGATCTTTCCCGGAGATGTTGATATCTGGGGGATGCACTCTGTATCCTTCGTTTCTCAGTTCCTGAACGGCAAGAAAGATCTTTCCGGTGTCGGAAGAATTGTACGCGAAGTAGAGTTTGAAAAATTCTTCAAAATGATGGGCTTTTAAATATGCCGTTTGGTATGTGATGTGAGCGTATGCGACGCTGTGGGATTTGTTGAAGGCGTACGAGGAAAAGTTCAGGAGGATTTCGAGAATCTGTTCTGCGTTCTCCATACCTTTTTCAAGGAGGCCTTTTTTCATCTTTTCAAGGAGTGGTTCCATTTTTTCTCTTTCTTTCTTCGCAATGGCCCTCCTCAAAATATCCGCTTCGGTGCCTGAGAGGCCCGCGAACATGGCGAGTCGCATGATCTGTTCCTGATAGATCAGAACCCCTCTTGTCTCTGGAAACATCCTCCTGAAAAACGCAGGAACATTCTTTGGATTCGAAAACATGACGTCCAGACCAGACCTCAACGGGCCAGGTCTGTTTAGGGCAAGGAGAGTGGAGAGTTCGTTCATGTTTCTGGGAGAGATTCTTCTGCACAGTTTTCTTGCCTGAAGGCCTTCAAGCTGGAACACACCGAGGGTTTTTCCTTTGGAGATGATATGGTACGTTTTTTCGTCGGAATAGTCAAAAACCTCTTTTTTGAAATCTTTTATGAACGAGAGGGTTTTAAGACCCAGTATATCGATCTTCACAACACCTATTTCTTGGAGATCGTACATGTCGTAGTCCGTTATCGGAATATTTTCTTCCGTTCTTGTAGGCAATGGAAGAGGATTTTCTGAGATCACGACTCCCGCGGCGTGAACACTGGGGTGGTGCGGCAGTCCGTAAACGGTTTTGTAGATTTCGTTTTTCTCTTCAAGAGACGCATCTGGAAGAACGGAGTTTATGAGGTTTTTCAGAGATTTCTCTGTGAGGTTTCCGAAGGTTGAAACTTGATAGACTTGAAAAGACTTTGATAATTCCTTTATCAGGTCTTTTCTTCTCCTGTCTTCCACATCCACATCTATATCGGGTGGTTCCTGCCTTTCTTCGTTCAAGAAGCGTTCGAAGAGAAGGTCGTATTTTATTGGATCTACCTCTGTTATTCCGCACAGGTATGCAACGAGAGAACCAACCGCACTTCCTCTTCCAGGACCGACTTTTATGCCCATTTTCTTTGCGATCTCTACCACTTTTTCCACCGTGTAGATGTACGGGGTGAAACCCTTTCTTTTTATCACCTCGAGTTCTCTTTTCAGGCGGCTGACGTACTCTTCACCCAATGGTTCTGCCTTTTTTATGAGTGATTCGTTCCAACCCTTTGGAGGAGTGGGAAATCTGTGATTCACTCTGAGATCGTAGGCTTCTGCGTTCAGAATGTCGGCCACATCTTCACATTTTTCTGGAAAACCCTGAACGTCTTCGTCGAGTCCGAAGATCTTTCTCATGAAGATGCTGGCCTTTTTTTCAGAGGCATCGAGATATCTCACAGGTGTTAGTTCGCTTTCTTGGAAAACAGGTATGTCTTCGATTTCATGTGTTTCTCCGTTGTAGTACCTGACCAGGCTGTCGAATTCCTCTCTGTTTCTCGCGACGAAGATTCTGCCGTCTTTCCAGAGACCGTGAACCGGTATCAGGCCGTGTTTCCTCATGATCGTGTTGAACTTCACGGCGGCGTGGAAGTTTCTGTCGGCGAGGATGACTGATTTCAGTCCCTTTCTTTTCAAGAGAAGGGCCAGTTTTTCGAATCGAACGACTGAGCCATCGAAAGAATAGGGAGATATCACCCATGGAATCATGATCTTTCCCTCACGTATTCATGGATCCTTCTGATGGCTTCTTTGAAGTCCTCCGGCAGAGGTGAGACGAACTCCATCCATTCGCCCGTTCGAGGGTGGAAGAAACCGAGTTTCAGGGCGTGAAGCATCTGCCTTTTTATTCCGAAGATCTCATCCTCTTTCGGCTTCCCGTAGATTTTGTCTCCCATGATCGGATGACCGAGGCTTTTCATGTGCACCCTGATCTGGTGTGTTCTACCTGTTTTGGGAAAGGCGAGAACGAGTGTAGCGACATCATCGAACCTTTTCAGAACTCTGTACTCTGTGATCGCTTCTTTCCCTGTTTCAACGACAGCCATTTTTATCCTCAGAACGGGATGTCTCGCGAGTGGAAGATCGATAACTCCTTCATCATTTTTCATTCTGCCTTTCGCCAGGAGTATGTAGGTCTTCTTCACCTTTCGATCTTTGAACTGCTTCGAGAGGCTTTGATGTGCGAAGTCATTTTTGGCTACTACCATGACACCAGAGGTCTCTTTGTCGAGCCTGTGAACTATTCCCGGACGGAGCTTTCCCCCAACTCCCTGAAGATCTTTGCAGTGATGAAGAAGAGCGTTCACAAGAGTTCCGCTGAGTTTGGAGGGAACAGGATGAACGATCATGTCTCCGGGTTTGTCGATAACTATGATGTCTCTATCTTCATAAAGAACTTTCAATTCTATCTCTTCGGGTTGAACGGTCGCTTCCTGCGGCTTTTCAGGGAGGTCAACCTCTACTATTTCACCCTCTTTCAACTTGTAACTTGGTTTTTTAATCTGACCGTTGACCTTCACTTTGCCCTCTTTTATCGCTTTTTGAATCATTGATCTCGAGATCCATGATGGTGTCTTCTCCTTCAAAAACTGATCCAGTCTCCAGCCCTCTTCTCTTTTTTCGACTCTCCAAACTTTCATTGTCTCCACCTCTGAAAACTCCCAGTATCATAAGCGCTCCTCCGACTATGATGAACACATCCGCTAGGTTGAATATCGTTGGGAGAAAGGTCAAGTTCAGAAAATCAAGAACGTATCCGAATCTGATTCTGTCGAGAAGGTTGCCGAGAGCTCCCCCAAGAATGAAGCCCATGGCTATTCTTTCCAGCCTGCTGAACTTGAAAATATAAGGAAGCAGGGAGAGAAAAACAACAACGAACATCACGGTCCAGAGAAGCTGTTCGGAAAGATTTTTAAACAACCCGAGTGCGATTCCTCGGTTGGTTGCCTTCACGAATCTCAAAAAACCCGGAACTATGAAGAAAGTTCCGTGTATCTCGCTTGCTATCCGCTTTGTAAGCTGATCCAGAACAATTGTGAGAACCATCACAAACGCCATCTATTTCACCTTTCTGTAGATGAACGGTTTGTATATCTCAAATCCCAGTTCCTTGTAGTTGAAAATTCTTTCGGTGTTTCCGACGAAGAAGAAACCTCCCAGTTTCATGGATTCAGCGAACTTCCTGTAGAGCTCATTTTTCGCTTCTGGTTCGAAGTAAATAACCACGTTTCGACACAATATCAGATCGAAGTTCTTTTCGAACGGATCTCTCAAAAGATCGTGCATTTTGAATTCCACGATTTTCTTCACAGAATCTTTTATCCTGTACCTTCCATCTGGTAGCTTCTCAAAGTATTTTTCCAGGTATTCCTTTGGAGTGCTGACGAAGGCCCTTTCTTCGTAAATCCCTTCCTGGGCTCTTCTAAGCACGCCGATGTCGATGTCCGTTGCCAGAATACGAGTTTTATAGGAAAGATTGAGTTCGTGAACCAGGATGGCCAGGGAGTACGGTTCCTCTCCAGAGGAACAACCCGCGCTCCAGAACTTCATCCTAAGGGAATTTTTTGCAATCAGAGGAATGATTTCATCTCTCAGTTCCCACCATTTTTCCGGATTTCTGAAGAACTCTGTCACGTTTATCGTCATCTTATCCATGAATTCATCGAGGTACTTCTTGTCCTTTGTGAGCATGTTTATATACTCTCTGTAATCTACGTTGTACTTCCTGAGAAGAAGTTCTGTTCTGCGCTTTACCCTCTGCGGTTTGTAAGAAGAGAGGTTCAGCCCGAACCTCTTTTCAACTTCTTTCACGAACCATTCGAATTCCTCCTGAGGAAATTCCTTCCACTCAAAATTCGATTGAAATTTGAAAGGCCCAATTTTCTTTTCCGATCTTTCCTCCTGCATGGAATCTTCCCACCTTCCAACTTCCTTCTACGTAGTCGCTGTTGATGAAGATCCATCCGTTTTCCTCGAGCAACGTCAAACCGGGTTTGAATTCTCCATCGTAAAGAAGACGGACCACTGCTTTTTTACGCTCGAAGATCAAACCAATCCAGTTTGAAACACCAACTTTTAAACTCCCAAGTTCCAACCAGACACCGGGTTTTTCGTTTTCAACGAAGAGTTCGAGGCCTGTATCGAATACTTTGAAGTTCAGACCGATATGGTAGTTACCATCGTTCGACAAAACGAGAAACACAGGTTTCTCCGTGAAGAAGAAAACATTTTCTCCGTTCCAGATACTACCCATGAAACCAAGTCTCACGTTCCAGCTCTTTTTGAACGGTACAAAAGATGCCTTCAAAACTGTCGGTGCGTGATATTCGAATGAAAAATCATCGATTCCGAATCGGAAATAAACAGGATTGCCGTAAATGAAAGGAAGGAGAGAAAGCTCCCCTTCCGAAAAACTTGCAAAAAAATCGAACCTGAATTTTCCTTCTATGAAATCTGTTTTGAGTTCGGGAGACAGTACGAAACCCAGTGTGGGAGAACCATTATAAACTCCTGCTCCCACTTCGATGAAACCAGCGTATGCAGAGACAGTTACTAAAACAAACAAAATCAGGGTTATCCTTCCAGCCTGGAAAGTATCTCCTCCATCTCTTTGTCGTCCATTTCAAAGTTCGAATACACTTCCTGCACGTCGTCCATATCTTCCAGCGCGTTGAGAAATTCAAGAACTTTTTCGGCATCTTTGCCTGTGACTTTCACCGTGTTTTTAGGGATGAATGTTACCTTAGATTCCACCTCGTAACCGGCTTCTTCCAGCTTGCTCTTCACTTCTGAGATGTTCTCAGGTGCTGTGATTATCTGTATTGGATCTTCTGTGTCTTTTATGTCTTCCGCACCCGCGTCTATAGCGATCATCATGAGTTCTTCCAGATCTTTCACCTTATCTCTCGAGATTTCGATAACACCCTTTCTTTCGAATATCCAGCTCACCGAACCGCTTTCCGCAAGGCTGCCACCGTATTTGTTGAACAGATGCCTGAGCTCCTGAGCGGTTCTGTTTTTGTTGTCTGTGAGCGCTCTGATGTACACGGCGACTCCTCCGGGTGCGTATCCTTCGTAGATCACTTCCTGGTAGTCTACTCCCTCGAGTTCTCCTGTTCCTCTCTTTATGGCTCTTTCAATGTTTTCTTTGGGCATGTTTTCCGCCCTTGCTTTTTCAACTGCCGCTCTCAATCGCGGATTTGTTTCTATGTTTCCTCCTCCTTCTCTTGCCGCAACGATGATTTCTCTGATTAGTTTTGTGAAAATCTTGGATTTCTTCGCATCCTGGGCCATCTTCCTGTGTTTAATATTGGCCCACTTGTTATGACCTGACATCATTCCACCTCCTGCTGTCCTTTATATTTTAACACCACGATTGTCATATCGTCATGTTGCTGGGCATCTCCTATAAACGACTTAACGTTTTTTCTCAGCATCTCCAGCAATTCGGCGGATGTTTCACCTTTAAATTCCCTCAGAATCTTTTCCAGCCTTTCGTATCCGAATTCTTCGCCCGCTTCGTTCCTCGCTTCTGTCAATCCGTCGGAGTAAGATATAACGAATGTACCAGGTTTCAAATGAATAGAGTGTTTTTTGTATTCCCACTCTGTTATACCGATTGGGATTGCAGAAGCTTCAAGCTTGACGAGCTCTCCTTTATGCAAGAAATAAACTGGATTGTGTCCTGCGTTTATAAGATTCAAAGTTCCATCTGGAGATATCTCTATAAAAGCCATCGTTACAAAGCGATCGTTTGTCATGTCTTCACAGAGAATGGTGTTCAGCCTGTTCACAAGCTTTTCCAGATCGGGACACGTGGTGACCAGTACTTTCAGATAACTCCTCACAGCGCTCATGAGCAGAGCCGCCGGTACACTCTTTCCTGCCACATCACCCACGACTGTGAGAAATCTTTTCTCCTGTGACACGAAGAAATCGTAATAGTCTCCACCAACTTGAACAGCGGGTTGAGAGCAGGCATCTGCTTCTACGAAACCAATCTCTGGAATTTTCCGGGGAAGAAGATTTGTCTGTATCTGTCTTGCTATGTTCAATTGTTCTTCCAGTCTTTCTCGCTCTATCTCCTTTTTGAGAAAATCCAATCTGTCGAGAGCACTCGCTATGTATCTTGCCGTCATCTCAGCTATTTTCCTGTCGCCGGCGGTGAAAACCCCTCCGTCTTCTTTTCCAACGAAACACACATATCCGTAGTATTTGTTCCCTTTTATCGGTACAAACAGAAGATTTGAAAATTTCTCAGATTTCCCGGGTTCTATCAGAACAGTCTTTTCTGGATTTCCTATTTCTGGTTCTATTTCTTCTCTGTTCAGATCCCCGACTGTCAGTTCACTTTCAAGATGAACGAGATAGCTTTCGAATTTTATCACGTTCCTGAGGAGTCGAATAACCTTTTCCAGTTTGTCCTGCAAGTTCAAAGGAAATTCAAATGTTCCGAAAATCTCCGAGATTTCAAGCAGAGTTGATATTTCTTCGTACGAGCGCGAGAGTTCTTCGATCTGAGCTTCCATGAACATGGCCTGCTCTTCTAAGCTTTTTCGATATTCGTTTATCTCGTACTCCAGGATCTTCAGAAGATCATCTATTCCCTTCGAACAGTCGTGTTCAAGATTCAAGATTTCAGCGATTCTTTCGCAAATTTCCCTTTCATTCATTTAATAGATGCTTCACCTCCTCGATGAACTGGGAGGGACTGAACGGCTTTCTCATGACCTTTCTGGCACCCAGGGAAAGTGCCAGAGATTCGTCTTCTTCACCACCCTTTGCCGTGAGGACTATCACCGGAATTCTTTTCCATTCTTCTTTTTCCTGAAGCTTCTTCAACACGGTGAATCCATCCATCACGGGCATCATTATGTCGAGAACTATCAGGTCTGGTGTAAACTCCGAAAGCTTTTCCAGGGCTATCTGCCCGTTTTCCGCTTCTATCACTTCGTAACCTTCTTTTTTCAGATTGAAAGAAACGATTTTTCTCAGAACCGCCGAGTCATCAACGAGAAGAACTTTTTTAGACACGCGTACCCCTCCTTTCGAGGAGAGAAGAAAGAGGACCGTGTTCGGTCATGGCTTCTTCACATATGGGTAAGAAAAAAGTTCCTTCTTCTGCAAGGAGTAACGGGTTTATCAGTTTCTCCCTCTTTTGAGTATACCTGAAGATGTGATACTTTTTTCCACTCGATATTTCAAAATCAAGAAGACTCTCTTTGAACGAAACTTTTTTGTTCTTTTTCAAAATAGTCTTCTCCAGATCCACAGGTTTTTCTGAGATCACTAAGAAACGATACGAGTTGACCAGTTCGTTGATGTTTCCATCGAAGATCCATGCACTTTCTAAAGCGAAATCCTTTGGGAGAATGCTTTTCAGGGTTTCTATGTGTTTTTCTGAGATGTTTTTCACAAAGAGTTCCACGTAGAAAGCGAGGTTCACCACACCCACCGGCATGGCGTCGAGGAAACTCATCTTCGGTTTTGGATGGAAACCTTCCGTGAAAACGATCGAAAAATCTGCTCTCCTTATGGATCTTTCCACGAGTTTTATGGACTCAAGTGTTGAGAGAAATCTCCTCATTCCTTTTTTCTTGAATCTGAGAACGATCTTCATTTTGTCACTTCCTTCGGATAGCGGTAAATCAAGAGGAATGCTATACCAATGAATATCGGAAGGTAATAGGTGGAAATCCTCCAGATGAGAATGGAGGCGAGTGTTTTTTCGGAAGAATTCAAAATCTTGGAAAAAACGATCTGATAAACCGCTTCCACTCCTCCACTCGCTCCAGGAGTGGGTATGTAAAACACGACCAAACTCAAGAAATAGAAGAGGCCTGTGACATCGAGGAAACCTATTTTTCCGGATGTGAGCCAGATGGCAAGGTAGAGAACAAAAGATTGAACAAGCAGGGAAATGAAAGTGAGAGGAAAATCAAAAAACATAAAGCCGCTTTTCCAGAGTACTTGAACACTTTCCTTCAATTTTTCTGTCCATTCGAGAAATCTGGTATCCCAGTCTTCTGCTTTGGTGATCTTTTTGATGAGTCGATCTATCCATCTTATTCTTTTGAAAGCGTTAAAAAGACGTGCGATGAGGGGAGGATTTATCAGCGCAGACATCAAAACAGCAATGAACGATACGCTGATGAGGTACGCGAGAAGTATCAACTTTGAAGTCAAAAGTGCGTTCGAGAAGAGAAAGTTTCTGTATCTCACAAGGCCCAGAATCGAAAGAACAGTAACGGAGATCAGGTATTCTACAAATCTGGAAAGAATCACGTTCACATTGTGTTCAGATTTGAAACCCATTTTTGAGAGGTGATACGTCTGGAAAAACTGTCCTCCAAAATAGAAAGGGGTGAGCATGCTGAAGACAAAACTCATGTAATTGTTGAAGAAGGCATCGTACAGTGGAAACTTCTCTTTCCACACAAATGAGTAGAGCCATTTCATCCTGAGAGAGTCTATGACGATAGAAAAAACAAATGTTCCGCAGAGAAGGAACATGTAAAGGAGAGATTTCAAATGAAAATATCTGGAAAATTCAGCGGGATCCACTTCCCTGAAAATAAAAACAACGGCGAGAAATCCAAAAGCCAGTGCCAGAATTATGTTGATCCACTCTTTTTTACTCAGATTTTTACAACCTCCTCAGAGAGGATTCAAGAGATGCAAGCAGATCTTCAACGGTTTCCATCCAGTCTTCGACCTGGGCGACTCCGTACTCGAGCATCGGCTGTTTTGTCCAGTCCAATCTCAGGAACTTTCTCTTCAACCTTTTGAGGAGTCTTTCCGCGCCTTCTTTCGATGTTCCGGGAAGAACGATCATTATTTCGTTTCTCTTCAGGAAATCGAATCTATCAGAAGACCTCAAAAGTTCTCGAAGGAGTTCATAGACACGTCTTGCCGTACCGTCATCTTCGAAGAAGAGATAGATAACAGAAAGTGGAAATCCGTATCGCTTTGATTTTTCGAATTCGTCTTCGAGATAGCTGAGGATACCAAATGGGAATATCAGGTACACCTTCATCATTTCGAATTTTCTTCTCAGCAAAAAGTCCGGAAGGCGTGGATCGATCACGTCCAGCACACCTTCCGGGATATTTTCAGGTACGTTCTTTGAAACCAGAATCACCCACCGACCCTGTTTTTTCAAATCGTCGGTGATGATCACATCCGCCGATTCATTTATGAAAAAACCTGCCTCTTGAACGATACTGGCTATTCGTTCACGGAGTTTTTCATCTTCCAGATCAATCTTCACTTTCATTTCACCATCTCCAGGAAGTATCTGTGCAGTCTCAAATCGTCGGTGAGTTCTGGGTGAAACGTGCACGCGAGTATATTTCCTTCTTTCACTAGAACAGGATCATAGTCGTAAGTTGCCAGAATTTCCACATTCTTTCCTGTTTCAACGATCCTCGGAGCCCTTATGAAAATGGCTCTGAACGGATCTTTTCCTACAGCGGGTATCTCTACAAACGTCTCAAAACTTTCGACCTGTCTTCCGTAGGCATTTCTTTCAACGGTTATGTCCAAAACTCCTAGTTTTTCCTGAGAGTAGTTTTTGATGCGCTTTGCGAGAAGGATCACACCGGCACACGTTGCAAAGACGGGAAGGCCGTTGTTTATTCTTTCCACCAACTTTTCATCCATATCCATCTCTTTGAGAATTCTTATCATGGTGGTCGATTCTCCACCGGGCAGAATGAGGCCATCCACCATGTCCAGCTGCTCTGGAAGTTTCACTATCAGGGTCTCAACTCCGAGTTTATGGAGAGCTTCCACGTGTTCTCTGACGTCTCCCTGAACACCCAGAACGCCTATCTTCATTCTTTACCACCCTCTCTCCTGCATTCTCACTTCGAGTTCTTCGACATCGAGCCCTCTCATCGGCTCTCCTATGTCTTCGGAGATCTTGAGGAGTATCCTTGGATTGTCCCAGTAGGTAACGGCCAGCACCATGGCTTTCGCCATCTTTCTCGGATCCTTGGACTTGAAGATACCGGATCCCACGAACACTCCATCTGCTCCGAGCATCATCATGAGAGCCGCATCCGCAGGAGTTGCCACACCACCCGCTGCGAAGTTCACAACGGGAAGTCTTCCAAGTCTCTTGACCTCTCTGAGAAGCTCGACGGGAGCTCCTATTTCTTTTCCGTAAGCGACGAGTTCTTCGTCTTCCATCTTCGTCACCTGTTTTATCTGTTCCATCACCCTTCTCATGTGCTTCACTGCTTCTACAACGTTTCCCGTTCCGGCTTCTCCCTTCGTTCTGATCATGGCTGCACCTTCCGCTATTCTTCTGAGAGCTTCCCCGAGATCCCTTGCACCGCAGACAAAGGGCACTTTGAATTCGTGTTTGTTGATGTGGAACCTGTCGTCAGCTGGTGTGAGGACTTCGGATTCGTCGATGAAGTCAACTCCGAGTTCCTCCAGTATCTTTGCTTCGGCTATGTGACCGATTCTCACCTTCGCCATCACAGGGATGGACACTGCTTCCATGATTTCTCTGATCTTTGCGATGCTAGCCATCCTTGCGACTCCACCTTCTTTTCTGATATCGGCGGGAACCCTTTCGAGGGCCATGACGGCGACTGCTCCCGCTTCTTCTGCGATCTTTGCCTGTTCAGCAGAGGTGACGTCCATGATGACGCCACCCTTGAACATCTCCGCAAAACCTTTCTTTATGATCCAGGTGCCCTTTTTGATTTCCATTCCATCCACCTCCTCACTCTTCTTCCCAGTAGCGCTTCTCCACTTTTTTCAGTCTGGGGTTTTCTATCTTGTACCTTCCCACCTTCGCACAGTGTCTACCATTGACTTCAACGATATCGGCTGTGATGTCCACTTTCTCCCTCAGAAGGCGAGATCCAACACCATAAGCATCTGCAGGAACTCCGAGTCTTTCGAAGAGATCTATCTTCTTCTCGTCGAATCCTCCAGAGACGACTATCTTCAGATCCTTGAGCCCCACTCTGTCGAACTCCTGACGGGCTCTCCAGACGAGTTCCGGGCACACCCCAAAGGAAGACTCGTCCTTTGGTACCACGGATTTATCTCTTAGATTCCCGGAAGTGTCGAACCTCACACCCCATATCTTGTTCTTTCCGGGACCTATGATCGGTGAAGGATCTGTCACTCCGAGTTTGAACGGCTTTTTCATCACGTACTCGTAGAATTTTTCGATGACCCTGAAGGTCGTTCCTATCACATCGTTGTCCCAGTCCACAAGAATGATCCTGTTCACGTCTTCCTCCATGTGAATATCGAACGCGATGGCAGCATCTTCGGTCTTTCCGTCGTAGCAAGCTATCAGAGCATGCGGCATCGTTCCCATCGATTTGACGCCCCAGTAGTCCGCGTTCGCGTCCGTCGAAACTCCAAAAGCTCCGGCCTTGAGCGCTGCGTAGCCGTCCGTTGCTTGGACCCAGTAGTGATCGAAACGGGCGCTGAAGAAAAGCACGGGTTTTCCTCTCGCCGCTTTCACTACTTTCTTGACGGCAGTCGCCGTGCTGGTTGCTCTTGCAATCACCCCAAGGAGAACCGTCTCAAGATACCCGAAATAGGTGGGATCTCCTTCTATCGTCATTACTGGCTCTCCTTCTTTCGCTTCCTCGCCGTCGTAGAGGGCGTGTACTTCTATTTCTTCCCATTTGTCAACCCACAGATCGTTCAATTTCAATCTGAGGTCCCACTTTTTCTGAGTGAGCTCCAGAATCCTCTGAACGTTCATTTCAACTGAAGCTGCCTGCATTTCTTTGTCTATTTTCAAGATCTCCTCGAAGAGCTCTCTTGCTTTTTCTTCGTCTCTGTAGTATCCTGTGCAGAACTTCAAGATGGCGAGAGCCTCGTCAATTCCACAGATAGTAGCGTCTTTTCTCGGAAAGAACTGGTAGTACACCCGTGGATGGTGGTTGTCTTTCTTCAGGACTTTCACGTAGTTTATGAAATAAATATCGGAGTAGTAACCGTTTCTGATGCGGTCGATGGGAACCTTGAAGACCTCTGGACTGAGTCTTTTCACATTGATCACCTCAGATGAGTTCTGCTCCTAAGATTTCTTTCATTTCTCTCAGTGCAAAACGGTGAAGCCCTTCATCGTAAGAAGCAACGCCTTCAGTGATTATTTTAACAGGGATATCCCTGTTTCTCAACTCTTCAACGGTGAAGAGTACACAAATGTGTGTTACAACTCCACAGACGTAGACTTCGTCTATTTCGTTGTCCCTGATTACCTTTTCAAGATTTGTGTTGTAGAAGGCACTGTATCGGTTTTTCTTCACAGAGAAGTGATTGGGATAGTCTTCCAGGGCTTTCTCGAGCTTTTCGGTGAGTCTTGCACCATCGGTGTTCGCAACACAGTGTTTCGGCCAGAGGCTGAATTCTCTGTCTTCAGGATCATGCCAGTCTTGGGTGGTGATGATGGGGAGGTTCTCCTTTTTGAACTCTTCAACCCATTTCAAAACGGGGTCGATCACCCTTTCCGCACCTTCGAAGTAGAGAGCACCTCCTCTGTCCACGAAATCTCTCTGAAGGTCTATCACAAGAAGCGCTCTCACGTTTTCACCCCCTAAAAAGAAAAGCCCCGTGCGGGGCTGGCGGAGGCGGTGGGACTCGAACCCACACGGGCCTTCCGGCCCACCGGTTTTCAAGACCGGCTCCTTAGCCAGTTCGGACACGCCTCCAGTTCTAAATTATACAACAAAACAAAACCCCCGGCAAGTGCCGGGGGTTGATTTGCTGTGGTTTTGGATTAGAATGCAACGGAGGCTTTCAGGTACAGGTACCAGGTGAAGTAATCGTTGATGTCAGCGGTACCATCACTGTTGGAATCAAACAATGTTCCGAAGAAGAATCCTGTTGTGAGAGGTCCGTAGACGTAGCTGGCGTCTACATTGTAACCCAGTTCGTTGCTGGCAACCAGATATCTTGCTGCTGCCTTGACTGTGAGGTTTTCAACAGCGGTGACTGTAAGATCTGCATCGATCGTAACGTCGGTAGCAGAAGCAACTGCATCGGTCCAGGAAGCTTTCACATTTGCATCTGCTACATCGGAGTCGTAAGCAAGGGCAAGTTCCACGGGGAGACTGAAGGAATTGGCAGCAAGGTCATATTTCGGTGTCAGTTCAACGCCGAATGTAACCTCATCGGTGACACCGGCTTCTGCTTTGAGACCAACTTCTACGAATTTAGAGTTCCAAGGAGCAGCCCAATCATCGTCATCAATAGAATCATCGTCGTAGTACGTTGGAGTTCCTTCAGAATACACAAAGTGTGGAGATACAGTCAGAGTAACAGGTTCCATTTCAAAGGACTTGCTGTACTGTGCCTCAACCAGATACACGCTAGTTGCTTCATAAGCGTAGGCAAGATCAACGACAAGATTCTCAAGGATATCTTTTCCAGTGAGGTTCAAGTGGGCAGCGTAGCCATACGCGCTTGTAGCATTGTTCGTATCGGTATCATAGAACGCACCAAAGAGTGTTGCATCGAGAAGATCAAGGTTTGTCACGCCGAGTTTCAGAGCAACGGCATCGTCGAAGTAGTTGTTGGTATTGTTTGTAGCGTCGGTAAGGTCCGTTTCAGAAACGATGTCTGCAAAGTATACGGTCAGAGAGATTCCTTCAAAACCGAGTTTTGGTGTGAATTCAAGTGTTCTGTCTCCTACGTAGTAGAACACATAGCCATCCCCATAGATATCATCGTTGTAGTAAGTGAGATCGAACAGATCTGTTGTGATGGCTATCTTGCTGAGAGAAGCTGTTTTTCCAAGGACGTCAATGGAAAACTCTGCTGTAATGGTAGCCGGTGCTGTTACACTGCCAGAGCTTGGAGAAATGGACACAGACAAATCACTGATTCCACCTTCGAGGTCGATGCCTTCTTCGTCGAGGTACGCGTTGAAGTAGCCAGTTCCGGAGACATTGACTTTAACGACGTCTTCGTAGGCAAACGCTGCTGTGACTAAAAGACCCAGTACCAGGAAAAGAGCGAGCAACTTCTTCATAACATCTTACCTCCCCTCAGAATAAATTTTGGTTTTATTTACCACTGATTGCAATCAGAATGAGACCGAGAATTCCAAAGAACGCGCCTGTGAGAATACTGAGATTTCTGTTGTAAGCCTTCACGCTTTCGATCTTGCTCTCGAGTTCCGCCTTCACCTGATCGATCTTTTCGTTGGTCTCACTGTACTTCATGTTGAGCTCTTCTTCGAGAGATGATGTTTTTCCGTAGAGGTTGACAATATCCTGTTCATGAAGATCAACCGTCTTCTGTATCTCTGCATCCTTTTCTTTGAGAGCGGAAATCTCATCGTTCAATTTGCTTTCTGTGTCGAGGAGTTTTGTGTAGACCATGTTCAGCGTTTTCTCCTGTGACTCTATTTTAGCAGAAAGTTCGGCTTTCGTGTCAAGTATTTTTTTGCTGAGATCTTCGTTGAGTGCAGCGACCTTGTTGTAGAGGTTTATGATGTCCTTTTCGTGGAGTTCGACCATTGCGGAGATTTCTTCGTCTCTTCTGGAGAGTTTCTCTTCTGTCGCGGCGATCTTGTTGTTGAGTTCCTCGTTAACGGAACTGATCTTGTTGTAAATGTTTATGATGTCTTTCTCGTGTAGATTGACTATTCCTTCGAGATCGGCGATCTTGTTTCCAAGGTCCTTTTCAAGGGCTGCGAGTTTTTCGTTCACTTCAGAGATCTTTGCGTCCACATTCTCCTTGTATCTTTCGTAGTCTCTGGAGAGATTTCCAAGTTTGAGCCCGATGTTGTTCACAACTTCTCTGTTGAGCGAGATCTCTTTGTCGAACTCCATCTCGATCTCTTCTTTCACAGAATCGATCTTCTCGAGCAGTTCTCTTTCGGTTTCTGTGAGATTGGCCTGAGTGGTACCTATCTGGGATGCCAGAGTGTCCAGTATGCCGGTGAGACCGTTAACCTTCTCCTCGAGGGCCATGTACTTGTCGGAGAGATTTCCAACAACCTGTGCCAGATCACCTGAAGCACCTGCAAGCATCTTCTGTTCGATGAAATCGAGGAGCCTGCTCACCGCAGTCGCTGCTTCGTATCTGGTGATGTACCTGTCCCCTTTGAACTCGCCGTCCGGATAACCTATGAAGATACCCCTCTGCCACAGCTTCCAGACGTACTCGTAAGCCCAGTGATCTTTTGGAACATCAGGGAAGAACGCGAACATCGCTGAGAAGAAAACGGACAGCATTGCAACGGTAAGAAGAACTCTCTTCATGGGACAAACCTCCCTTCTCATTGATCACAGTTAAATCCTGTGGTGATTATACCATCCCGTCCAAAGGAAATTCAAGAGTTTTCTAAAGTTTTTTTGTCTCTCCACCTGATATTCTGTAGAACTTCCTCTTTCCAACTTTCAAAACTCGCTCTCCATCAGGTTCTACAGTGAATTTTATGTCCTCTATCCTCTCTCCGTCGATGTACACTCCACCTTGAGAAACGAGTCTTTTAGCCTCACTTTTGCTGGATGCAGCTCCTATCTCCACGAGGAGATCCACGATGTTCTTATCCTGAGAAATCTCAACGACCGGCATCTCGTCAGGAATTTCTTTCTTTTGAAAGACTTTCACGAATTGTTCCTGGGCCTTCTTTGCGTTTTCCTCTCCGTGGAAGAAACGGGTTATTTCGTACGCGAGAACCATCTTTACGTCTCGTGGATTGATCGTTTTTTCCTTCATCTTTTTCTCGTACTCTTCGATCACTTCTTCTGGGATGTTCGTGAGAAGGTGCATGTATTTTATGATGAGTTCATCAGGTATGGACATGAGTTTCCCGTACATCTCCTCGGGCGGATCGTTGAAAGCGATGTAGTTTCCGTAGCTTTTGCTCATCTTCAATTTTCCGTCTGTTCCCTCGATGATCGGCATCGTCATGACGATCTGGGGCTCTTGACCGTATTCTTCCTGTATCTTCCTTCCCACAAGGAGGTTGAAAAGCTGATCCGTTCCGCCGAGTTCCACATCTGCCTGGATGGCAACGGAATCGTAGGCCTGTGCGAGCGGGTACAGAAACTCCGATACGGCGATGGGAATGCCTTCTTTGAATCTCTTTGCGAAATCGTCTCTCTCGAGCATCCTCGCAACCGTGTACTTTGAAGCCAGAACGATCACATCCGCGAAGGTCATCCTGTCGAGCCATTCACCGTTGAATCGAAGCTCCGTTCTTTCTGGATCCAGTATCTTGAAGGCCTGTTCCTGATAGGTCTTTGCGTTCTCCAGAACCTCTTCTTTGGTCAGCATGGGACGCGTTTCGTTCCTTCCAGAGGGATCACCAATGCGTGCGGTGAAGTCTCCTATGATCAGAACGACCGTGTGACCGAGCTCTTGAAACTCTCTCAACTTCCTCAGAACGACCGCGTGACCCAGATGCAAATCGGGCCTTGAGGGATCCACGCCGAGTTTCACGCGGAGTTTTCCCTTTCTTTTTATTCTGTCGAGGAGTTCTTCTTCGCTTATGAGGTCAACAACATTTCTTTTGAGAATTTTCACCTGTTCTTCCGGCGTCATCCCATCACCTCGTTAGGACGAAAGCTGTTACTACGCAGGAAACGAAAAAGAGTACAGACAGGACAAGAGTGATCTTTCCACCGGTGTCGAGGCCTTTCCTCCTTCCAAAAACGGTGTGAAGTCCTCCACTTCCGAAGGCACCACCGAGCTCTGAGAATTTCGACATCTGTACCTGGACCATGTAGATGAGAGCCACGCTTATGATGGTGTGAACGATTAGGAAAAACGTCTTCATCACTACACCTCCCTGGGCATTATAACACGTTCTTCAAGAATCTTCCGGTGTAAGAGTGAGGATTCTTTGCTATTTCCTCTGGTGTTCCCGTTGCAACTATGTAGCCACCTTCTTTTCCACCTTCAGGACCGAGATCTATGATGTGGTCTGCGTTTTTTATGACATCGAGATTGTGTTCTATCACGATTACGGTGTTTCCTCTATCTACCAGCCTGTGGAGAACTTCCACGAGTTTTCTCACGTCTTCAAAGTGAAGTCCAACAGTTGGCTCGTCGAGTATGTAGAGGGTTCTTCCCGTATCTCTTTTTCTCAACTCAGAGGCGAGTTTGATTCTCTGCGCCTCACCCCCGGAGAGGGTGGTGGCTGGTTGCCCGAGTTTCACGTATCCCAAGCCCACATCGTGCAAAACCTGAAGCGTTCTCTTTATAGAGGGTATGTTCTTGAAGAACTCCAGCGCTTCATCCACCGTCATATCGAGTATATCAGAAATGTTTTTTCCTTTGTAGGTTATCTCGAGTGTTTCTCTGTTGTATCTCTTTCCCTTGCAAACATCGCACTCCACGTACACATCGGGAAGGAAGAGCATTTCTATCTTCACGTAACCCTGACCCTGACAGGCTTCACATCTTCCTCCCTTCAGATTGAAGCTGAATCTGCTCTTGGTGTAACCACGTGCCTTAGCAGCGGGGGTCATGGCAAAGAGGCTTCTTATTTCGTCGAACACCTTGGTGTAGGTAGCCGGGTTGCTCCTCGGTGTTCTTCCAATGGGAGATTGATCTATCGCGATCACCTTGTCGATGTTCTCGTGTCCTTCGATCGAATCGAATTCTCCAGCGGGAAGTTTGGTTTTGTGAAGGAGATTCATCAACGCCGGGTAGAGCGTTTCCATGACGAGGGAAGATTTTCCAGATCCCGACACTCCCGTGACACAGACGAAGACACCGAGGGGAATCTCAACGTCTATGTTCTTCAGATTGTTGTGACGAACGCCTTTGATCTTCAAAGACGCGTAAGGAAGCCGCCTCGTTTTGTTTACTGCGATCTTTCTTTTCCCCGAGAGGTATTCACCCGTCAGAGAGCTGTCTGGATTTTTCAAAAGTTCATCCACGGTACCCTGGAAGACGACCCGACCACCGTTCGTTCCCCCGCCCGGTCCGATGTCTATGATGTGGTCAGCGTTCCTGATCACTTCCTCATCGTGTTCCACCACTATCACCGTGTTTCCAAGATCTCTGAGCTTTTTGAGGGTTTTTATCAGTCGCTCTGTGTCCCTTGGGTGGAGTCCAATAGTCGGCTCGTCCAGAACGTAGATGACTCCCGTGAGACCCGAACCTATCTGTGTTGCGAGCCTTATTCTCTGAGATTCTCCTCCAGAGAGTGTGGTGGCGGATCTGGAGAGAGTGAGATATTCGAGTCCAACGTCCACGAGGAATTCGAGCCTTTTTTCTATTTCCTTCAGGAGTTCTCCCACGATTTCTCGCTCTCTTTCGGTGAGATTCAGATTCTTCAAAAATTCGAGTTCTTCTGAGATAGAAAGCTCGGTGAACTCGTGTATGTTCAAACCGTTTATCTTCACAGAGAGGGCTTCCCTGTTCAGTCTTTTCCCACCGCAGACGGAGCAGGTTCTCTGTACGATGAAGTTCTTTTCCAGCCACTCCTTCATCTCGGGAGATTCCGTTTCTCTGTGCCACCTCTGAACTTTTGGAACCACTCCTTCGAAACGATCATCTCCGTACAAGATGAACTCTTTCACATCTTCAGGCAGATCTTTGAAGGGAAGGTGAGGGGAAACACCTCGCTTTTCTATCTCCCTTGCGACCCATCTCGAGAGCCTTCTGTCCCATCTGTACGGAATGATCGCACCTTCGAGAACGCTCTTCTCTTCGTCTATCACGAGGGATGGATCCACCTCAAATGTGAAGCCGAGGCCGTGACAGTTCGGACACGCACCGTACGGACTGTTGAAAGAAAACAGCTTTGGTGTGATCTCTGGAAACCCGATACCACACACCGGGCACATGAGGTTTTCGCTGAAGATCTTGCATTCTCCGGTGTCGACGTTTCTGATCTCGACGAATCCTTTTCCTTCCCTCATTGCTAGCTCGAGACTGTCCAGTATCCTGTGTTCGTTTCTGGTTTCAAGGATCAACCTATCGACCACCAGCTTCACAGTGTGTCGTTTGTTCTTGTCGAGTTCCGGCACTTCCTCGAGCCTGTAAATCTCGCCGTCTATTTCTATTCTCGCGAATCCTTTGGAGATGAACTCTTCGATCTCTTTTTTGAATGTTCCTTTCTTCTCCGTCGCAACTGGTGCGAGTATGTAGATTCGACTCCCCTCTTTGAAAGAATTGAACAAATCCTGAAGGATCTCATCGATGCTCTTTTTCTCGAGAGGCCTTCCGCACTCAGGGCAGTGGGCTTTTCCTATCCTCGCGTAGAGCACCCTCAGGTAATCGTAAATTTCCGTCACCGTTCCAACGGTCGATCTGGGATTGTGAGAGACGGTTTTCTGATCTATGGCTATGGCGGGGGAAAGCCCTTCTATCTCGTCAACATCGGGTTTTTTCAGGTTGCCGAGGAACTGTCTCGCATACGTAGAAAGTGACTCCAGATATCTTCTCTGCCCTTCGGCGTATATCGTGTCCATGGCGAGTGAAGACTTCCCCGATCCTGAAACTCCCGTTATGACAACAAGCCTGTTCTTTGGAATCCTCACGGTTATGTTTTTCAGATTGTGAATTCTTGCTCCTTTCACCACGATTTCGTTCACAGGATCACCCCCAAAACGAGGGCGCCGAGGATCAGAGTCAGCACCAGTGGGAGGAACACCTTCTTTAGAATGTCGAACACCTCTACCTCGAAGAATTTCGCAGACAGCACGACGCACAGATGAACCGGAGACAGTATGACACCACCCACAGCGAACATGTAGGTGTACACGGCGTACTTGCTGCTGAACACCTCCATCAAAACAGGAAGAGAAATACCGACGGCTGCCTGTGTGATACCCGTGGAGATTCCCGACACGAGAGGTAAAAAGATGAGAAGGATCCAGGGAGAAAGATTCCATCTGACAAATTCAGCCGCGATGCCTTCACCCACGCCGGAGTGTTCAACTATGACCTTGTAGATGTAAACAAGAAAAAGGACGAGAAAAACATCCCACTTATTGAAAACCTGCTTCAGAGTCTTTAGAAGGTATCTTCTCCTGAATACCGCATAACCCGATGTGCTCAAAAGAAGTGCGAACCATCCTGGAACTTTGAAAATAAGTATGAGAACACCCGTTCCCAGAACGGGTATCAGTGGAAGAAGATTGAAGAAAGATCTGGGTTTAGAGAGACGGGGAAGTTGCTTTCCATTGAAAAAAAACCATCCCAGAAGAAAGGCTATGGCAAACACAGGAAAGAGAGTCAGAGAAACCTTTCCCGGATGGATCCCGGAGAGTTCAGAGACGAGCACCACAGCTGGATATATGGGCCAGAAGAATTCTATCGTGTGTCTGAACCAGTAGTTCTTGACGGCGAGTTTCAGCGGATTCTCTTCGGGAAGTGAATTCTTCACTATGGGAGCTGTGAAGAGAGCTCCGCCGGGCATCGGCATGAGACCTATGAGAGCGGGGACGAACGAATCCACGTTCTTCGAAAAGATAGTTCGCATTTCCTCGGAAAAGCGGTTGTAATCACCTGAATTTTCCATCATTCCTGAAAGAAGGTATATCAGAAAAACCGTCGCAATGAGTGACCAGAAGGAATCTGAAGAGATCGTCCAGGAAAGAATTTCCGGAATGTTTCTCACCTTGAGAGAGAGAATCATCACGATGACACCAGAGAGCAGAGAAATGGAAAGTTTTTTGAAAACTCTCTGCACAACAATGACTGTGAAAAGGGATAACAACACTGACAGAGTGTTCAAGACTCTTCTACCTCCACGACGTAAAGAAAAAGAAGAAGGGGAGATTTCCCCTTCTTTCTTGTCTGGAGCGGGCGACGGGATTCGAACCCGCGACCCCCAGCTTGGCAAGCTGGTGCTCTACCACTGAGCTACACCCGCCTGCTCTATCCTGGTGCGAGAGGTGGGACTTGAACCCACACGGGCTTCAGCCCACTGGATTCTAAGTCCAGCGCGTCTGCCAGTTCCGCCACTCTCGCACCGCTGGTGACCCGGGTGGGATTCGAACCCACGACCCCCTGATTAAAAGTCAGGTGCTCTGCCTGCTGAGCTACCGGGTCGCCGGTACAAATGATATCACAGAGTGGAGAGGATTTCAAGAGGTGAGTTGAGACTGCGAACGTTAGGTGTTAAAATATTCAACAAAGAGGTGATGTGAAATGACCGGAGTGTGCATCGGTTCCTCGAGTGTTTCATTCTACAGTGAAAGGGAGAAAGGAAATCTTCCTCACAACGGAGATCCCCTCGCTCTGCTTTCCATGATGATCCCCGCTTTTCTCGATGAAGGGCCCGTGGTCATCACAGGTCGAAAGACAAGAGAAATAATAGATCTGCCTCAGATATCCGAAGCGGAGGCAACGGAAATCGCCTACAGGCATCTCATGAAAAAATACGGAAAGGTCGAAGCCGTTGTCAGTGCCGGTGGGGAGAACACCATTCTCTACAGAGTGAACGATAAGGGAATCATAACCGGCATATACACGGGTAGCAAGTGCGCCTCGGGAACGGGAGAATTCTTCCTTCAGCAGCTTCAGAGGATGGGAATATCTCTTGAGGAAGCCAACAGTGTCGAGACGGAAGAGTACTATGAACTCTCCTCGAGGTGTACCGTTTTCTGCAAGAGTGATTGCACCCACGCGCTGAACAAAGGGGTTCCAAAGGAACTCGTTCTGAACGGTCTTGGAAAGGTGATGGCCGACAAGATAGTGGAACTGGCTCACAAGGCAGGAGTTAAGAAGATCCTCCTTGTCGGTGGAACGACGAGAAACAGGCTCATGTTGAAGCACCTGGAAAGAGTTCTGGAAGTGATCGTTCCGGAAGAAGCGCTGTTCTTCGAAGCCTACGGGGCTTACCTGTGGGGAAAGCTGAACGGAGTGGTATCGAAAAAGACCTTCACGATCAAAAAAGAAGAAATTACCAGTTTTCCCACTCACGAGCCTCTCAAAAAGTACCTGCACATGGTCGAGTTCAAAGAAATGCCGTTCCAGCAGGCAAGAGATGGGGATGTGTGTGTGCTGGGAATAGACGTTGGATCCACCACAACGAAAGCGGTGCTGATGAGATACGATGATGAAGCCATCCTGGCGGGAGTGTACCTTCGAACTCTGGGAGATCCCATAAGAGCGGCAAGGCAGTGCTACTCCTCTATATTGGAGCAGCTCAACGGGACGAAAGTGAAGATAATCGGACTCGGTGTGACGGGATCAGGGAGGAAGATCGTTGGGCTGTATTCTCAGACCGACGCCGTGTACAACGAGATAATGGCGCACGCGAAAGCGGCCGCTCATTTCGATCCAGAGGTGGACACGATCTTCGAGATAGGAGGTCAAGATGCCAAGTACACCTATCTGGTGAACGGGGTTCCGGCGGATTACGCGATGAACGAAGCCTGTTCGGCCGGGACGGGATCTTTCCTCGAAGAGGCAGCGGGAGAGTCCCTTGGAGTCCACTACACCGAGATCGGAGATCTCGCTCTGAAAGGCGAAAATCCTCCGAACTTCAGCGATCAGTGCGCGGCCTTCATAGGAAGCGACGTCAAGACGGCGGTGAACGAAGGGATCTCTAAAGAAGACATATGCGCCGGGCTTGTGTACTCCGTGTGTATGAACTACCTGAACAGGGTGAAAGGAAGCAGACCTGTAGGAAAGAAGATCTTCATGCAGGGCGGAGTTTGCTACAACAAAGCGGTGCCTGTTGCCATGGCTGCTCTCGTTGGAAAGAACATAGTTGTTCCCCCGCACCCGGGTTTGATGGGCGCTTACGGAGTGGCTCTGCTCACCAAAGAGAATCTTGAACTCGGTTTTCTGGAAAAGAAAGAGTTCAAACTGAAGGAATTGATCTCCAGAGAAGTCAGATACAGAGGAACGTTCATCTGTCCCGGTGGGAAAGAAAAATGCGATAGAAAGTGTGAGATCAGGATCATAGAGATCGATGGAAAGCGGTTCCCGTTCGGTGGTGCCTGCAACAAGTACGAGAACGTGCTGAGACACGCCAACATAGACAGCACAAAGTACAACTTCGTCAAAAACAGGGAGAAATACATTTTCCACCTCGAGAGAGAAGTGAAGGGAGCAAAGACCATCGGTTTGAGCAGATCTTTGGCGATGAACAACCTTTTCCCGCTTTTCTACACCTTCCTTACAGAACTCGGTTTCGACGTTGTGGTTCCCGAAAAGTCCGACAGACGCGGCTGGGAGATGATGAACTCCGAATTCTGCTTCCCGGTGGAACTCTCCCACGGCTACATGTACGATCTGATCTCGAAGAATCCGGATCTGATATTCGTTCCAAGGTTGAGAGGAATCAAAGTGGAAAATTCAGAGAACTACAACGTCTTCTGTCCCTTTGTTCAGAGTGAAGTTGACTGGCTCACATCTGCGTTTCCTGAAATGGAAGAAAAGCTCGTGACGGGCTATTTCGATTTCTCGCGCGGTGATGAAAAGGAAGAATTTCTCAGAGTGGCTGAAAGGCTTGGAAGATCACGCGAGGAAGGGGAACGAGCCTTTGAAAAGGCCTGGAAGGCTTTCAACGAAAGGTTTAGTCTCATAAAGAAACAGTGGAATGAATTTCTGAAAATTCTTGACGAGTCGGAATTCGGTGTGGTTCTCTTTGGAAGATCTTACAACGCCTTCTCTTCCGATGCGAACATGGGAATCCCCGAAAAATTCGCCACCCGCGGAATTCCCATCATCAACTTCGATTCCATACCCTTCGAGGATGAAAAGGGCTACAGAAACATGTACTGGTCGTGGGGAGAGATGATTCTCAAAGCGTCACGATTCGTCGAAAAGCATCCAAAACTCTTTGGGGTTTACATCACCAACTTCAGCTGTGGTCCTGACTCTTTCATCATCTCTTACTTCAGAGACATAATGGCGAAGAAACCGTCGCTCGTTCTGGAGCTCGACAGTCACACAGCGGACGCAGGCATAGAAACGAGAATCGAAGCCTTCGTAGACATTGTTAAGAGTTATCTCAGATTGCAGAGAAAGAACGAAAAAAGAAAAAGTGCGAAAAGACCCCAAACGATTTTGGAAAAAAACACCCTCTATGTGATCACTCCGGACGGAGGGAGACTGCGACTCAATGATGAAAGGGTGAAAGTTGTTTTCCCGTCGATGGGTCAGTTCGGGTCTCAGTGTCTTTCTGCAGCTTTCAGGTATTACGGTGTCAGGTCCGACGTGTGTCCTCCACCGGATGTCGAGGAGTTCAAACTCGGAAGGGGAAACTCTCTTTCGAAGGAGTGTCTTCCTCTTCAACTCACTCTTGGAAGCCTCATAAAGTACATCAGAGAGAAAGCATCCGATGACGAGATCATACTTTATTTCATGCCGGAGACGATGGGACCATGCCGATTCGGGCAGTACAGTGTCTTCATGAACCTGTGGCTCGATAGGAACAACGTGAGAAATGTGACGCTCTTCGGGTTGAATTCCGAAAATGCCTATGCGGGGCTTGGAATTGCTTTCAGAATCAGGGCATGGTTGGCTATTGTCGTTTCTGATGTGTTCTTCGACGTGGAACGCGCCGTGATGACGCTGGCGAGGGACAAGGAGGAAGCAAGAAAAGTCCTGGAAGGATGCAGGGAAAAGATATTGAACAGTCTTGCGAACGATTCTCTTAGGGACTTCTTCAAAACACTCGATGAAGTCTCAGAGATACTTTCGGGTGTTGAGAGGATCGTGGATTACGAAAAGGCGCCGAAGGTGCTGCTTACAGGAGAAATCTATGTGAGAAGAGACGAG
Organism: Thermotoga sp. Mc24; assembly: GCF_000784835.1. Classification (NCBI taxonomy): domain Bacteria; kingdom Thermotogati; phylum Thermotogota; class Thermotogae; order Thermotogales; family Thermotogaceae; genus Thermotoga; species Thermotoga sp. Mc24. Next base: position 272,655 of record NZ_JSFH01000012.1, on the reverse strand, counting down.
TTCTCCAGAAAGCACCTCGAAAATTTGATGGAGAAGAACAGGATCATCATGCACATATCGCCGGTCCACGAGTGGATCTATTACACGGATTATCTGTACCTCAACAGGTTGATCTCTCCGAATTCCACCCGCGTGGACAGGCTGAAGAAGCGAATCGAGATCCTCGTGAAAAGGTACGTAGAGAGAAGAGTGAAAAAAATCTTGGAAAAAAGCGGCTTTTACAGGTCTCATATGGTGGATGTAGAATCCATTGTTGACGCGGCGAAAGACTACCTGAATCCAAAGCTCACCGGAGAAGCGATCCTCACCATAGGAACCGTCCTGCATGAGATCGTAAACCACTACGATGGTATCATCTCAATAGGACCCTTTGGTTGCATGCCGAGCAGGATAGCGGAAGCGGTTGTGAAAAAAGGCTTGAAAGAACAAAAAGAGAAGACCACAGGGGTTTTGAGAAAAGTACTGGACGAGTTCGGAGACCTTCCCGTGATACACATAGAGTCCGATGGGAATCCGTTCACACCAACGGTACAGAGCAAGCTGGAGGCGTTCATGTTCCAGGTCAGAAGATTGAGAAACTACCTGAACGGTCTGCTGAACACGGAGAACACCCTGGAGGAAACTGAAGAGACTCTCCCTGAAAATATCAGGGTTGATTCATGAGAGTCTCCAGCACCTCTTCTTCTATTTCTGAGAAACGAGGATCGGAAAAAGTTTTTATGGTTCTCGGCTTTGGAAACGGCACGCGTATTTCCTTCAAAATCCTTGCGGGGCGATCGGAGAGGATCAATATTCTGTCTGAAAGGAAGACCGCTTCCTCCACGTCGTGAGTGATGAGTACGACCGTACTTTTCATCCTGTGTACGATCTCAGAAAGCCATATCTGGAGTTTCTTTCGAGTGTAAGCATCTACCGAAGAAAAAGGTTCATCGAGTACGAGGAGCTCCTCGCCCGATAGAACGGCCCTCAGAAGAGACAGTCTCTGCCTCATACCGCCACTCAGCTGGTACGGCCTTTTCTCTTCAAAGCCAGAAAGACCGAATCGTTCAAACAATTCTTTTATGTTTGATGGCGGCAGTTCTTTTCTGAGAACGAGTGGGAGCACGGCGTTCTCATAGGCGGTCATCCAGTCGAACAGCACATCCTTTTGAGGACAGTATCCGAGACGAGATGTGAAGATCTCTATCTTTCCCTCGTAGGGAATCAATCCCAGAATAGCCTTCACAACGGTGGTCTTTCCACATCCGGATGGTCCCACAAGGGAGAGGATCTCTCCCCTTTGAACCTCCAAGGAGAGATCCTCCACCGCTTTGAGTTCTCCGTAGCAAACCGTGAGGTGGGATACCTTTATCACGGTAGGAACTCGTTTGTGAACGCCTTCGTCACGTCTATCGTCTCTTTCAGGAATCCCATAGAGTGAAGCCATTCCGCGTATCTCCTCCAGACTTCTTCTTTCTGGTAGCCCCATTTTTCCGCGTCCGCTTTGTACTGACCTGCGAGGTACTTTTGAGATTCTACAACGATCTTTTCATCCAGTTCCGGAGCGTATTTGAGGAGTATTTTGGCTGCCTCCACAGGGTGCTGTATTGCGTACTCGTATCCCTTGGCCGTGGCTCTCAAAAATCTTCTTACGAGATCTGGATTTTGCTTTATGAGAGATTCGCTCGTTATCAGAACCGGCGTGTAGTAGTCAAAGACTTCGTCTATATCCTTCAGCGGGAGGAACTCTATCTCTATCCCTTTCACCTTGCTGGCAACACCGTCCCATCCGTAGAAGATCCAGGCAAAATCGAACACATTGTTCAGCGTTCCCGCAAAGAAATCCATCTGTCCCACGTTCACAAAAATCACCTTTGAAGGATCTGCACCGTATTTTCTCATGATGTATTCTATGGTCGCCTTCTCTATAGGAGAACCCCAGCTTCCGTATCTCTTACCCTCCCAGTCTTTCACACTTTTGATTCCTTCATCCTTCAGCCAAGCGAAACCCGATGTGTTGTGCTGGATGATGGCAGCTATGGAGACGATGGGCATCCCTTCTCCTCTGGAGAGGGTGACCGCTTCCTGATAACTCACGCCAAATTCCGCTTTTCCACTCGCTACAAGCTGTTCCGCTGTCAACCGAGACGGTTGAACGATCTTCACATCCAACCCTTCTTCTCTGTAGTATCCAAGGTCCTTGGCTACGTAGAGCCCCGTGTGGTTCGTGTTGGGATACCAGTCCAGTACGACCGTTACCTCTTCAGCGAAAAGTGCAAGGACAGAGATCAAAAACATCGCAATGAAGGTCAGTCTTTTCATTTTACCAGCCTCCTTTCCTCGAACCAAGGTGTGAGTTTTCTGGAGAGAATATCAGCTATCTTGAAGACGGCAACGCTGAGCACAACCACAACTATCACAGAGAGAAAGAGCCTGTCAGCTCTGAAGGTGTTCATTGCCCTTATCATGTATATGCCCAGGCCTTTTTCTGCTCCAAGCCATTCTCCTATCACAGCGGAAACCACAGCGTATGTGGCGGATATCTTGAGCCCAGAGAGAACGTAAGGTAACGTGTGCGGTAGTACAAGGTACCTGTAGATCTGGATCTTCGTTGCCTTCATCACTTTGAAAAGATCCAGAGCGTCCTGATCGATCGTTCTGAATCCTTCGAGAGTGTTGAGCGCAACCGGAAAGAGTGTGACGAACGCTACTATGCCTATTTTCGTGCCCACGCCCAGACCGAACCAGATGATGACGAGCGGTGCCACAGCAACGATGGGTATCGCCTGTGAGATGATGAGGATCGGGTACATTACCTCTTTCACCGTCTGGAACAGATCCATCAGGACCGCAAGCCCCATTCCCAACACGAGGCCTATAACCAGGCCAGAAAAAGCCTCAAGGATCGTGTAGAGACTGTGATCCATCAAGATTTTCCACTGCGAAAGTCCCTCGAGAACTATGGAAGAAGGTTTGGGAAGAAGATACTGTGGGACTTTCGAGAACTCCCACACGAAAATCAGAGCTATAAAAAACAGCCATTTAGCGGTACTTCGATACCTTCTCTTCAATCGTGATACCTCCGACTTTGTAATCGATGTCCAGCTGAAGAACGAATCGTTTCGCGAACTGTTCAAGGTATCTGACGAGCTCTTTCACACGATCCATGATCTCTTCGAATTCACCTTCCACGGTGGTGTTGGAAGGACCCACTTCGTATTTCATGCCCCACGAAGAGATCTTTTCGATCGCTCTGTCGATCACCTCGTGGAGTCTTCCATCTTCCACGGCGGGAATCACCTTTATGGAAACCGTTACTTTCGGCATTTTTTCACCCCCTCAATTCGGCTCTTCTAATTTGAATTATAACATAGTATAATAGAACCGGGAGGGATGCCGATGTCGAAAAAGGTGACTAAAGAAGATGTTCTGAACGCCCTGAAAAACGTGATCGATTTTGAACTCGGTCTGGATGTGGTGAGTCTGGGTCTGGTGTACGACATCCAGATAGACGATCAGAACAACGTGAAAGTCCTCATGACAATGACCACACCCATGTGTCCTCTTGCCGGAATGATTCTTTCCGACGCTGAAGAGGCGATAAAGAGGATCGAGGGAGTCAACAACGTGGAGGTGGAGCTCACATTCGACCCACCATGGACACCAGAAAGAATGTCTCCGGAGCTGAGAGAAAAATTTGGAGTTTGATAAAAGACTGCTCTGGAAAACTCGAGGGAGTGACCGAAACTCCTGTTCTTGAGGTGTTACTCATCGTTTCCCGGGTACTTGGGATCCGCAAGGAAGATCTCTTTTTGAAAGACTTGGTAGTTTCTCCAACTGAGGAAAAAAGGATTCTGAAACTCGTGGAGAAAAGAGCAAGTGGATATCCCCTGCACTACATTCTCGGTGAGAAAGAGTTCATGGGTCTTTCTTTACTCGTGGAAGAAGGTGTATTCGTTCCAAGACCGGAGACGGAGGAACTGGTCGAACTCGCCCTCGAGCTGATAAGAAAGTACGGAATAAAAGCAGTCGCAGACATAGGAACAGGAAGCGGTGCCATTGGAGTGAGTGTAGCGAAATTCTCCGATGTGGTTGTTTTCGCGACGGACGTTTCTTCCAAAGCTGTTGAAGTCGCCAGAAAAAACGCGGAGAGGCACGGTGTTTCCGACAGATTCTTTGTGAGAAAAGGTGAGTTTCTTGAACCGTTCAAAGAAAAGTTCGCATCGATCGAGATGATCCTTTCGAATCCTCCATACGTGAAATCAAGTGCTCATCTGCCAAAAGATGTTCTTTTCGAACCTGCAGAGGCGCTTTTTGGAGGAGAGGACGGCCTCGACTTTTACAGAGAATTTTTCGGCAGGTACAACACGAGTGGAAAGATTGTGCTGATGGAGATAGGAGAAGACCAGGTGGAGGAGTTGAAAAAGATCGTTTCCGACGCTGTTTTCCTGAAGGATTCCGCCGGAAAGTACCGTTTTCTCTTTCTCAACCGGCGTTCCTCTTGAACAGTTGGAGTATCAGTCTGACTTCTCCAACCGTGATACCCAGTTTTTTGGCGATATCCACTTCTGAAAATCCCCTGTCGTACATCGAGACGATTCTTCTTTCTAAAGCGGTTTCCAGTTCCTCTTCTTTTTCTTCCGCTTTCGTTTCATCCTGCTCTTGAATAACAGGGATAATTGGTTTTTCCATCTTTTCAGATTTTTCCCCTTCATCTTCAGAGGAGAAGATCCTTTCTCTTTCTATTTCGGACATCTTGACCATCAGCCTTGACATCACGGTGTTGGCTTCGGATATGAGTTTTCTTAACTCTTGTGTCTTCTTTTCGAGGAGTTCGAGTCTGTTGGCCGACAGGTAGCGGAACTTTCCCATGAGTTCCATGATCCTCTCTTCTACATCCTCCTGATTCGGCTCTTTTGAGTTACCGTTCCTCCCAAGGAGAAGATACGTCCACGAAAAGACCACCGTTCCCACCGTGGAAAGCACCACCAGATAGTCTACGAGATTCATGAGATACCTCCTTCTTCCATCACTCTTCTGGCGAACTCGACAACGTCCATGTTGTACTTCAAAGTTGCGATATCATCGAAAGGAGTTTCTCCCAAATTCACGATAACGAGCTTTCCACCGCTCCTGACAGTTATGAGGGGAAGCTCGGCAGCGGGATACACAACGAGCGAAGATCCCAGGACGATCATCAAACTGGCCTTGGATGAAAGTTCGATCGCTTCCCTGAGGGCGTCTTGCGGCAGATTTTCCCCAAAGAACACGATGTTCGGCCTGATCAAACCGTTGCAGTCATCACAGCGTGGAACATCCAATGATTCGAGTTTCTCTATAACATCTTCGACGGTGTATTTTTTCTCACACCTCACACAGTAATACTCCTCAACGTTTCCGTGTAGCTCTATCACTTTTTTACTGCCCGCTCTCTGGTGAAGTCTGTCTATGTTCTGTGTGATCACAGCCTCTATCAGGCCCTTTTCTTCCAGTTTTGCGAGCAGCACGTGTGCAAGGTTCGGTTTTGCTTCTAACATAGGGAAAATACCTTCCTTGGCGAATTGGTAGAATTCCTCAGGGTGAGAGTAGAAGAAATCAATGTCGAAGACATTCTGGGAATACTTTTTGTATATCCCATTCGGTCCTCTGAAATCTGGTATGCCGCTTGGGGTACTGATACCGGCTCCCGTGAGAGTGACGGTCAATCTGGATTCATTGAGAAGATCCAGGAATTCCTTCATTTTCATTCACCCTTTTAAAGATAACTTTTGGAAACACCATGGATGAATCTGGACGCCAGATCAGAGTGTTGTTCTCACGTTCAGATGGGGTTGGTGTGACCGATATCACAGCTGCGTCTTCAGGTAATTTCACGACGATCTCCGTTTCACCCGCTACGTTCATTGTGAGACTTCCCATGCTGGTGTCCAAGACATCACCCTTCACCTGTGCAGCTCCCCTCAGGAGCGTTGTTTCTGTGACTTCGAGCATACCTCCTGTGTCTTCAACTCTCACGTTGTAATCCAGTGGAACTATTTCTCTTCCAACTTCTTTGCTGATCTGAGAAAAGTATTTATTCAACTCCTCCTTAGATGCAGAAGCATAATTGATCTTGTACTCTTCTTTTTTCTTCTCATCTTTAAAATAAAGCTTCGCACTGGTGGTGAACGTGGCGTTCCCGGAATAATCGTATTCCATGGTGCTCCTGTAGTATACTATTTCAAAGGGAGCTCTTCCTCCCAGAAAGAAAAAGAGAAATTCGACGAGCATGAAAACAACCATGATGATCAGCAAGATGTAGATGGTTCTTGAGCTCAACCTTTTCACTCTCCTCATTCTTGATATTCTCAATTAATATTATCACAGAACATGGAGGGATAAAAGTTGAGAATACTGAGCGGCATGAGACCTACCGGAAAACTCCATATAGGTCATCTCGTGGGAGCTCTGGAAAACTGGGTGAAGCTTCAGGAAGAAGGAAACGAATGTTTCTACTTTGTCGCGGATTGGCACGCTTTGACCACCCACTACGACGATGTTTCGAAGCTCAAAGAATACACCCGCGACCTGGTGAGGGGATTTCTCGCCTGTGGAATAGATCCTGAAAAGTCCGTGATTTTTGTTCAGTCTGGTGTCAAAGAGCACGCTGAGCTTGCACTGCTTTTCAGCATGATCGTTTCTGTTTCACGTCTCGAGAGGGTTCCCACTTACAAAGAGATAAAAAGTGAGCTGAACTACAAAGATCTTTCCACGGCTGGTTTTCTCATCTATCCCGTTCTTCAGGCAGCCGATATTTTGATCTACAAAGCTGAAGGAGTACCAGTCGGTGAAGATCAGGTTTACCACATAGAACTCACGAGGGAGATCGCCAGGCGTTTTAACTATCTCTACGATGAAGTCTTTCCAGAACCAGAAGCAATTCTGTCTCGAGTTCCAAAGCTTCCAGGAACGGACGGCCGAAAGATGAGCAAAAGCTATGGGAACATAATAAACCTTGAAATCACGGAAAAAGAACTGGAACAGACTATACTGAGAATGATGACCGACCCGGCAAGAGTGAGAAGGAGCGACCCTGGAAATCCGGAGAACTGCCCCGTATGGAAATACCACCAGGCGTTCGATATCAGTGAAGAAGAGAGCAAATGGGTATGGGAAGGCTGTACAACGGCCAGCATCGGTTGTGTTGATTGTAAGAAGTTGCTGTTGAAGAATATGAAACGAAAATTGGCACCGATCTGGGAAAATTTCAAAAATATAGACGAAGATCCACATTACGTAGAAGACGTTATAATGGAAGGGACGAAGAAGGCCAGAGAAGTAGCCTCTAAAACGATGGAGGAAGTGAGAAAGGCCATGAACTTGATGTTCTGAGGTGAAAGAATGGAACTTGTCTTCAAACTTCCCGTTTTCGAGGGACCTCTCGATCTTCTGCTCTATCTTGTGAGAAAGAAAAAGGTAGATATCAGAGAAATACCCATCGCACAGCTCGCAGACGAGTTCGTAGAATACCTCGAGCAGATGAAAAAGTTGGATATGAAGGTCACCTCCGATTTTCTGGAAATGGCCTCCACTCTGATGGAGCTCAAGTCGAAAATGCTCATTCCGAGAGTGAGAGAAGAAGAAAAAGAAGAGGTAGACAGAAAGAAAGAAGAACTCTACAGAAGAATTGAGGAATACTCCAAGGTGAAGGAAATTATCCAGAGAATCAGAAATGAAACGAATCTTCTGAAGAGAAAACAAATCAGGGTGAGAAGTGTCTTCTTTGAAAGAATAGAAGGCCTGGAAAGGTTCAGGAAAACGCTCGAGAGGATATGGAAAGAAGAATCACTACGTGAAGCTGTACACAAGGTGAGGAGCGAAACTCTTTCTGTTGAAGAGATGATGGAGAGAATACTTGATGAAATAGATGGTGAGATCGAGATCCTGCGATTGCTTTCCAGAGCGGAGAATGTCTACGAACTGATAGTCAGACTTCTTGCTATCCTCGAGCTTGTGAAGATAGGGAAATTGATTCTCGTGGGAGAAAGCAGGATCAGGAGGTACACAAATGCAGCTCAAGGCCGCTATTGAGGCACTCATATTTGCTTCAAATGGTATCACTCTGGAAAGGCTTATCAAAATACTCGAAAAAGATCCTGAAGAGATAAAAAGAGTTCTCGAAGAATTGAAAAAGGAATACGAAGACGAAGCACACGGAGTTGTTCTGAGAGAGGTGAATGGAAGGTATCGTTTTTTCACCAAACCTGAGTACGCTGATTTCGTTTCTAAGCTGTCCGGAAGGAAGTACAAAAATCTCACCGATGCGCAGATGGAAGTGGTGGCACTGCTTCTCCTCTCAGGACCGATTCCAAAGAGCGAAATAGACGCGTTCAGGGGGAAAGACTCATCCGCTGTTCTCTCCTCGCTTCAGAGAATGGGAATTGTCAGAAAGAAAAGAAAGGGGAAAAGCTATCTGTATCAGCTTTCCCCTTCGTTTGTTGAAAGCACCATGCTGGATGAAATATTGAAAGAGGTCTCACAGAAGCTCAGCAGCGATGGTGGCGAGTCTTGACCTTTCTCCCTTCTCCAGCTTTATCACCGCGGAAAGATCCGATTCCAGAAGTTTCAAGGCTGCGTAAACCAGTCCGTTCGTGTCTTTGTCCAGATACGGGGTGTCGATCTGGTACGGATCTCCAACGAGAACTATCTTGGTGTCTTCTCCCACACGTGTGAGGATCGTTTTTACCTCGTGTGGAGTGAGGTTCTGTGCTTCGTCTATGATGATGAACTGCTTTGGTATGGATCTTCCCCTGATGAAAGATATCGCTTCCACTTCCAGTATTTCCTGTTTCTCGAGTTCCTTGATTTTCAAACCGGAAAGAGAAGATATGAGTTCAAGATTGTCCATTATCGGTTGGAGCCACGGTTTCATTTTCTTTTCAAGTTCTCCGGGGAGATACCCGATATCGCGTCCCATGGGAACCGTAGGACGAGTCACTATCAGTTTTTTGTAGCGTTTTTCAACGAGGACTTTGTAGAGACCGCAAGCGAGAGCGAGAAGCGTCTTTCCGGTTCCTGCGATTCCAACAAGGAAGACCAGAGGTATTTCGTCATCCAGAAGGGCATCCATGGAAAAGATCTGTTCTCTGTTCCGCGGAGAAATGCCCATAGTCTCGAAAGGTTCCACTCTCAGAACTTTTCCTTTGCGATATTTCCCGTACACTCCACCCAGATCTATGTAGAAATTGTCGAGAAGGTCGAGTTTCTTTTCCACAACTCCTTTCACTTTTAACTGTTTTTTGAGTTCTTCGTCGTCGATTTCGACATACCCCTTAGGCATCGTCTCCAGCTCGGATCGATCGGTCAGATAGTCCTGGGCGGGAATACCAAGAGAGTCCGCTTTCACCCGAAGATTTATATCCTTGCTGACGAGAATGGTGGGGATCTTTTCTCTGTTCATGAGCTCTATCACGTACGCGAGAATGATGTTGTCCACGTAGCGTTCGTGAAGGAATCTTGGAACGTTCTCCACTTCTCTTTCCAAAACCATGACGCGGAGAATTCCGCCGTTCTCCAGCGGGATTCCTTTTCTGAGATTTCCTTTCTTTCTGAGTTCATCGAGGTGTCGAATCACCTCTCGGGCGTTCTTTCCCACACTTCCGTGTTCTCTTTTCAGCTTGTCGAGCTCTTCAAGAACGGGAAGAGGAATGATCACGTTGTTGTCTTCGAAGGAGAAGATGGAATCTGGATCGTGAATCAAGACGTTCGTGTCGAGAACGTAGTTCTTAACCATTTTATTACCCCCGTTTTCCACGGATGAATTCGTTGACTCTGTTTTCACCAAGAAATTCAACAAGCTTCACAAAAACTCTTGCGGTCACCAGGGCATCTGGAAGTGCACGGTGCCGTATCGTGGTTTTTATCCCAAGTCTTTCGCAGAGCCATTTGAGAGAATGGGGTCTTCCAAAGATCTCTTCTGAAAGATCGAGTGTGTCAATGTAGGGATTCGTTATTGGAAAATTTCCCGTTTCTTTTGCCATCATATCCAGAAAAGTGAGGTCGAAGTTGGCGTTGTGAAACACGAGCACCGTTCCTTTCACGTAGTCTCTGAAGAGATTGTAAACCGCATCCATATCAGGTGCTTCCTCAATGTCCATGTTGCTGATACCGTGGACTTTTTGAATCAGCGCAGGGATTCTTATTCTGGGATTCACGAGAGAGTGAAACGCTTTGTTCCTGTAGATCTTCCCCTTGAAGACAGGAACAGCGGCTATTTCAACTATCCGGTCTCCGGCAAGGGGATCGGTTCCCGTGGTTTCTGTGTCTACGACGCAAAAAACGGTGTCGTTCCATATCATGGCGAGCACTCCTCAGATTTCGATTCCAAAGATCTTTCTCGCGAGTATACCGACGAGGAAAGAAAATCCTGCCACACCGAAACTCAAAAGGAACATTTCAAGAAAGTATTTCGCGAAATCCTTCTCTTTAACCACCGAGACAAAAAAGGTGAAAAGAAGAACTATGAGAACGGCTCCCGTCAAAGTAAGGACAAGTGATAAGAATGGGTTTTTGAGTATGAGGTATGGAGCCACCAGCACGGCGACCGTTACGATGTAAGCGATACCTGTGTAGATGGCGGCTTTTAAGGGTTTGGATTCACCTGATCCTTCTTCCGCTCTCTGCGAAAGATACTCGGAAGCTGCCATGGAGAAGGCTGCAGCGATACCGGTTATCAAGCCGGACAATCCGACTATCTTGGTGTTTTGAAAGGCGAACGTGAGACCAGCGAGTGCCCCCGTCAGTTCCACGAGAGCATCGTTCAATCCGAGAACCATGGAACTCACGTAATTGAGACGTTCCTCGTCGAGCATGTTCAGAAGCTCTTCTTCATGCTTTTCTTCGTCTTTGAGAATATGGACTACTTCTGGATACTCTTTCTCCAGTCTTTCATAGGCTCTTTCCGCTTTTTTCTCGTTGTTTTCCATGAGTTTGAGAGTGAAAGTCAAACCAAAAAGAACGGAAAGCAGCGAGTACCAGAACATCTTGATGTAGGAAGGCTTAACATCCTTCCCGGTGATGTTCTTCAGTTTTTCGTAGTGACTTTTCTCATCTTCCGCTATTGCAAGGAGGATCTCAGCGTTTTTCTTGTTCGTTCTCTTCGATAGCTTTCGATACACGTGGTATTCAGTGATCTCGTTTTTCTGAAAATCAAGAATTTCTTTCAAGACTCACTTCCTCCTCAACCGGATTGAAACATCTGACGTAGTGGTTTTCTTCTATCTCGGAAAGCTCTGGTAATTCTTTCAAGCACCTCTCCACTCTTCTTGGACAGCGAGGCAAGAAGGGACACACCGGTGGTATATCGACCATCCTCGGAGGCTGTCCCGGTATGGATTCGAGTTTTTCAAGTCTTTTATCCACTCTCGGCACACTTCTCAGAAGCATCTTCGTGTAAGGATGTCTGGGTGAGTAGAAGATTTGATCAGCTGTTCCTATCTCGACCTGTCTTCCTCCGTACATCACCATGATCCTGTCTGCCATGGAAGCGATCACACCGAGATCGTGTGTTATGAAGATGAGTCCCGTTTTGAATTCCTTCTGGAGTTCTTTCATGAGCTCTAAGATCTGAGCCTGTATGGTCACATCGAGGGCGGTGGTGGGCTCATCCGCTATGAGCACACTGGGATTGCAGGACAAGGCAATGGCTATAACCACTCTTTGTCTCATTCCTCCGGAGAACTCGAAAGGATAGTTGTTCATTCTCTTGTCGGGTTCCGGTATTCCAACGAGTTCCAGCATTTCCACCGCTCTCAAATAGGCCCTTCTCTTGTCATAGCCAAGATGGTATTTGATCGTTTCCATGAGCTGGTCTCCTATCGTGTAAAGCGGATTAAGAGACATCATCGGATCCTGAAAGATCATTGCGATCTCTTTTCCTCGAATCCTGTGCATTTCTTTTTCGGGTATCTTCAGTATATCCTGACCTTTGTATATGATCTCACCGCTCACTATTTTTCCGGGAGGCTTTATGAGGCGCATTATGGATTTCACTGTCACACTCTTGCCGGAACCAGTCTCACCGACAATTCCGAGAACTTCGTTGGAATTCAGCGAGAAGTTCACATCGTTCACGGCTTTGACTACACCTTCTTCCATGTAAAACCACGTGCTGAGGTTTTTCACTTCCAGAAGCGTTGCCAAACCGTTCACCTCCTATTTATCGAGAAAAACGAGTTCTCCAGTTGACGGATCGTACTCCGCCACACATTTTCCGTTTGAAAACACGTAGATCTCCCCGCAGTAGTAAGAATTCTCAAACAGAGACTGATTTCCTTCAAAGAAACTTTCGATCACAGCTTCCAAAAACACCTCTGCTGTAGCCATCTGTGATTCTGTGGCGGAAAGCTCTATCTTTTGAAAGAACGGTTCAACCAGTTCTTTCACCTTCTCTTTCACTTTCTCCGGCCAGTCCAGGTGGAGAACTACTTCGTTTGGCGGTACGATAGCTCTGTCCTTTTCTATTATCAGAGCTCTCTCTCTGGTGTCGGTGAACTTGTATCTGTAACGTTTTTCCCGAAGAATTTCCTCAACCATTTTTTTGATCTCTGGATCTTCAACGTGTATTCTCTTCACTTCCCACTTCACTCTAAAAAACAGAATGACGATGGCGATCAACAAAATTACCAGCCAGTACCTTCTCACCTCAGCTCACCCGGGAAGTGACAGGCGACGAAGTGTCCCTCTTCAACCTCTCGAAAAGCCGGTTCTTCCTTGGAGCAAATCTCTTTCGCTATGGGACATCTTGTGTGGAATCTACAGCCAGACGGCGGATTTATAGGGCTCGGAACATCTCCTTTGAGAATGATTCTTTCCCTCTTCTTTGTTGGATCAGGTACCGGTATCGCAGACATGAGAGCTACAGTGTAAGGGTGGAGCGGTTTTTCGAACAAGTCTTTTTTAGGAGCAAGTTCCACCATCTTTCCAAGATACATCACACCTATTCTATCGCTTATGTGCTTTACAACAGCCAGATCGTGCGAAATGAAAATGTACGTGAGTTTGTGTTCCCTCTGAAGATCTTCCATGAGGTTTATGATCTGACTTCTTATCGAGACGTCCAGAGCAGCGACGGCCTCGTCCGCCACGACGAGTTTGGGTTCCAAAGCCAGGGCACGTGCGATTCCGATTCTCTGGCGCTGACCACCGGAGAATTCATGTGGAAACCTGTACACGTAAGCCGAAGGAATACCCACATCCTCCAAGATTTCTTTGATTCGTTTCTCTACTTCTTCCCCCCTTGCGATCCTGTGTGTGACGATGCCTTCACCCACTATGCTCTTCACTCTCAACCTCGGGTTCAGGGAACTGTATGGATCCTGGAACACTATCTGCATCTCTCTTCGAAATTTTTTCCTTTTCTCCGGTAGATCATCGAGAAGAATGGACATGAACTTCTTTGGAGAACCCTTTGCCTCCTCAAAGAAAATACGGGCGTACTCTCTGTCGACACCTTCCAGTTTTTCCACATCTGACTCCTTCATGTTGACGAACCTGCTCAGATAGGTGCGCTTTATGTATTTTTTTGCCTTGGAACGCGGCATGAAGTAGTAGGTCGTGTCTTCGTTGTCCACGATGATGCGTCCCGATGTTGGCTCGTACAGTCTGAGCAGGGTCATTCCAATCGTGGTTTTTCCACAACCCGACTCTCCAACGAGGCCGAAGGTTTCTCCCTCGTTTATGCTGAAGCTGACACCATCGACGGCCTTCACCCATCCAACAATTCTCTTAAAAACACCAGCCCTTATGGGAAAATGTTTCACCAGATTTTCAACTCTAAGGATTTCCCTGCTCACGTTTCACACCTCGCTTTTTGCATGTCTCATTTCATCGAGTTTTTGCCAGAAGAAACACCTCACCTTGTGATTGCCATCCAGGTCTTCCAGTTCAGGTTCTTCAACGTCGCATTTTCCTTTTTCGAAGAATTCACATCTGGGATGGAATTTACATCCCGGAGGGAAGTTGAGCGGGTCGGGTACGTTTCCCGGAATGCTCTTCAGTCTCTCCTGTTCTACGTCTATTCTGGGAATGGATTCGAGAAGAGCATAGGTGTAGGGGTGCTTGGGTTCGGTGAAGATGGTTTTCACGTCTCCGTACTCGACCACCTTTCCCGCGTACATGACAGCAACTTTATCGGACATTTCCGCAACGACGCCCATATCGTGGGTGATCAGAATGATTGCCATTCCGTATTCTTTCTGGAGTTCCTTCATGAGCTCCAGGATCTGAGCCTGTATGGTCACGTCGAGAGCGGTGGTGGGTTCGTCCGCTATGAGAAGACTCGGTCTGCAGGAGAGTGCCATGGCTATCATAGCCCTCTGTCTCATCCCACCGGAGAGCTGGTGGGGGTACTCATCCACTCTCTTTTCAGGTTCGGGAATTCCCACTTTTCTGAGAAGATCTATAGCCATTTTTCTCGCTTCTTTTTCAGAGACGTTCTGGTGAAGAATTATTGCCTCCATTATCTGATCCCCTATCGTGAAAACAGGGTTCAAAGCCACCATGGGTTCTTGAAATATCATGGCGATCTCTTTTCCTCTGATCTTCCTCATTTCGCTCTCTGAAAGTTCGAGAAGATTCCTTCCTTTGAAGATGATCTTTCCATCAACTATCTTTCCGTTCTGATCCAGGAGTCTCATTATTGAGAGCGATGTCACACTTTTTCCACTTCCGGATTCCCCAACGATGCCCAGGGTTTCTCCCTCTCTGACCTCAAAAGAAACACCATCGACCGCCTTCACCACACCGTCTTCTGTATAGAAATAGGTTTTCAGATTTTCCACCCTAAGCAGAGGCTCTGTCAATTCGATCCCTCCTTAGAATTTTAGCCTTGGATCGAAAGCGTCTCTGAGCGCATCGCCCAGCAGATTCCATCCCAGAACGAAGAGAACCATAGCGGTACCGGGATAAACGAGGGCGTACCAGTGCTTTCCTATCTCCATCATCCAGTCTCTCGAGTAACTGAGGATGGATCCCCAGTCGGCGTATCCCTGGGGGGCACCGAGTCCCAAGAAACTGAGCACAGCGGCCGTTATCACGAGAGATCCCATGTTCATGGAAGCCCATATCAGGACGGGGAAAATGGTATTCGGAAGAACGTGTTTCAGTATGATGAGAAAATCGGGCACACCTATTGCTTTCGCTGCCAGAACGAATTGTTCTTCCCTCACCTGAAGAATGTTTCCTCTGATGAGCCTTGCCGCTCCCATCCATCCAAACACGATCATCGCTATCATAACCTTGTCGAGACCTGTCCCGAGAACGGTTGTCAGCACAACAGCCGCTATGAGGAAAGGAATAGAGAGAAAGATATCGGTGATCCTCATGAGAACCTCATCTATCCATCCTCCAAAGTAACCTGAGATTGAACCTATGAACACTCCTATCAGGAGTCTTGCGAGTGTGACTATGAGACCTATCTTGAAAGCCGTTCTTGTGCCCCAGACGATTCCGTATAGAATATCACGGCCACCAATGACACCGAATGGATGATAATCAACACAGCGTATAGGTTCTCTGTTGGGATTCTTCGCCAGGGCATCCTCTTTCGTGGTAGGGGGTTGTGGGCTCTGATTCCAGCTCACCACGGGCATCAAGTAAGGATCGGGTAGCTTGGCTCTGGTGAGCGGGTGAATGGGAGGAGCTATAACAGGCGCGAGAATGGCTATCACCACAAAGAAGAGCACCAGAGAGAACCCTATGATGGCGGATGGATCTCTAAAAAATCTCTTCATTATTCTTTTGAATTCCTGATTCACGTCGTTTCACCTCTCATCCAAGTCTTATTCTGGGGTCTATAAGGGCGTACAGGATATCTATTATGAGATTTCCAACAACAAGAATTGTTGAGAAAAACAACGCAGAAGCCATCACCGAGGCGTAATCGAGTTGCAGGGCTGCCTGCGCGGTGAAGCTTCCCACACCCGTTCTGTTGAAGACCGTTTCCACGATCACGGTACCGGAGAAGAGGCCGATGATCATACCACCGGCGACCGTGGTAACCGGAATCAAAGCGTTTCTTCTGGCGTGTTTGTTTATAACCACATCTTCAGGAAGACCCTTTGCCCTGGCGGTTCTCACGTATTCTTTGTTCAGGACTTCCAGCATGCTCGACCTGGTGATTCTCAGAAGATACGCCCACCAGAGCCACGAAAGCGTTATGATGGGACCTATGAGGTGTTTCAGACCATCCCAGAAGATGTCCAATCTGCCGTTCAAAAGCGCGTCTATTGTAACGAGCTTTGTGTAGCGATGAAACTCCGGAGATTTGATCACTTCTTCAGCCCACATACTCAGATTCCCAGGAGGAAGCCAGTTCAGTATACTGTAAAAGATCATCAGAACGAGCAATCCAAAGACGAAATCAGGAAAAGACCAGCCAACCACGGCGAAGATTCTTATGAAATGATCGAGGAATTTTCCTCTGTGAACCGCAGCCTTCACACCGAGCCATATTCCAACAAATACAACAGGGAAGATGGCGTAAAGCGCAAGTTCAACGGTGTATGGGAGTCTTCTCAAAAGAGCATCTTTCACCGGTTCTTTCCCAACAAGGGACCACCCGAGATCACCTCTCAGAGTGTTTGAGAGCCATTTGACGTATCTCACAACGAAAAAGTCGTTCAAGCCGTACTTCTCCTTCAGAGCGTCCATTTGCTCGGGCGTTAATTTGTCCAGCATGTTCGGGTTAACGTACGCTGCGAGCAATTTGTCCGGCCCGAGGGACTGGATCATCGAGAAGACGATGAAAGTTACTCCTAAGAGAATCAGGGGCAAGAGCAGAAGTCTTCGTATGATGTATGCGGTCACCTGGTACACCTCCTGGTCGTAAATTGGGTATGTATCTTCATATGATTATACAACATACCCTGAACCTTCCGACATTTGGAAGAGTCTGAACAGTGGTATAATAAAGGTGGTATAATAAAGATGGATTGATAAACCAGGGGGCGAACGGGTTCGACGGGGATGGAGTCCCCTGGGAAGCGAGCCGAGGTCTCCACCTCCTCGTAAAAAAGGTGGAACAAAGAATAAGTGCCAACGAACCTGTTGCTGTTGCCGCCTAATAGATAGGCGGCCGTCCTCTCCGAAGTTGGCTGGGCTTCGGAAGAGGGCGTGAGATATCCAGCCTACCGATTCAGGCTTCGCCTTCCGGCCTGAATCGGGAAATTTCAGGAAGGCTGTGGGAGAGGACACCCTGCCCGTGGGGGGTCCCCCCTGAAATCGAAAACACGGGCTGCGCTCGGAGAAGCCCAGGGGCCTCCATCTTCGGACGGGGGTTCGAATCCCCCCGCCTCCACCAGAAAAAGGGCGCTTCAAGCGCCTTTTTACTTTTCTTCAACCTCTTTGACTCATTGTTTACCCATTATTAACGATAATGTTGAGTTTGTGTTCGTTTTTCTTAATCAATATCCCTTGAAGAGGCTCGTAAAAAGTAGTATATTTATATTAGCAGTCGAACGATGAGAGTGCTAAAAATCTACGAAGGAGGGATGGATGATGAAAGTGATACCTCTCGGTGAAAGGCTTCTCATCAAGCCCATCAAAGAGGAAAAGAAGACTGAGGGAGGAATCGTTCTTCCAGATTCCGCAAAAGAGAAACCGATGAAGGCAGAGGTCGTAGCCGTGGGAAAGATCGATGACGACGAAAAATTCGACATCAAAGTTGGAGACAAGGTTATTTACTCCAAATACGCGGGTACAGAAATAAAGATCGATGATGAGGATTACATCATCATTGATGTGAACGACATACTCGCGAAAATCGAAGAGTGAGGGAGGTGTGAAATATGCCGAAGATTTTGAAGTTCAACGAAGAAGCGAGAAGGGCACTCGAAAGAGGTGTGGACAAGGTTGCTAACGCGGTAAAGGTGACTCTTGGGCCAAAGGGAAGGAACGTTGTTATTGAAAAATCGTGGGGTTCTCCAACAATAACCAACGACGGTGTTTCTATAGCCAAGGAGATTGAGCTCGAGGATAAATTCGAAAACCTCGGGGCTCAGCTCGTGAAAGAGGTTGCTTCCAAAACAAACGACGTTGCCGGTGATGGTACAACAACGGCTACAGTTCTCGCACAGGCCATGATCAAAGAAGGCCTCAAGAACGTTGCAGCAGGTGCCAATCCAATACTCCTCAAGAGGGGTATAGACAAAGCTGTTGAGAAAGCCGTCGAAGAGATCAAGAAGGTCTCCAAGAAACTTTCCGGTAGGGAGGACATTGCCCACGTTGCCGCTATATCTGCGAACAGTGCCGAAATTGGAGAACTCATCGCAGAAGCTATGGACAAGGTAGGAGAAGACGGAGTCATCACCGTGGAGGATTCCAAGACGCTTGAAACGTATGTTGAATTCACCGAAGGTATGCAGTTTGACAGGGGTTACATTTCACCGTACTTCGTCACAGATGCTGAGAAGATGGAGGTTGTTCTGAAAGAGCCCTTCATACTCATCACTGACAGGAAGCTCAGCGCTGTGAAACCTCTCATTTCAATTCTTGAAAAAGTCGCTCAGACCGGAAGACCACTCCTCGTCATAGCGGAAGACGTTGAAGGAGAAGTTCTGACAACGCTCGTTCTCAACAAGCTCAAGGGTACTCTCCAGTCCTGTGCTGTGAAGGCGCCTGGATTCGGTGAAAGAAGGAAAGCCATGCTTCAGGACATAGCGATACTCACCGGAGGTCAGGTGGCAAGTGAAGAGCTCGGAATCAATCTCGAGGATCTCACCCTCGAAGATCTCGGAAGAGCCGATCTTGTGAGAGTCAAGAAGGATGAGACCATCATAATTGGAGGAAAAGGTGATCCGGAGGCCATCAAGAAGAGAATTGCTCAGATCAAAGCCCAGATAGAAGAAACCACGTCCGAATACGAAAAAGAAACTCTCCAGGAAAGGATGGCAAAGCTCGCAGGAGGAGTAGCCGTCATAAAGGTCGGAGCAGCCACCGAAACAGAGCTCAAGGAAAAGAAACACAGAATTGAAGATGCATTGAGTGCTACAAGGGCAGCTGTTGAAGAAGGAATCGTTCCAGGTGGAGGAGTAACACTCCTGAGAGCAAGAAAAGCCGTTGAAAAGGTCATAGAAGAGCTCGAAGGCGACGAGAAAATAGGAGCTCAGATCGTTTACAAGGCACTCTCAGCCCCAATTAAGCAAATCGCTGAAAACGCAGGATACGATGGAGCGGTGATCGTAGAGAAGATACTCTCGAATGACGATCCAGCCTATGGATTCGACGCACTCAGGGGAGAATACTGCAACATGTTTGAAAGAGGAATCATTGACCCAGCAAAGGTTACAAGGAGCGCTCTGCAGAACGCCGCGTCCATCGCTGGAATGCTCCTGACAACGGAAGTGCTCATCGTTGAAAAACCCGAGGAGAAAAAAGAAACACCGAGTATTCCTGAAGAATTCTAAATGATAACAAGGGGGCCAAAGGCCCCCTTTACTTTTTTTACTTTCTGTGGTATGATGAAAATATCAATAGTTCCTTTCAGGTATGGAAATCTGTTGCGGAATAGATCCAAGAACTCGTTTGAGTTGATTCAATACTTCCTCAGAGGTCTTAAAAAAAGAAGGGGCGTTTGCCCCTTCTTTTGGTTTCATCAAACGCTGAACTTTTCTTCGAAAATTTTCGTTGTTTCCTCGTCTATATTGCATATGCGGATTTCTTCCAGAGCGGTATCCGGATGTTGATCGATGAAATCTTTTATTGCCTTTGAAAAGATTCCCACCGCTCTTTCTTTCGGAAATCCGAAGATTCCTGTGCTGATGGCAGGCATTGAGATGCTTTTCAATTTCAGTTCGTGAGCTCGAAGGAGTGCGTTGTAAACTGCTTTGTAGAGGAGTTCGTCCTCTCCATGACTGCCTCCTCTCCAAACGGGTCCCACAGCGTGAATCACGTATTTTGCCTTCAGCTTTCCAGCGCCGGTTACCACCGCTTCGCCTGTCGGAATTCTTCCACGCTCCTGAACGATCCTGTCGCTTTCCTCCTGAATAACGCTTCCACCTGCTCTCACGATCGCTCCCGCTACTCCTCCTCCGTGTTTCAGATATTCGTTCGCCGCGTTCACTATGGCGTCCGCTTCTTCTCTTGTGATGTCTCCCTTTACGATTCTGATCTTTTTCCCTTTGTATTCCAGTTCTTTTCTCACTTCGGCCATACTTTCACCCCCGTACTTCTCGGGCCAAAGACGTTTGAGCCTTTCAAAGAGTTCTTCCTCAAAACCTACTCTTTTTGGCTGGAAGATGACCTCACCTTTCAACTTTTCTGGAAGATAGTTCGTTTTCACGAAACCACCGAAATCATGGGGATAAAGATACCTTTCTCCGTATCCACGCTTTTTCATTTCTTCGGTGACGGGATTTCTCAAAAAAAGCGGTACGTCCTCCACAAGAAGTTCCTGGGCCTTTTTCATTGCAAGATAAACAGAATTGCTCTTGGGAGCGAGGGAAAGGTAGATGGCACACTCTACAAGGTTCATCAAGCATTCGGGAAGTCCCACGTGTTCGACAGCGATGGAGGTCGAAACGGCGATATGTAGAGCGTTTGGGTCGGCGAGTCCAACGTCTTCGCTGGCGAATATGATCATTCTTCGTGCTATGAATCGCGGGTCTTCTCCCATCTCTATCATCTTGACGAGGTAGTAAACGGCGGCGTTTGGATCGCTACCCCTCATACTCTTTATAAAGGCTGAAGCGAAATCGTAGTGTGATTCCTTCGTGTACCCGCTCACATTTCCCAGCAGAGTTTCCAGATCTTCAAGAGTTGCCCTCTTGTTTTTGAACGCCTGGTGGACGATCTCCAGGGTGTTCAAGAGTTTCCTGGCGTCTCCTTCGGAATACCTTACTATGGCTTTCTCTACCGTTTCTTCCAGATCGATGTTGAGAACCTCTGTTGCTTTTTTCAAGATCTTCATCAGGTCCTCGTCAGAGAGTTTTTTGAAGTAAAGAATCCTGCATCTTGAGAGAAGTGCGGGTACGATGGCAAAACTTGGGTTTTCAGTTGTTGTCGCAACCAGTACGATGTCTCCTCGTTCAACATGGGAAACCAAGACCATCTGCTGGTTTTTGTTCAGGCGGTGTATTTCATCGAGAAAAAGAAGCAGTTTTTTTCCGTATTTTCTCAGCTGTTCTCCTCTTTTGAGAACGTTCTTTATTTCAGAAACCCCGTGAACGGTGGAGCTCAGATAAACTACCTCGCCGTTGAAATACCTTTTCAGCAGTGAAAAAACCGAGGTCTTACCAGACCCCGGTGGTCCATAAAGGATGGAGGAGAACATGTTGCCTGTTTTTAAAGTTCGCCGGAGAATCCCTTTATCGCCGAATATATGATCCTGACCGACGAAATCCTCGAAATCTTTCGGCCTGAGCAGTTCATTCAAGGGTTTTTCTGAAATACTCAACGGTGAGCTTCAATCCCTCCTCAAGGGAAACTTTGGGTTCCCAGCCGAGTTTTTCCTTCGCCTTCGTGTAATCGAGAATGCTCTTTCTCACGTCGCCCTTACGCGGTGGTTTATAGACGGGCTCTTTATCGTAGCCAGTGATCTCTTTCAGCAGTTTGAAGAGCTGGTTCACGGTCGTGCCCCTTCCCGTTCCTATGTTGAAGACTTCGTTGTCGCCTTTCTCCATGGCGAGAAGATTCGCTCTGACTACGTCATCAACGTAAACGTAGTCTCTGACGTACTCTCCATCACCGAATATGTGAACTTCCTCTCCCCTGAGCATCCTTTCAGTGAAGATGGCCACCACGCCCGCTTCACCGTACGGATCCTGTCTTGGCCCGTAAACGTTGGCGTATCTGAGGACTGTGTACTTCAGCCCGTACTCTCTTGCGAAGAATTCCAGGTACATCTCGATGCTGTACTTCGCAATACCGTAAGGTGATATCGGATGAGGTGTCTCCGTCTCTGGTGTTGGAAAGACCTTCACATTCTCTCCGTATATAGCCCCACCGGTGGATGAAAAAATGAATTTTTTAACACCGTGCTTGATGGATTTTTCAAGAAGCACAAGAGATCCAATGATGTTCGTTTCCGCGTCTCTGACAGGTTCCCTAACGGAGATGGCGACACTAGCCTGAGCGGCGAGGTGAAAGACATACTCGGGTCTGTGCAGAGAGAAGATCCGCTCCATCATTTCTTCGTCCTCTATACTCTGTTCATAAAACAGCGCGTTTCTGTTGAGGTTTTCGACCTTTCCAGAGGATAGATTGTCCACCACAATGACGCCGTATCCGTTTTCTATCAGTTTGTCCACCACGTGGGATCCTATGAAGCCCGCTCCGCCTGTTACCAGAACGTTCATGGTTGAGCCTCCTCTTCTTCATCTTCTTCCATAATTCTGGCTTCTTCAGGGATTTCCTGAACGTTCACAAGTCTTCTGCTCTCTTCGAGGAATTCCTTCAGTTCCTGCACCTTGCTCTCATCGAAATTCACCATTATGTCGTAAAATCTCTTGAATCTTTCTCTCGTTTTTGTATCCAGGAAGTGTGAGAAATGACGCGCGAGTTTTTCCGCGGTGGGCGAAGGTATTCCCATCACGTAGAAGAAAAAGTTTCTGAGTCTGTTCTGAGAACCTCTCAACGATCTTGCTCTTCTTTTTCCCTTCTCGGTAAGGGTTATGTATCCGTACTTCTCGTATTCGACGTATTCGAGTTCTGCCAGTCTTTTCATGGCGTTTGTCACACTTGGAAGGCTCACACCCATCTTTCTCGCGATGGTGCTCACCCTCGCCGCGGGTTGTTTCTGAAGTATCTCCTGAATCACCGCAAGGTAATCTTCGAGCGCAGGTGTCAGGGTTTTCTTTCTTCCTCTTGGCATGCTATCGACCCTCCTTCTTTATGAAACTTTTTGCTTTCTCAATATCCTCAAGAACGATCTTTCTGAGTTCATTACTTCTATTTCTCAGAAGATAACTCGGATGGAATGTTGGAATGACCTTTTTTCCTGCGAGCCAGTCGATGGGATTTCCTCTGATTTTGGTTATGGATACCTTTTTCCCATCCATGAGGAAAGACAATGCCGTGGCTCCGAGAGCAACTATCACATCTGGGTTGATGATTTCGATCTGAGCGAGTAAAAAATGTCCACATGCCGCCTGTTCTTCAGGAGTGGGTGTTCTGTTGTTGGGAGGCCTGCATTTCACAACGTTGCATATGTAAACATCTTCTCTTCTGATACCTGATTCTCTGAGTAGCTCCGTCAGAAGCATTCCCGCTCTTCCGACGAAAGGTCTTCCCGTCTTGTCTTCTTCCTCTCCCGGTCCTTCTCCCACAAAAACGATCCTCGTATCCAGATTTCCTTCTCCTACGACAACGTTTGTCCTATTCAGATGAAGTGGGCAAGCCGTACACTTTTTCACTCTCTCTGACACTATCTCCATGAGTTCTTCCCTTGTATACAAGCCTTTCTCCCCCGGATTCTGGTAAAATATTTCTGGAAATTATCAGAACCTTACTTAATTTTATCATCCACTATAAATTTTTCCAAAAATCTTATTGGGGTGATGATTCGTGCCTTTTAGATTTAGACTTCAGAGAATATACGATGTTCGAAGAAAGGAAGAAGAAACTTTGAAAAACGATCTCTCAAAAATCAATGAAAAAGTGGAAAATACCCAGAGAATTATACAACAACTTTCCGCTGAAAAGAAGCGAATAGAAAGTAATTTTCTTCACAAAAAGGTTCTCAGAAAGGAAGATCTCCTGAATATGGAGATGCAGATGATGTTTTATGAAGAAGAGATCAAAAAAAAGCAAAGTGAACTTTCTGAACTGATGAAGGAACAGGAAAAAACGAGAAGTAAACTTTTTGAAAAAATGAAGGAGAGAAAGATTCTTGAAAAATTAAAAGAAAGAAAGATGCGAGAGTACTTTCGTGAGGAAAACCTCAAAGAAAGGAAGACCATGGATGAAATAGCGGAGAGGAAATTCTGGTGGGAAAGCTAACTCTCTCTGAACCTGTACTGAAGCGCTTCTGCGAGGTGACTCATTTCTACACTGCTCGAACCTTCCAGATCCGCTATTGTTCGTGAGATCTTCAGAACTTTATCGATCTTTCTACCCGACAGTCCGTATCTTTCCACGTATCTCTTCAGGAGGTCCTCACTCTTCTCGTCCAGCTGGACAAACCTCCTCAGCATTCTGTGAGACATCTGTGAATTGCAGGAAATATGAGTATCCCTGAAACGTCTTTTCTGTATCTCCCTCGCCTTAATCACCCGCTCTCTGATTGAAGAGCTTTTCTCTCCTTCGGGTTTTTTCATCATTTCCTCGAAGGAGAGCTTCGGAACGTTGATCACCAGATCCATCCTGTCCAGAAGAGGACCTGAGATTTTCTTTCTGTACCTCATGATGTCTCTGGGAGAGCAGACACAGGGTTGTTTCGGGTCTCCAAGATTTCCACAGGGACAGGGATTCATGGCACCGACCAGCATGAAGCGAGCGGGGTAGGTGACGGTGAACTTCGCTCTGGCAACCGTGACGATGCCTTCTTCGAGAGGCTGTCTCAACGCTTCCAGCACGTCTCTTTTGAATTCCGGCAGTTCATCGAGGAACAGAACACCGTTGTGTGCGAGGGAAATCTCACCGGGTCTTGGGTTGGTGCCGCCACCGATGATGGAGACGGTCGACGCTGTGTGATGGGGAGATCTGAAGGGACGGAGTTTCACGATCCCGGGATAACCAGATGCGCTGTACACCTTACTCGTCTCGAGGATTTCCTCTTCGGACATGGGAGGAAAGATCGTGGGAATTCTCTTCGCTATCATGGTCTTTCCGGAACCGGGATTTCCTATCATGAGGATGTTGTGAAAACCTGCGACGGCTATCTCCACCGCTCTTTTCACCATCTCGTGGTCTCTAACGTCGGAAAAATCAATCTCGTATTCAACGTTCGTGTTTCCTATACCCGAATACTCGATCTGTTTCAGCGCTCTATCTCCCCTCAAAAACTCAACGCATTCTCTGAGAGATTCCACTGCATATATATCCAGCCCTTTCACACACTTTGCTTCTTCTTCGTTCTCTTTTGGGATGAGCACCGTACCATTGAACCTTTCTGAAAGAGAAAGGAGAACGGGAAGAACCCCGTTCACCCTCTTCACTTCTCCATTCAGCGAGAGTTCTCCTATAGCGAGGATGTTTTCGCTCACCTGAACTATTCCTGTTGAAGCGAGTATGCACAGTGCGATTGGCAGGTCGAGCATGGAACCTTCTTTTCTCACGTCTCCAGGAGCGAGGTTCACCACGTATTTACCGTGTGGAAGAGAAAATCCGCTGTTCAGAATAGCACTTTTCACCCTTTTTCTGCTCTCTTTCACAGCGGTGTCACCGAGACCGACCACGTCTATATCGTTGAAAACGCTCCTGTTGTCGAAATCCACTTCCACATCTATTTTCATTGCTTCTATTCCCTGTATCGTGGCGGAGGAGAGTTTGCTGTAGTTCACCTGGCAGCCTCCTTGGGATCGTACTCCCGCTTCATCTTTTCCAGTGTTTCCAGAAGCGTGCCGAAACCGTTTTTGATGTTCACCTTGACGAGTTCTTTCGAATAGCGTTTCTTCAGTTCAACAACACCTTCCTTGAGGGATCTTCCCACGTTTATTCTTATGGGAAAGCCTATGAGATCGGCGTCTTTGAATTTGAAACCAGGCGAGACTTCTCTGTCATCCAGAACAACCTCTTCTCCTTTTTCTGAGAGAACCTGGTAAATCTTTTCTCCCACCTGCTTCTGTTCAGCGTCGTTCATGTTCAGAATGTCCACCACAACGGTGTAAGGGGCGATCGAAAGGGGCCAGATCATACCGTTCTCATCGTGGAAATGCTCCACAACAGCCGCCATCGTTCTGGAAACTCCCCAGCCATAACAGCCCATGATGAAAGGCTTCATCTCACCGTTTTCATCCATAAAGTAGGCCTTCATGGCTTCGGAGTATTTTGTACCGAGTTTGAATATGTGACCAAGCTCTATCCCTTTTGTTGCCTTGAGAGGCTCACCACAGACGGGACAGGGATCGCCCTCCACCATCGTTCTCAGATCGTACCACTCGTCCACCTTGAAATCTCTGGGATGGTTTGCGTTTACGTAGTGCGTGTCCTCTTCCATACCCCCAACGACGAAGTTTTTCAGCCCCCTGACGCTGTGATCGGCCACTTTCTTCACATCCACACCGATGGGTCCAATGAATCCGACAGGAACACCGAAGTCCTTCAGAATTTCTTCTGGAGTTGCCATTCTCAGCGACTGATCTTTCAAATGTGCTTTGAGTTTCGCTTCATTGAGCTCCAGGTCTCCTCTTATGAGTACCATGACGTATCCTTCTCTTCCTTTGTAAAGAAGAGACTTCACGATCTTCGACGGAGGAACACCGAGAAACTCTGAAACTTCCTCGATCGTCTTCACCCCGGGTGTGGGAACCTTCTTGAAGGGTTTCTCTTCTTCCTGTTCCTGAGTATATTCACCTTTGTATTCGGCTTTTTCGTCGCTTGCCTGGTAGCCGCACTTTTCACAGAAGAGTACGTTCGTCTCTCCTATTTTTGCAGGAACGACGAACTCGTGGGAAGCGTTCCCTCCGATGGCACCCGTTTCTGCCTCTATGATCATGTACCTCACGCCGAGCCTTTCCATAATTCGGGAGTACGCTTTTTTGAACTCTTCGTACGTCTCGTCCAGAGATTCCCAGCTTGCGTGAAAGCTGTAAGCGTCCTTCATGATGAATTCTCTTGCCCTGAGAAGGCCAAAACGGGGTCTGATTTCGTCTCTGTACTTGTTCGCTATCTGATACAGAGTGAGAGGAAGCTGTTTGTACGAACGGAGCTCGTTCTTCACAAGGTCCGTGACGATCTCCTCGTGCGTGGGACCGAGTGTGAAGTCTCTTTCGTGCCTGTCTTTGAGTTTCATCATTTCGGGACCGTAATCGTCCCACCTTCCTGACTGTTTCCAGAGTTCCGCAGGTTGAAGGATGGGCATCAGAATTTCCTGTGCCCCTATCCTGTTCATCTCTTCCCGAACTATGTTCTCTATTTTGAGAAGCACTCTTCTTCCCAGTGGGAGGTAGGTGTATATACCGGCAGCTGTTTTTCTGATGAAGCCTCCTCGAAGAAGATACTCGTGGCTCACTGTCTCAACATCGGAAGGGGTTTCTTTGAGAGTAGGAGCGTAGAGGTCTTTCATCCGCAAGGCCGATCTCCTCCTCGATTTCGAGTTCTTTTGAAACTATTGTATCATAGATAGGAAAAGGAGGATGGGCCGTGCGATACAGAAAGCTCAGCGATTATCTGAAGGAAAGATACGGTGAAAGGGTTCAGAGAATAGTGATACACGGGGGATTCTCCTGTCCGAACAGGGACGGTACGAAAAGTAGGGGTGGCTGTATCTACTGTGATGCCACGGGAAGCGGTTTTACCACTCTGATGAGGCTCCCGATAAGAGAGCAGGTCATGGAAATAAAGAAAAAATACGAAAAGCGGGGGATCAAGAAATTCATCGCGTATTTTCAGTCGTTCAGCAACACGTACGCTCCTGTTGAGGTGCTCAGAGAACGCTACGAGGAAGCTCTCGTGGACGACAGTATAATCCAGCTCTCTGTCTCCACGAGGCCCGATCTCGTGTCCGAACGAGTTTTGGATCTGTTCGAAGAATTCAAAAAGCGTGTCGATGTTTCCGTTGAGCTCGGTCTTCAGACAGCAAACTATCGAACACTCAAGAAGATCAACAGAGGCCACACCCTCGCGGAGTTCGTGGATGCCGCTGTGAGAGTGAAAAAGAGAGGCATCGAACTCGTGGTGCATGTGATTTTGAATCTGCCCTGGGACGATATGGAGGATGTGGTAGAGACGGCCAAGATCCTTTCCGCTCTCGATGTGGACGGTGTGAAACTCCACTCGCTTTACGTGGTGGAAGGAACAAAACTCGCGGAGATGTACAAAAAGGGAGAAATAAAAATCTGTTCACTCGAGGAGTACATCGACAGAGCGATCACATTTCTCGAGTATCTCTCTCCGAACGTGGTTATTCACAGGCTGGTTGCAGATCCTCCGAGAAAGGGAACGATCTTCGGTAACTGGGGAAAGAGCAAGATAGAAATCATCAACATGATAGAAGAAGAACTCGAGAGGAGAGATACGTATCAGGGCAAGAAGTTTGATTATCTTAACAGGTAGTCTTTTTCTCTTGATTTTCGGGTGCATTCCTGTTTACAACCACACGCTTTCGTTCCTCGTCTGGATAGCAGGGGACAACGATCTGGAGCAGTTCATCTCTCAGGATCTGAAGGAGATGATGGGAAATCCATCTTGGATAGATGTCTTCGCTCTGGTTGACAGAACCCCAACCACGCAAGCTATCCTCTTTCAGAGGGATAGTAAGTGGTTGTTGTAGCTCGACTGTGTTACAATTGGCACAGGGAGTGGAAAAATGCCCAGACGTGTGATACGAACCTACAAACTCGCTGTACCGGGACATTTGAATCAAACATGCGAAGAACTCAACCGCACCGCAGCAAGAATCTACAACAAAACGATGTCTCTTGTGCGAAAGATACACCGAAAGAAAGGCTTCTGGCTGTCCTGGCCCACCGCAGACAAATACATCCTCCGCTGGGCAGAAAACATCAAAATCCACGTCCACTCAAAGCAGGCATTTGTTCAGCTCTACTTTCAAGCCCTCAAAGGGTACTTCAAAGCAGCCAAAAAGAATCAAGATGCAAAACCTCCCTACAAGAAAAAACGCTATCTACCGTTCATATGGAAAGAAAGCGCTGTAAAACTTCTATCAGACGGCACCCTGAGACTGTCTTTGGGCAAAGAACGAGAACCATTTGTTGTACAAACACCTCTCAAACCTCCCCTTCGCATCAAACAGGCAAGACTTGTCTTTGAAGATGGATACTATCTCCACCTTGCGATAGAGGTGGAGATTGAAGAAAAGAGTGCTAATTCTGGTGTTATGGCAGTCGACCCTGGAGTGCTCCGTCCCATCACGTGCTTTGATGGAAAAGAAGTCATCAGCTACCACGGAGGGGTTCTTAGCAGCATCCTTCGCTACCGAAACAAACGCCTCGCAAGCCTTCAGTCTGCCATAGCAGAGTGCAAGAAGGGATCAAGAAGGTACAACAAGCTTGTTCGTGCAAAGAAAAGAGTCCTGAGACGGCTCAGAAACCAGATCAACGACATCATGCACAAGATCACAAGCAGTTTCATCGGACTGTGCCTCAGAAAACAAATCGGAACCATCGTGATAGGAGACGTCACAGGGATCAGAGAAAGAGCGGACTATAGCGACAATGCGAACCAGAAGATCCACCAGTGGCAGTTCAGAAAACTCATCGAGATGATAAGGTACAAAGCAGAGCAGTTCGGAATCAAAGTAAAGCTCATCTCAGAAGCGAACACGAGCAAGACGTGTCCTGTCTGTGGTGCAAAGAACAAGCCGAACGGAAGAAGATACCACTGCAAAACCTGTGGTTTTGAGTATCACAGGGACGGAGTTGGAGCAATCAACATCTGGAAAAGGTATCCTGGCACAGGCCAGGTAGTAGCGGGTTTGGCCCCCGTCAGAGGTGTGAGGTTCCATCCGCACCTCTGTGGCCATGGAGCGTCTTTGGCTCCATGGAAGGTGGCCTGAGAGCCACCAAAAGTCCCATCCCCTTCAGGGGATTGGGAGGAGGTCAAGATCTACTTGCCTCAGAAAGTGAAAAATCCGGAATACTGGGACGATTTCGTTGCTTTAAACGACTTCACCTCGGAGAGCTCCTGAGACGATCTCATCGAACACTGGAGGGATAGAAATTGAAGAGGGTGAACATGAACCTGGCCTGGATGGGTGTTGTCTTTTCTGCGATGAGCTCGATTCTGCTGTTAGAATATTACAGGGAGATTCTGGCAGGATCTCCCAGTTACACCCTTGGGTCTATGACCCTTTTTCTTTCTCTGATTTCCACGATTTCTCTTTTGATCGTTTACAGACAGTGGAGTGTGCTCCTGAACATCAACATTCTGGAAACGTTGAGACTGGCGGAGCTACATTCAGTGAACTTGAACGAGAAGCCGTTTGTTCCAAACTGGCCATACATTGCCTTTATAGCCTTCTGGTTTCTCGAGTTTCTCTTTGCTGGAATATGGATTTTCTCACTGTTTCAGTTGATCTTTTTTGTGATCTTTCTTCATTATCTGTTTGAAACTATAAGAAAACTCCAGGAGATTAAGATCCACCTTTACAGAACCCTTTTCAACATCGACTACAAACCGGTCATAAAAGAAAGGAACGTGCTATCGGTTTTTCTCCTCACTCTGTTCACTTTCGGTGCATACTGGTTGTATCTGGTTGTCAGACTCTCTCGGGAAATAAACGAATTTCTCGATATGGATGATCGAATCATGGGAAATCTGGAGGTGAGATCGTGAAGGTCTGCCCGAACAAAGAGAGGAACCTTTCTTACTGCAACTGTTCTTATCCTGGATGTCCGAGAAAGGGCATCTGCTGTGAATGCATGCACTACCACAGACAGCATGGAGAACTTCCCGCGTGCTACTTCCCGAACGACGCGGAGAAAACCTGGGACAGATCCATCGAACACTTCAAAAGAGTGGTGTGAGGTTCTCCCTCACACCACCTTTGACACGAGTTCACACACCTTTTCGAGAAGGTCTCTGTCCTCTTCGGAAAAAGGAGAAGGACTGTACGAATCTATGTCCAGCTCTCCTATGATCTTTCCATCCTTGAAAATGGGAACCACAATTTCCGCTTTCGTCTTTGGACTGCAGGAGAGGTAATTCGTTTCTTTGCTCACATCCTGGACAACGAAGGTCTCTTCTCTTTCCGCTGCCTGACCACAGATTCCAACTCCGAACGGTATCTCCACGTGTTCTGTTGGCTCTCCCACGAACGGACCGAGTTTCAGCTTTCCATCTTCCACGAAGTAAAATCCCACCCAGTCGTAGTACGAAACGTGGTTTCTCAAAAATTTGCACAGATCACCGAGAGCTTCTTTTCCTCTTAAAATTTTCTCAATCTCTTTCAGCAGTGAATCAAAGTACTCTTTTTTTCCTCCGTAGTTCCCGATTTTTTTTCCTTTTCTGAACTCTATCACCGCGTGGAGCGTGGCGAGTGAAAGCTCTCTTAGAAATCCCTTTCTCCAGAGAGAGAACACGTCAATCACCACGATCTTCTCTTTCTCTCCATCCACAACAACCCAGTCTGAAAGACCCAGAAGCGACATGAGGAACACGGAGAAGTCTTCTTTTTTCAAATCGAGGAAATCTTCTCTCTCTGAGAGCGATTCTGCACACTCTATTTTTTTGTTCCTCGAGACGTCCAGCCAATCCCACTTGAATCTGTCGAGTTCTCTTCGCTCTATTTCCCGAAGGATCTTTTCGATCTTTTCATCGTTCAATTCGAGTTTTTTCTCGTAGTTTGGGACTATCGGACCGAACTTTTTTCTCAGCTCTCTCCAGAAATCGATCCATTTCGTTTTGTCCCACTTCAATATCTCGAGACACTCTTCCACCTTGTTCTGAACGATGCTTCTCATCGGATTCCCTCCTTTATGATCGCTCCTCCAAGGAGTGTGTCCCCATCGTAAAAGGCGGCGATCTGACCCGGTGTAACAGCGAAGACTTTCTTCTCGAACCTGACCCCCACTTCGTTATCTCTTACCCTGACGATCGCGGGAGCTTCTTCGGATTTTTTCCTCACCCTGCAGACACATCTGAACTCTTCCGGCACTTCGACATGCCAGACAGGATCTTCTGCGATCAAACCGGAGAAAAAAACATCTTCCAGATCTGATACAATAACAACGTTCTTCTCCGGAATTTTGCCCTCCACGTAGTATCTTCTCCCGAATTTTTCTATCTTGAAGCCCTTTCTCTGACCGATTGTGTAGAGTGGATACCCGAAGTGTTGACCAACGGTCTCTCCCTCTGGTGTAATGAGGTCACCCTCTTTGAGTGTTATACCTTCGTCTTTCAAAAAATTTTCGACACTGCCATCCGGTATGAAACACACGTCCTGACTTTCCTGTTTCTTTGCGACGTGTATTCCCGCTTCTTCTGCGATTCTTCTGATCTCTTCTTTCGTGTATACTCCGTTCGGAAAGATGAGTTTTTCTATCCTCCAGGGTTCGATCCTGGCAAGGAAATACGACTGATCTTTCTTCAAATCCACACCTTTTTTTATCACCTTTCTCCCGTACTTTTCACTGAAATCTATTCTCGCATAATGCCCGCTCGCGAACGCGTCGAATCCCTGGTTGAGAACGTAATCCATGAGGTACCCAAACTTCACGAAGCGGTTGCAGTGTACACAAGGATTCGGAGTGAGACCTTTGAGAAGATCCTTCTTGAATGGTTCGATGACTTTCTCTCTGAAGATCTCTTTCACATCGACGATCTCTATCTTCACTCCAAGAGAGTGGGCTATTCTTATCGCGTCAGCCGTATCCGATGGACTGCAGCAGACCTTCTTCTTTATTTCTTTTCTGATGAAGAATTCATCTTCCTTCGTTTTCATATGGAAGGCCTTTACCTCGTGTCCTTCTTTCAGCAGTAGATAGAGAGCTACCGCACTGTCTACTCCTCCACTGAGAGCTACCCCTACTTTCAAGTTCGCACCTCCTCATTTAAGATGATACCATTTCCTTTATTTGAGAAATTGAGTTAAAATAACTTGAGGAGGTGTTGAACCATGAAATTTCACGGAACGACGATACTGGTTGTGAGAAAAAACGGTCAAACGGTGATGGGAGGAGACGGTCAGGTCACCTTCGGTTCGACCGTTTTGAAGGGAAATGCGAGAAAGGTTAGAAAGCTTGGGGAAGGAAAAGTGCTCGCTGGTTTTGCGGGATCTGTGGCGGACGCCATGACGCTCTTCGATAGATTCGAAGCGAAACTGAGAGAGTGGGGAGGTAACCTCACAAAGGCTGCCGTTGAACTCGCAAAGGATTGGAGAACGGACAGAGTTCTGAGAAGATTGGAAGCCCTGCTTCTTGTGGCAGATAAAGAGAACATCTTCATCATATCGGGAAACGGTGAGGTTATCCAGCCCGACGACGACGCGGCCGCCATCGGTTCTGGAGGACCTTACGCACTCGCAGCTGCCAAGGCCCTTCTCAGAAACACCGATCTCTCCGCGCGGGAAATCGTGGAGAAAGCAATGATGATAGCCGGTGAGATCTGCATCTACACGAACCAGAACATAGTGATCGAAGAAGTTTAGGGGGTGTTTTTATGAAGAGTTTCGATGAAATGACTCCGAAGGAAATCGTTCAGGAGCTCGATAAATACATAGTCGGTCAATACGAAGCAAAGAAAGCTGTGGCGATAGCGGTCCGAAACAGAATCAGAAGACAGAAGCTTCCAGAAGAATGGAGAAAAGAAGTACTCCCCAAGAACATCCTGATGATCGGACCCACGGGTGTAGGAAAGACAGAGATCGCCCGGAGATTGGCTCAGCTTTCCGGATCACCGTTCTTGAAAGTCGAAGCGACAAGGTTCACGGAAGTGGGATACGTGGGAAAGAACGTGGACTCGATGATAAGAGATCTGGTTGAGATCAGTGTCAACATGGTGAAACAGGAAAAGATAAAAGAAGTGGAAAAACAGGCGGAAGAACTGGTTGAAGAGCGAATTCTCGATTCTCTCGTTCCCGAATCAAAAGCCGTGCCAGTTGTCACGAATCCCTTCATAAACCTCATAACCGGTGGACAGCAACATCAGTACACACCGGAAGATAGGAAAAGATTCAGAGCGAAAAGAGAAGAAATGAGGGAGAAACTGAGAAAAGGGGAGCTGGAAAACGAAGAGATTGAAATAGAACTCGAAGAAACGGTCTCTCCGTTCATGGGAATCTTCGGGCCGGGCATGGAAGACCTCGGGATAGAGATCACTAATATGTTCAGTGGAATGCTTCCAAAGCAGAAGAAAAAGAGAAAGATGAAGGTCTCTGAAGCGAGGAAGGTCCTGCTGCCTTTAGAAGCGGAAAAACTCATAGACATGGACAAGGTGGTGCAGGAAGCACTTGACAGAGCTCAGAACAGGGGAATCATCTTCATAGATGAAATAGACAAGATCGCTGGAAAAGAAAGTGCTGTGGGACCAGATGTGTCCAGACAGGGTGTTCAGAGGGACCTTCTTCCCATCGTTGAAGGCACCACGATCATGACCAAGTACGGACCGGTAAGAACGGATTACATTCTCTTCATAGCGGCCGGAGCATTCCATGTTTCACGACCATCAGATCTCATCCCGGAACTTCAGGGACGTTTCCCGATACGTGTGGAACTGTCACCCCTCTCCGAAGAGGATTTCGTGAGGATACTGAAGGAACCAGAGAACGCCATCATAAAACAGTACCAAGCACTCCTTTCAACGGAAGGCGTGGAACTCGTCTTCACCGAGGATGGAATCAGAGAAATGGCTCGAATAGCATATCAGTTGAATCAAAGACTCGAAAACATCGGAGCCAGAAGGCTCTACACGGTTGCTGAAAAGGTCCTCGAGGAGATCTCTTTCGAAGCACCGGATATTCCGGAAAAGAGGGTCGTTGTGGATGCCGAATACGTGAGAAGAAGACTCGAAAGGATCGTTCAGGACGAGGATCTGAGCGCGTACATACTGTGAGGTGTTTCCTGTGAGGGTTCTTTTCGCTGCTTTTCTCCTGCTGTTCGCCGTTGGCTGTACCCTGATGAGCCCCGAAAAGGCGGATTTGTACGTCTATTTGTTCAACGTAGGAACAGACGGAAGCGTTACTGTGGATCTGGAAAGCAGTTATTTATCGGTGAACGGAAAAGAGTACACGCTTAAGGATGTATTGGCCAATGAAGGAGTGCTTCTGACCACGGTGGATATACCGTTTGATCTGTCAGATTTTGAGCTCACCACAGTGGCTACAATCGTGTTCGATGAACAACAAGAAGAAGTGTCTTTTAAAACAGCTTTTAAAACAGCGCCAGTGGTGCTTTACCACTCCGCAGGAGAGTTCAGCACCGACACGGTGTTGAGGAGCAACGCGTACCTGCTCTTCGACCTTGAAAACGAGAAAATTTTTGCAGTGGAAGACCCTGTGAAGGTGTACGGTGAACTCACCAACGAGGGAAATGTGGTGAAACTGAGTTTCGGGGGATACGAAATGAAAGTTCCCGTTTATAATGAAGGATTTCTGTTATATCTGCCAGAGACTGATGAAAGCTACGTTGTGTATGTGTTTTTTGATGATGAACCAACATCCCTCACCATACAGGAGGGGAGGGATGAATATGAGATCACGTTCTAAACTGAGGCCAAGAAGGCGGAAACATTTCAAAGTGAATCTGGGACTCTTGACTTTTCTCTTCCTCATGATCTTTGTTTTTCTCGTGAGCTATCACAACTATCAGGTGGCACTGGAGAAGCACAATCAGTTGATGTCGAAATACCAGGAATTGAAGACGAATATTGAGGAACAAAAAGTGCTGAACCAGAAGCTTTTAGAGGTGATAGAGAATGAAAAACTTCGTGGTCACAACCTCACACAAACCGGACAGAAAGCAGGTGGTGAAGGCGAAAGAACTCGCTGAAAAACTTGACACCATCTACGTTTCAAGAAGGAGATTGAAAGAGTTCAACGTGGACTTCTACTACGTGGTGGAGAAGAACAGAATCTCAATAAAATGGCCCGGAGGGGAGTTCTTTTTTCATCCTTCTTCAGCTATCCTACGGATGAGGAACATAAGAAGCGGTCAGAAAGACTACCTGATAGAGTCCCTTCAACCGGAAGGGAACGAAGTCGTGCTGGATACAACCTTTGGTCTTGGAAGTGAGGCTATCCTCGTGGCCGCTTTTCTTCCTGAAGGTAAGGTAATCGGCCTTGAAGGATCCATTCACATATACACCGTCGTGAAATACGGAATGGAAAATTTTGAGACTGACATTCAGTGGTTGAAAGACGCTTTAAAAAGAATAGAAATTCATTACGCGAATTTCAAGGAATACATCAGAAGTCAGCCCGATAATTCGTTCGACGTGGTTTACTGCGATCCCATGTTTGAGAATCCTGTG
Source organism: Thermotoga sp. Mc24 (assembly GCF_000784835.1). NCBI lineage: Bacteria > Thermotogati > Thermotogota > Thermotogae > Thermotogales > Thermotogaceae > Thermotoga > Thermotoga sp. Mc24. The sequence continues at coordinate 236,616 of NZ_JSFH01000012.1, read as the reverse complement.
TACGAGTCTTCTGCCATGAATCCTCTAAGGCCCTTTGCCGTGTACGGCACGGTGAGCGAAGAAGACATTGAGGAAATGCTGAGAATCGCGAAGAAGAAGGTTATTTTAAAAAGCCATGTGAAGGATTCTCTCTTCAAGAAAATCAAGGTTGACGAACTGAAAGGTTCCAGAAAGAGTGGTGTTCTGTACGGGGTGATATACAAGCGATGAAGATAGCCATAGTCGGTGGACCCACTGCTGTCGGGAAGACAGATGTCATGATTGAAGTGTGTGAAGAAATAGGTGCAGAGATCGTATCGATGGACTCGAGGCAGATCTATCGCCACATGGACATAGGAACAGCCAAGCCAACACCGGAGCAGAGAAAGAGGGTTCCTCATCACATGATAGATATCATCGATCCTGATGAGTATTACAACGCCTTCATGTACAGGAAGGATTCTCTGAAAGTAGTGGAAGATGTCCTCAAACGCGGGAAGATCCCTGTTTACGTTGGAGGAACGGGACTGTACACGGACGCTCTGGTTCGGGGTATATTCGAAGGAGTGCCCGCCGACGAGAACATAAGAAAGGAGCTCAGAGAATTAGAGAAAAGAGAACCCGGGATTTTGAGAAAAATGCTCGAAGAATTCGACCCTGAAGCGGCAACACGCATTCATCCAAACGATCTCAAGAGAACGATCAGAGCCCTTGAAGTTTACATGAAAACGGGAAGAAGGATCTCGGAGCTTCAAAAAGAAGCAAAGGGTGACGACAGGTTTTTCATAATCGTTCTGACCCGGGAAAGGCACGAACTTTACGAGAGAATAAACAAAAGAGTTGATAAGATGATAGAGATAGGACTCGTGGACGAAGTGAAAAAACTCTTGGAGATGGGATATTCTAAAGATCTCAACTCGATGAAGACGATAGGATACAGAGAAGTCATCGACTATCTGGAAGGAAAGTACGATTTTGACAGGATGATTCATCTCATAAAACGAAACACCAGACACTTTGCCAGAAGACAGATCATATGGTTCAAAAGGTACAAGGAAGCCGTGTGGTACAATTTAACGTTCGAAAGTGAAAGAAAAGTAAAGGAGGAACTCAAGAAGCTGATAGTTGAAAATTTTTCAGTATAATTCTATTTTGAATCACATCGAGGGGGGAGTTTGCCTTGGCGGAAAAGTTCAACCTTCAGGACAGGTTTCTGAACCATCTCAGGGTTAACAGAATCGAAGTAAAGGTGTATCTAGTGAACGGTTTTCAGACAAAGGGATTCATCAGATCTTTCGACAGCTATACGGTCCTGCTGGAGAGCGGAAACCAGCAAAGTCTCATTTACAAACACGCGATCAGCACGATTATTCCTTCCTCTTATGTGATGCTGATGCCAAAGAAACAGGAAACAGAGCGGGAGGATGAGATCTCTGAGAACGAGGGATCTTGAAGGGAAAAAAGCGGTGGTCGTTGCTGCTGGTAAAGATGAGGAGAAAATAAAAGAGTCTCTTGAAGAAATGAAGGGTTTGTGTAAAACCCTTGGTGTTGGAGTCGTTGAATGGTTCTGGCAAAAGAGAACAAAGCCGGATCCAGCCACCTACCTTGGGAGGGGGAAATTGCAGAAGCTCAGGGAAATAATAGAATTCTGTGAAGCGGATCTCGTGGTCGTTGACGATGAAATCACGCCGGTGCAGTACAAAAACATGCAAGAAGAGCTGAACGTAGATGTTCTTGATAGGACGCAGGTGATCCTTGAAATCTTTGCCCGTCATGCAACGAGCGAAGAAGGAAAGCTCCAGGTGGAGATGGCGAGTTTGCTTTACGAGCTTCCAAGGCTCGTTGGAAAGGGCGAGGAACTTTCTAGACTCGGTGGAGGTATTGGCACCAGAGGGCCAGGTGAACCCTTGCTAGAGGTTTTGAGAAGGCACATAAAAAACCGCATCGCACAGCTCCGAAAAAGACTGAAAGAAATAGAGCAAGAAAGGAACACTCAGAGAAAACAAAGGCTGGAAAAGAAGATCCCACATGTTTCTATAGTTGGATACACAAACGCCGGGAAATCCACTCTCCTCAGGGCTTTAACCTACAGTGATGTGTACGTCGCTGACAAACTCTTTGCCACTCTCGAGCCTGTCACGAGACGGTTGAAGTTAAAGAGCGGAAGAGTCATTCTTGTGAGTGACACAGTCGGATTCATCAGAAAGCTACCTCACACCATTGTGAGTGCGTTTAAAGCGACGCTTGAAGAGATAAAGTATTCGGATGTGCTTATACATCTTGTTGACGCTTTTGATCCGTATCTTGAAGAAAAAATGAAAGCTTCTGAGAAAGTTCTGGAGGAAATCGGTGCCGATAAGATTCCGAGGATGCTGGTTTTCAACAAGATCGATGTTTGCCCCAAAGAGAGGATAGAAACGCTGAAGTGGAAGTATCCGGAGGCCTTGTTCATCTCATCGGAAAAAAGGCTAGGACTGGATCAGCTTCTGAACAAACTGGAAGAAATCATGGGGCAAAAGGATATTCAGGAAACTTTGAAAGTTCCCTTGGAAAAGATAGGACAGATCTACGCTTTGAAAGATCGACTGGTAATACTGAACGAAAACTACGGGGAAGGGCACGCTCTGATCACGTTGAAGGCTGATCGGGAAACTCTTGAGATTCTAAAAAGGAAGGTGGCAATTTGAGAATTGTCTTTGTGGGAACACCGGAGTTCGCAGCGGAAATACTGGAACATTTGATCAAAAACAGGTTCAACGTGGTGGGTGTAGTCACCCAACCGGACAAACCAAGGGGGCGGGGAAGGAAAGTCGCACCAACTCCGGTGAAGGCAGTGGCTGAAAGACACGGAGTTCCTTTCATTCAACCCGAATCGATAAACAAGAAAGAAGCTTTAGAATTTCTCCGGTCTGTGAGGCCAGATGTTATAATAGTCGCATCCTACGGAAGGATTTTGGGTGAGAAGATACTTTCTCTTCCAGAACTTGGTTGTTACAACATTCATCCCTCTCTTCTTCCAAAATACAGGGGTGCTTCTCCTATACAGAGAGTGCTTGAGAACGGCGAAGAAAGAACAGGTGTCACCATATACAAGATGGTGAAAGAGCTCGACGCTGGTCCTATTGCACTCCAGAGGGAAATTTTTGTGAATCCATTCGAAACTTTCGATCAGGTAGAAAAACGTTTGATAGAACTTTCGAAAGAGATGTTGATCGAGTTCCTGGAAAAACTGAAGGCGGGGGACATAGAACTGAAAGATCAGGATCATTCCCTGGCAACCTATGCTCCAATGATAAAAAAAGAGGACCTGATTGTGGATTTCTCAAAGGACGCTGAATCGGTGAAGAACAAAATCAGGGCTTACGATTCCAGACCCGGTGCCAGAGCTTTCTTAGGGAACGATGAAGTGAAATTGTTTGGAGTAACAGCGATAGATAGTTCGGGAGATGAACCAGGTTTGATAAACTATATTGATAAGGAAGGTGCATGGATAGGTACCGGCAACGGAAAAGTGAAAGTAAGATACATTCAATTCCCCGGAAAGAAGAAGATGACCTTCTGGGAAGCAAAAAATGGAAGATCGATAATCGAAGGCATGCGATTCGAAAGGAGGTATGAGAGTTGAGAAGATTGAACTATTTTATGCTCAAGGGTGCAAAAACGGAGGAAGATTACAGGAAAGTGATAAAAGTCATTGGGAAGCTCGAGGGCGTTTTCGATGTGGATTATGAGATAACGGCTAAGGTTGTTGGTGTGGATTACGATGATCAAATAATCTCCAAAGAACAAATAAAAACCATTGTGGACAGTTTGGGATACACACTCATCGTATGAAGGGGAGCTGTTCAGGATGAAGAGTATCGAAGTGCTGAGTTTGAGAAAGTATTTCCCGATCAGAAAAGGATTCCTTATGAAAAAGATCGTTGGTTATGTGAAAGCGGTTGATGATATCTCTTTTTCTGTGGAAAAGGGAAAAACGTTCGCCCTCGTTGGCGAGTCGGGATGTGGGAAGACAACTACCGCAAAGACGATACTGCGTCTCACGAATCCCACCGCGGGCCGTGTTGTGATCGACGGTGACGACACCACGTACTACTTCATGAAGAGAAAAGACGCGGAGAAATATCTGAAGACAACCTACGTGGATATATTCCGCGAAATTGGGGAAAAATTATCACCAGATCAGATTGTGGATGTGCTTGAGGATGTGGATAAGAAGTACGCGGAAATCTTCTTTAAAGAAGCGAAAGAAAGCGAAGAGAAATTTTATCAGATTCTGCTCGATGACATCGGTGAAAAGAGGATGAGATTCAGAAGGAAGATACAGATTGTCTTTCAGGATCCCATGAGTTCCTTGAATCCGAGAATGACAGTTGGCGACATTCTGACTGAGCCTATTCTGTTCCACGGACTGGCGAAAACACGAGAAGAAGCTGTAGATATAGTGAAAGATCTTCTCAAAAGCGTGGGGCTCAAGGAATATCACCTCGAAAGATATCCACATCAATTCAGTGGAGGTCAGAGACAGAGGATCGCTATCGCGAGGGCGATCTCCATAAATCCTGAGATAGTGATACTCGATGAACCCACAGCCTCGCTGGACGTTTCCGTTCAGGCACAGGTTATAAACCTGTTTCTCAAGCTTCAGGAAGAAAAGGGTTTCACGTATCTCTTCATCTCGCACGACCTTGGACTTGTGAGATTCATAAGCCACGAAGTCGGTATCATGTACCTTGGCAGGATCGTGGAAATGGGGAACACCGACGAGATATTCGATAATCCCTTTCATCCATACACTCAGGCGTTACTCTCTGCCGTTCCCGTTCCAGATCCGAAAGTTGAGCGCACGAGAAAACGCATCATCCTCAGGGGCGGGGTTCCAAGCCCCATCAACAGACCGGCTGGTTGTTTCTTCCATCCGAGGTGTCCTTACAAGATGCCCGTGTGTGAGAAAGAGTATCCGGCGATGAAGGAAATTTCCCCAGGTCACTGGGTGGCGTGTCATTTACATTCGTCATAGAGGAGGTGTGATGTTATGCGTAGGTTTCTTGGTATTTTCCTTATGATTGCAGCCGTTGCACTTTTCGCAGAACTTTCACCGTTCGCTCAGTTCGAAACGTATATCGGAGCAGAATTCACAGGACAGTACGGGGGAGTGCTCGTAGTACCGACGCTTTCCGGTCCCAGAACGTGTAACGATGTTGTAGCACAGGAGACGAGTTCCACAGACGTTATAGCGAGGTTTATGGCTTCCATGATCGAGCTTGACAATTACGCAAGGATCCATCCCGCTCTTGCGGAAAGTTGGGAACTCAAGCAAAACGAGGACGGAAGCATGGAGATAGTCTGGCACCTGAGGAAGGGTGTCAAATGGAGTGACGGAACACCGTTCACAGCGGACGATGTGGTCTTCACGATCAACGATATCTATTTCAACCCTGACATACCGAACGATATGCAGGACCTCTTTGCAGACAACTGGCCGGTGGCCGAAAAGATCGACGATTACACGGTGAAAACCACTCTCAAAGAAGCGTACAGGCTTGCGGTAAGGTACATCGGAGGCATTCCTATCTTCCCCAAACACCTCGCGGAACCGTACGTGAAGGAAGGAAAATTCAAGGAATTCTGGACGGTTGATGCCATCAACAAGGGAGAAATCGTGGGTCTTGGTCCGTTCATTCCCGTTGAGTACGTGCCCGATCAGTACGTGAGATTCGTGAAGAACCCTTACTACTGGAAGTACGACAAGGAAGGAAAACAGCTTCCTTATCTCGACGGCATCATCTTCAAGATCATCCCAACACTGGATGCGCAGAGGCTTGCGTTTGAAAACGGAGAAGTTGATGTGTACGGACCTCGCGGAACAGAGTACGCGGAACTCAAGGCCATGGCAAGAGAAAAGGGCTGGATTGTGGGTATCGGAGGTCCGAACTTTGGAACCACTTTCATCAGTTTCAACTGGAACGCTCCCGATCCTGTGAAGAGAAAGTGGTTCAGGAACGATTTCTTCAGAAGGGCAGTGGCGTATGCCATCGACAAGCAGTCGATGATCGACACACTCTACAACGGCCTCGCGGTTGAACAGTGGGGTCCTATCAGTCAGGCTGCGACCGTTTATTACGACGAATCCGTTCTCAGAAAGTATCCGTACAACCTCGATCTTGCCAGAACGATGCTCAAGCTCGGTGGTTTCAAATGGGATAAAAACGGCCAGCTCCTCGACAGTGAAGGAAATCCGGTGAAGTTCATCATCATGACCAACGCTGGAAACCAGATCCGTGAAGGAATGGGTAACATCATAACGGAAGCGCTCAAAAAACTCGGAATGGATGTCACCTTCGCTCCCATCGATTTCAACACACTCGTTCAGAAGCTCGTTGTGAACGGTGACTGGGAATCTATCATTATAGGACTCACCGGATCCGATGAACCTCAGGGCGGAGCTAACGTTTGGAGAATCAAAGGATCCCTCCACTTCTGGAACTATCATCCGGAAGTTAAAGACTTCGTTGATCCCAACGATTACTACCTGCCAGATTGGGAAAAAGAGATCGACAGAATCTTCGAGGAGAACGTGAAGATACTCGACCAGCAGAAAGTTGTCGATATGTTCAGAGAATTCCAGAGGCTCGTGTCCGAACACATACCGCTCATCTACACCACCCAGCAGCTCTATCTCTACGCCTATAGCAACAAACTCCACAACGTGGAACCCACTGCTTTCGGTGGTGTGTGGGGCTGGAACCAGGATTGTGTCTGGAAAGAGCAATGATCCATCGGGAGGGGATCTTCCCCTCCCCTTAAAATTCTGTTCAAAGAGGTGATCTTGCTTGCTCAAGTACATCGCACGTAGATTGATTATCATGATTCCCGAGCTCATAATCATCTCTTTCATAGTTTTCATCATCATGGAGGCGGCTCCAGGAGACTTCCTGGACATGTACCGTCTTGATCCTTCCGTTTCTCAGCAGTTCCTTGAGAAGATGGAAAAGGAGCTTGGCCTAGACAAGCCTTGGATCGTTCAGTACGGCATCTGGCTGAAAAACGTTTTGAAAGGAGATTTTGGTTACTCGTTCTACTACAGAAGGCCCGTTTCCACACTCATCTGGGAGAGGGTCTTCGCTACGGTGATACTCTCCGTTTCTTCCCTTGCGTTCGAGTGGTTGCTTGGAATAATCGTCGGTGTTTTCTCGGCTCTGAAGAAGTACAGCATCTGGGATAAGATTCTCACAGTTGTCGCTTTCAGTGGAATTGCCCTTCCAGGGTTTTTCCTGGCCATTCTGCTCCTTTACATGGCTGCGAAGACCGGCTGGTTTCCAATCGCCGGTATGGTCTCGGTGAATCACAACCAGATGACAACCTGGGAGAAGTTCAAGGATATCGCATCTCATCTTGTTCTTCCAACCATCGCTCTTGGTTTCGGTGGTTTTGCTTCCCTCATGAGATACATGAGAGGTAGTCTTCTCGACGTGCTGAACGAGGACTACGTGGAATTTGCCCGTGCGAAAGGAATGCCAGAACGTGTGGTGATATACAAGCACGCCCTGAGGAACGCTATCAACCCCATGATCACTTTCCTTGGGTTCAGTATTTCCAACGTTCTCGGAGGAGCGGTCATCATAGAGAACATCTTTGCCTGGCCCGGCATGGGAAGGCTCATTTACCAGGCACTCCTTCAGCAGGACATTTACATCGTTATGGCGTCCGCCGTGATCAGTGCGATAATGCTCGTGATTGGTAACCTTGTGGCGGATGTGCTTCTCGCCGCTGTGGACCCAAGGGTCAGATTCGAGTGAGGGAGGAATCGCAATGGCTGAGGAAAAGACGATGATAGAGAACGGGGAAATAGAGTTTAAGGAAAGGGTCCTTTCCAGGAGGGAACTCGTCTGGAGAGCCTTCAAAAGAAACAAACTCGGAATGTTCGGGCTGTACGTTCTGATCGTCCTCTATCTCATGGCGTTGTTCGCGGATTTTCTCTCCCCGCACCATCCCTACGAACAGTCTCTCAAGCATTCCTTCGCTCCTCCCACGAAGATACACAGGGAGTACAAGGGAGAACGAGTGGGTGCCTACGTGCTTCCCACGATAAGCTACGTGGACAAAGCAACTTTCGAGAGAAAATTCTACGAAATGCTCTTCCCGAAAAGGCTCGTTCTCGATGTCTTCGGAACACAGGTTGAGTACGAAATCGGAAAAGACGGTGTAACGGGATTCTCTTTCATGCTGGACGAAGAGTATTACATCGTTCCAAAGGACGGCACCATGAAATACGCCGGTTCAACAACGAAAGTGGTTGATTACCTTCTGTTCGGATACGACGAAAAGGTTCTAACGAAAGGAGAGGCAGATATAGAAACCTCTTCCGAAGCCGCGAAAGACACGTACTTTGGGAAATACGGTTTCAGACTTGGCCTGAATTCCCCCGATGAGATCGAAAAGGTCGTCATAAAAGAGAAGCTCAACATGATCCTCGTGAAAAAAGGCGAAGACATTGAGATGATCACAGGAAAGGTGATCGACTACGACTACAAAACTTATCCGGTGAAGTGGTTTGTCAAATCCTGGGGTGGAGATGCGAAGAACCGTATAGGGTACCTCTTCTGGATCTTTCCGTTCCACTATCATCTCTTTGGGGTGGACAACTACGATAACAACGAGTACGTGAGACTCTACATCATGGGAGCTGACCAGTATGGAAGGGATGTGTGGAGCAGAATAGTGTTCGCTTCCAGGATCTCGCTTTCCATAGGTTTCATCGGAATGTTCATCACGTTCGCCCTTTCGCTCGTCTTCGGTGGTATTTCCGGCTACTATGGAGGCATCGTGGACGAATTCATGATGAGGTTCTCCGAGATCATCATGTCGCTGCCGGGTTTCTACCTGCTCATCCTTTTAAGATCTCTTCTACCACTCGATATCCCATCCACACAGGTGTATGTGCTTCTTGTGTTCATCCTCTCTTTCATCGGCTGGGCAGGAAGAGCCAGGGTTATAAGGGGAATGGTTCTTTCAATAAAACAGCGTGAATTCGTGGAAGCGGCGAGAGCACTTGGTTTTCCTGACACGAGAATTCTCTTCAGGCACGTTCTGCCCAACACGGCAAGCTACCTCATCGTTGCCGCGACCCTTGCAATACCCGGTTACATTCTCGGTGAAGCGAGCTTGAGTTTTCTTGGACTCGGTATCAGGGAACCGAGTGCCAGCTGGGGGCTCATGCTCGCACAGGCTCAGAACGTCACCTACATGACGAAGTACCCCTGGCTTCTCATACCCGGTATCTTCATCTTCATCACCGTGCTTTCTTTCAACTTCGTTGGTGACGCGTTGAGAGACGCTCTGGATCCGAGGTCTCTCGGATAGAATGCTGAAATACAGACTGAGAAGTAAGAGAGTTGAAGAACTCGTTGAGTACGCGCAGGCAGGATTCAAAGAAGCCATCGACCTCATTGTTGAGAAGTATTACCCTATGGTTGTTAAGATCGCTTCCCAGTATTTTGCGAGCTGGGCCGAACACGAAGATATAGTTCAAAACGGCCTTGTGGGATTGATAAAGGCGATTTTCTATTACGATAAAACCAAAAGCTCTTTCACGTCTTTTGCATGGAGGAGTGTTGACTCCGAGATAAAGTCCTTTCTCACTTATCTGAACAGAAAGAAGAACAGGATGCTCTCAGACGCTGTGAACGTGGATGGTATGGAAAAAGAGGAAGATGACGCACCTTTTGAAGTGCCCGATAGCGAGACCGATGTTGCCAGAAGCGCATTTTCTGGCATAATTTTAGAAACAGTCCTTGAACTATTGAATGAAAAAGAAAAAGAGATCTTTCTCAGATGGCTTGATGGATGCTCATACAGCGAGATAGCGAAAGAGCTCGGTGTGAACACAAAGAAAGTTGACAACACGGTTCAGAAGGTGAAGAGAATGATTTCTGGATTAGGGTGATCGAAGATGAAAAAAGACAGTCTCGTAACGTTTTTCGCTTCTTTGATAGTCATCGCTATTTTACTCTTCTTCGTGCTGTCTGTTTTCAATTTCTATTTTTTGAAGAAGCTTGAAGCCAGGATGGACGAAGTGGAAAAACAGTTTCAATCTACACTGAAGAGTTACGAGGAACGACTGAAGGTGGTAGAGGAACTTCTGAAACCCAATTCCATTATCAGTCGCTATATAACTGCGTACGAATACTTTGAAAAAGCCAGCGTGGATTTTGAAAGGATATTTTCTGAGATCGAAGACGATACCACGACTGGATACATGAGGATCTTCGTCATAGGGAACGATCCCGTGTGGATCACCGTCAAGGACGGAAATGAAGTACTCTTTTCAAGGGATGTGAAGCCAGGTCTTTCACCTTACAGGTTCTTCTACTACAAAAAACCGAAGATCTCCACAGAATACGATATTGTAATACCGCGAGACGCCACCTTAATAGTGGGGATTCCAAACAGGGTGTTCCTGCTCGTTTTCGGGGTTGGTACAACCTACCATCCCACGAAGATCGTTCAGGTGCAGCAAACCAGAATAGACAACATCGAGCGTGATTTGAAGCTTTACATACCTAAATAAAAACACAAGGAGGGACTTTCGTCCCTCCCATACTTTGTGTCTTGTCTTCATCGGGTCAGGGGGGATCGGGGGGATGAGGGACACGCAAGTTAGAATTTAACCGATCTCCGTAACATCCTCTTGAAACGATCAAAAAGAACGCCTTAAATTTTCTTGAAAAACCCTTGAAAAAGGAGGGGTGAAATGAAGTACATTTTGATCAAAGATTTGAGGTTTTTCGACTACCCGGGGGGCTGGTTGTTTTTTCGGAAAGAACTGGACAGCGCAAAACTTGAACTTTTGAACCACGTCTTGAGGACATTTGAAGGAGTGTTTGTGTTTATAAACCTCTTTTCAGAAGAGGTGGATCCTATCATCGCTGAAAAATTCATAAAGGACTATATTCCTCAGAATTCGATTGTTCTGGATGAGATCGTGGATTATCTCGATGTTTCTGTTGAACGAAGGCTGGATTTTTCCTACCCTGAGTTCACGTCTTCTCCCCTCTCTGAAAAATGTGAATGCCTCGTGTACGATGGTGAAAAATTCGAAAGAATAGATCTTTCGGGTTTCAAAGTGAAGCTCGAAGAAATAAGCGTTTTCGACGAATTGATGGAAGTTCCCGAGGAGTCTTTTACCCTTTTGAAAGGGATCTTCTGGGATAGGGAAGTTGAGAGAATAAAGAACAGAAGAAGCGTAAAGTTCACTGGTAAAATCTTGAAAAAGAAAAACCGGCCAAAGCTTGATGCATTGCTGCTGGAAGAAATCGAAACGGGGGATGAAACATGAAAATAGAGCGTGTACACGTTGAAGGGTTTGGAAAATTCGAGAATTTTTCTTTCCCCCTGAAAAGCGGGTTGAACATCATCTTCGGAGGGAACGCAGCTGGAAAAACCACCCTTGCGAATTTTATAAGATACTGCCTCACGGGAGAGCTTCCCGAACTTGAGAACTACAGGCCATGGTTTTCGAACAGGTTTGGGGGATATCTCGAGACGAGTGAGGGAAGGGTGGAATTCGGTCAGGGAAGACTGGATCCCGAACTGTTTTCCTTCACTTCTTTCATATCGGAGGGAGTGGACAACACCCTCAACGGTTCGAAAAAGGTCGCTTCCTTCCTTATGGAAAGCTACAGAAACAGACCCGAAGCAGTGGAACTTGAAAGGATATTGAACGAGGATTTCTCTGTCTTGATGAAGAAGACAAAAGAACTGGAGGCTGAGATCTCAAACCTGAAAGAGAGAGTTGAGGCCTGGAAAGAAAAAAGGCGATCGCTCCTTCTGGTTTTGAAGAGAAAGAAAGAGCTTTCGCGGGATCTTCAGGAGAAGAGAAGACTTCTGGAGGAAGAGATCAATAGATTCGAGAGTGAAAAATCTGAGAGATTGTCTTCTATCGAAGCCAGAATCAATGAGATGAAAGCGGAGCTTCTCCGTGTTGAAAAAGAACTCGAGGAGATCGAAAGGAAAACAGCGGTTTCCGAAGAAAAAGTTCGTGAAGCGATCGAGATTGCCCAGAAACTGGATTATTTGAGAGAGCGCGGTAAAGAACTGGAAAAAGAGATAGAATCACTCGAGGAAAAATCGAAAGATACGGAAGAAAGACTGAAGACGATCATGAAAGACTTCTCCGTCAGCAGTCTTGAGGAACTGAAACTCAAGTTGGAGAACATGAAGTTACAGATAGAACTGGTGGAAAACGAACAGAAAGCAAAGCTGAACGAGATAATAGGTCATCTCAGAGAGCCTCTCAGGGAAATAGATGAAAAACTCGAAGAAACTCAGGCAAAGATCGAAAATACAGGTGACGACATGAAGCGCTTCGACAAAACACTTTCTATTTTCAGGATTTTTGTTGCCGTTTTCCTGACCTTTGCACTGGTTTCCATCATCTTTGCCTTTCTCAAGTCGGGATACCTGTTCTTCTATCTGACACTGGCAGGAACAGGTGCCTCTGCGATTTCCATGTGGAACTATTACAGGTTGAGAAGGAAATTGTTTGAACTTGAAAGTGAGCTCATGAATCTTTCGACGCAAAAGAGGTCGTTGATCGAGAGAAAGAACCAGATCGTGAGCAAGCTGAAGGAAACCGCAGGTGTTGATAACATCGAAGAACTCGAAAAATTTTTGAGGGATCAGATCGTGAAGAAGGTCTTCGAAAGAATACCGTTTCTTTCGAAGTACGGAAGTGAACCACGAAAGGCGGTTGAAAACGTGGAAGAACAGATGAGAGAACTTCTGATTTTGAAAAGCTCCGTTGAGGCTTCTCTATCTGCCAAGAAAAAGAATCTGGAAGAACTGCAGGAGTACTCCAGAGAGCAGGAAGAAGTACTGAAAAACACGCTGAAGGAAATAGGAGTCGACAGCGAAGATGAATTGAAGGTGTTGAGAGACCTTCTGGAAAGACGTGCAAATCTGAGGAAAACCAGAGATTCACTGGAAAAAGAAATCGCTAACCTCATGAAAGAAAAAGAAGAGATAGAATCGAGCAGATCAAACGCGAGAATAGAAGAACTCAAAAGAGAAGTGGAACAGATAGAAAGTGAACTGGAGAAACTCGTGGTTTCACCTCTCGAAGAACCTTTCGATGTTCTGGAAGCGCTTTTCAGGAAGAAGGTTGAACTCGAGATTTTTGAGCGGGCCATTGGTTACATTCCCGAGTTTAAGGATCGGATCAAAAAAGAACACGAGGAACTGTTGAGGGGTTACACAAGGGATCTGGCAGTAGAGTTGACGGATGTTTACAGAAGGTTCTTCAAGGAAAATCAGGTTTTCAAGGTTTCTCCGGATCTGATGGTGACGATCAACGTTCCCGAAGAAAAAAAGGTTGTCGATGTGTTGAACACCTCCGCTTTGAAACTCCTGAGTTTTCAGATGAAGAGGTTTATAAGTCGTGTTCTGGAGGTTGAGAGCCCCCTTGTTGTGGACAACACTTTTGTCGATCTGGACGATGAGAAGATAGACCTACTCTGGCAGGAACTGAAAGAGGTGTCCAAGACCAGACAGGTTGTACTATTCACCAGCGACAGGAGGCTTTTGAAAGAAGAACCCGTTTTGAAACTCTAACTGCAGATCATCTCTTTGCTGCACCTTTCACATTCGAGCTGAACGGTGGTGTGGGTTATCCCGTATTTTTTCAATCTTTTTTCTATTTCGTCTATGATCTTCTGGGCGTCTTTCAGTTCCATGTTGTCCACTTCAACGTGACACTCGAAGTGGATTTCTTTCTCTCCCACTCTCCAGGCGTGAAAATGGTGGGCGTTCCTCACACCTTCTATTTTTTCAATTTCCTCCTTTATTTTCTCAAAGTCCAGGTTCGGTGAAGCTTCCATGAGGATCTCAAAGGACTCTTTCACTATTTCATAAGCCTCTTTGAACATGTATAAGGCTATAACGAAGGCGAGAACAGGGTCGAGCCAGTATATTTTCCAGACCCTCATGAAAACAGCCCCAAGAACCACAAGGATCGAGGACAGGGTGTCCGCTATGAGGTGCAGGTACGCGGATCGAACGTTCATACTTTCTTTGCTGTGGGTGTGAAGAAGGATGACGGAAAAGAAGTTGGCAGCGAGACCTATCGAGGAGACGAGGAGAAGCACCGACGTGTGAACGGTGGCGGGGTTCCCCAATCTTTTCACCGCTTCGATGACAACGAGTGTTGAAACAACGAAGATGGATACGGAGTTCAAGAAAGCCACAATGATTTCGCTTCTTCTGTAACCGAAGGTGTACTTTTTGTTTTTCGGTTTCTCGCTGATCTTCATCGCGATGAAACTTCCAATAAGACTCATGGTATCGGAAAAGTTATGAAGGGAGTCGCCCAGAAGGGCGAGACTCCCAGATATCAAGCCGCCGGCCACTTCAGAGAGCGTTATGATGGCGTTCAACCATATGGAGAACAGCAGTTTCTTCTTCACGTGTTTTACCTCCTCACACGTACGCTGTGAGATCGAGCAGACCGTGGCCGCTCAGAGTGAATACTATCACACGTTCTTTTCCTTCTTCTTTCGCTTTCTTTGCTTCTCTTATAGCTCCTGCAATGGCATGGGCGGATTCCGGAGCGGGAATTATCCCTTCAAGCTTTGCGAATGTCTTCGCTGCCTCGAACGTTTCGTCCTGATCGAAAGCCTGTGCCTCCACGAGCCCTTCTTTCACAAGTCTTGCGATTATCGGAGCGGAGCCGTGGTATCTGAGACCTCCCGCGTGTATCTTCGGAGGAATGAAGTCCTTTCCAAGGGTGTACATTTTCAGCAGAGGTGTGAGTCCCGCGGTGTCTCCGAAATCGTAATCGTAATTCCCTTTCGTCAGGGATGGACACGCGGCAGGCTCGCAGGCGACGAACCTGATATCCCTTCCGGAAAGTTTGTCTGGAACGAAGGGAAGTATCGTTCCTCCAAAATTCGAGCCTCCTCCGTGACATCCCAGTAAGATGTCTGGTTTTTCACCTATGAGTTCGAGCTGTTTCTTGATCTCGAGGCCTATAACCGTCTGGTGGAGCAGAACATGATTCAATACGCTTCCGAGGGAGTACTTCGTGTTCGGATCAGACACGGCCACTTCCAGTGCCTCACTGATGGCGATGCCAAGACTACCTGGATTGTCTGGATCTTCACTCAGGATCTTCTTTCCGAAGTTCGTTTCTTCACTGGGGCTTGGAGTTACCTTTCCTCCGAAGAGGTTCATCATGTATTTTCTCATCGGTTTTTGCTGGTAGCTGATCTTCACCATGAACACTTTTACTTCCAATCCGAACTTGGCGCCGGCATATGAGAGAGCGCTACCCCATTGTCCCGCCCCCGTTTCTGTGACGAGCCTTTTGACCCCTTCTATCTTGTTGTAGTAGGCCTGGGCGATGGCTGTGTTCGGCTTGTGGCTTCCAGTGGGGCTCACTCCTTCGTACTTGTAGTAGATCCTCGCCGGAGTCTGGAGGTACTCTTCTAAGAAAGTGGCTCTGATGAGGGGAGTGGGTCTGTAAACGGCGTATTCTTTCAGAACGGGCTCGGGTATTTCGATGAAACGCTCTTCTGAGACCTCCTGTTCGATCAAACTCATGGGGAAGATAACAGAGAGCTTCTCGGGTGAAATGGGTTGTTTCGTTTCGGGGTCCAGCGGCGGATCGAGTTTGAACGGAAGATCTGCGAGTACGTTGTACCAGTGCTTTGGGATTTCCTCAGGTTTCAAATTCACAACAATTCTCATATTCCCCCTCCTTCAGTGATATAATCTCTCTTGAGGTGAAGAGCTTTGATAAACAAACACGTTATTTCCGAAAAGATCAAGAGAGCCATCATCGAAGCCAACATAAAGATCAATCCAGAAGTAGAAGAAATCATCGAGCGGTACGAAGGTCCCTTTTCAGATATAATAAAGGAAAACTGCCGCGTTTCCAAAGAGGAAAAACTTCCACTCTGTCAGGACACAGGAATAGTGGAATTCTTCGTTTTCATGGGTCACGAGGTGAAACTGGAAGAACCTATTGAGGAAACCCTGAACAGGGCCGTTGGAGAGGTGTACAGCGAGTATCCTTTTCGTTATTCGATCGTCACCGATCCACTCTTTGAAAGAATCAACACTGGAACGAACACTCCCGCAATCGTCCACATCTTCCAGGTGAAGGGAAAATCCCTTGAGATCAGATTTCTGGTGAAAGGTGGAGGCAGTGAAAATCTCACGGTTCTTCGTATGATGACTCCCACCTCAGATGTGGAGAAAGTCAAAGAATTCGTTATCGAGCACATCAAAGCACACGGAGCAAAGGCCTGCCCACCGCTCCACGTGGGTATCGGGATCGGAGGAACAGCCGATAAGGCTCTTCTCCTTTCGAAGTTAGCGCTTACGAAGAGCTTCGAGGAGAGGAACAAAGATCCAAAATACGCAGAACTCGAGAAGGAACTCGAAGAGGAACTCAACTTTCTCGTAATAGGCTTTCAAGGTCTCGGAAAGGGTATCACCGTTTACTCCGTTCACATAGAACATTTTCCGACCCACATCGCCACCCTGCCGGTTGCCGTTTCGGTGGATTGTTACCTCTGCAGAAGGGGGAAAGTGACTTTTGAGAATTGAAGATCTGAAAGCCGGTCAGGAAATTCGTTACTCCGGTAAGCTCATCGTGATGAGAGATCAAGCTCAAAGACGTTTGAAAGAGATCGTCGATAGAGGAGAAGAACCACCGGTGGATCTCAGGGGGCAAATTGTCTTTTACGCGGGCCCTGCCAAAACACCATCCGGAAAGCCTGTGGGTGCCATAGGACCCACCACGAGTGCTCGAATGGATGATTACCTGGAGATGCTCTTCGATCTTGGGGTCACCGCAACGATAGGGAAGGGAAAGCGTTCAAAAAAGGCGATAGAGGCCTGCAGAAAATGGAAGAGGGTTTATTTTGTTACACCAAGCGGCACAGCCGCTGCCCTCTCGAAGAGGGTGAAAAAGTCGAGAGTTTTGGCCTTTGAAGACCTCGGGCCCGAAGCGGTCTATGAAATAGAAGTGGAGGACTTTCCCCTTATTGTGGCGATCGACAGCAGCGGGAACACGATTTTCAGGGAGTGAGAGATATGGATGCGCTCGAGATACACAGATTTCTGAAGGGAAAGATAAGAACTATCCTTCCTGTCGAAAAGGTTGACAGGGAGATGCTATCTCTGCTCTACACACCCGGTGTCGCGGACGTTGCCAAAATCTGCGCTGAGAACCCAGAAAAGACCTACATTTACACCTCGAGATGGAACATGGTTGCCGTTGTTTCGGATGGAAGCGCCGTTCTGGGACTCGGTGATATTGGACCTTACGGTGCCCTTCCAGTGATGGAAGGAAAAGCCTTTCTTTTCAAAGCCTTCGCCGATCTCGACGCCTTTCCCATCTGTCTTTCCGAATCTGACGAGGAAAAAATAATCTCTATCGTTAGGAGTCTTGAGCCGAGCTTTGGTGGAATAAATCTTGAAGACATAGGAGCGCCGAAGTGTTTCAGAATCCTTCAGCGTCTTTCGGAAGAGATGAACATACCCGTCTTCCACGATGACCAGCAGGGAACTGCAGTGGTGGTTTCTGCAGCTTTTCTCAACGCGTTGAAACTCACGGGGAAGAAGATCGAAGAAGTAAAGGTGGTTGTGAACGGTATAGGAGCCGCCGGCTACAACATCGTGAAGTTTTTGCTCGATCTTGGTGTGAAAAACGTTGTACCTGTCGATAAAAACGGCATCCTCAACGAAAGAAACCCAGAGACCTGTTTGAACGAGTATCACCTCGAAATCGCACGCATCACCAATTCAGAAGGATTGTCAGGTGATCTTGAAACAGCCCTAGAAGGCGCTGATTTCTTCATAGGTGTTTCGAGGGGAAACATTCTGAAACCAGCGTGGATAGAGAAAATGAACAGAAAACCTGTGATATTCGCCCTCGCAAATCCAGTACCTGAGATAGATCCAAAACTCGCGAGGGAAGCGGGTGCCTTCATCGTGGCGACGGGAAGGTCAGATCATCCAAACCAGGTGAACAACCTCCTCGCTTTTCCCGGTATTATGAAAGGAGCTGTGGAGAAAAGATCTAAGATCACAAAGAATATGCTTCTCTCCGCCGTGGAAGCCATCGCTCGTTCATGCAAACCAGAACCAGAACGCATCGTTCCAGAAGCCTTCGATATGAAGGTTCATCTGAACGTTTATACCGCTGTCAGAGATTCAACGTGAGAAAAACTTCAAACTTTTCTCCCCCTGCCATCCAAGAACGATGTAATCTGAGTTGAAAATTCTGAATACAAAGATCGTGGTGACGACGGAAAAGATGAGAAGGTACAGAATTCCCGAGAGAATGAGACCATATTCCCCATAAAAAGTCAGCTTCGGAGACATTATGGGATGAGAGAAAGGAATCAGGAAAACAATTACCTTGAGAATTCCTGGAAGGTTCGAAAAATCCATGATCATGTTCGCTATCATCGGAACCAGTGCGAGTATCGAAATGGGAAACGTGAGAAGCTGAGCGCTGCTCTCGTTTTTTGCCATCATACCGAGTAGCATACAGAGAGAAAGGCCAGCCAAGATGGAAAGAAAGAGACTCAATCCCATCAGTAGAAAATCTACGGTTTTAAAGTTCAATCCCATTCCCTGAACATCCTGCGTTAGAGAATTCAGGTAGCTGTAGAAGCCTGCCATGTATATTCCCGCAAAGATCAAACCACCGATCGCACTTCCCACGATCTTTGCGAGTGCGATGTGTTCCCTTTTCACAGGCATCGTGAGGAGTGTCTCGAGAGTTTTGTTCTCCTTCTCAAGTGCGAGTGAGGTGATGAGGGAAGATCCTGACATGACAATCAGCATCATGATCAGAATGGGAATCGTTATGTTTTGAGAGTAGAAGACGTTCATTATCTCTTTTGGTGAGTGATTTTCAAAGAGTTTGCCCTTCAAATAGGTATGTTGAACGACTTCGAATGGATTGAACAGAAGCTGGGCTTTTTTCGGATCATTCAGTACAAATGAAGCGAGTTGCACTTTGAGGGATTCGATCAGAGATGAGATCATACCTGTGGAGACCGCTTCTGACAGGCCGGTTCCTCTTAGGTACCACACAATTTCCAACCGTGCTTTTTCACCCGATTCCAGACTTTGAGAAAAATCTTCGGGTATCACAATGATCGCAGAAGCCTTCTCCTTTTTCACGGTTTCTTCCGCTTCTTTCAGATCGCTTCCTGCGTACACGACGTTTACCACATCACTGAGTGTTTTCTCTGCGAGTTTGGCGATCGTTCCCGTATCTTCCCTCACAATCGCCACCTTTTGACCAGCAGTGGATTTCTCTACGGCGCTTTTGAACACGTTACCCAGTGAAGCGTACAGAACAGCCATCACAACGACAGAGACGATCGTCCCCAGATTGAGAAGCTCTTTTATCTCTTTCTTCAGAAGTCTTCCGAACATTTCACCACCTCCTCGAAGACCTCTTCGATGTTCTGTGCTCTGTACTTTTCTTTGAGTTCTTCGGCGGTTCCCGTTTCCACGATCATTCCGTTGTGGATCAGCGCTATTCGATCACAGAGGAGCTCTACTTCGAGCATGTTGTGAGAGGAGAGCAGTATGGTGAGACCTTCCTGAGATGCCCGTTTCAATATCTTTCTCACCGCTCTTGCGTTGAGGACATCGAGACCGGAGGTGGGTTCGTCGAGGATGGCGAGACGAGGATTCACCATCAAAGACCTCGCTATGAGGAGTTTTCTCACCATACCTTTGCTGTAGGTTGAGATTCTTTCTTTTATCTTTTCACCGAGATCGGCGATCTCCATTGCCCGTTCGATCATCTCTTCCATCTCACTTGAACTGGAAGCGTAAAAACCCGCAACGAATCTCAGATACTCGATTCCCCTCATGTTCCTGTAGGCACCCGCTTCTTCGGGAAGGTAGCTGATCAACTTCCTCACTTCGTGTGGCTCTTCGACAACGTTCTTTCCGAATACGGTGACAGTTCCGGAAGAAGGTTTGATCAGCGTTGAGATGATCCTGAGTGTGGTGGTCTTCCCCGCACCGTTTGGTCCTATGAGACCAAAGATCTCTCCTTCTTGGATCTCAAAAGAAATTCCTTTCAGGATCTCTTTCTTTCCAATGCTTCTTTTCAGATCCTTTACAATCACTGCCTCCATCGATACACCCCCTATTCTGAGATTATCATCCCCCTGTTGTTCACTCTCAGCTTCAGAACGTCTTTGAGATAAGGAATTCCGTCGAAGTTGTTTATGCTGGAACAAACAGAAGGACCGGATCCACTCACAAACCAGTATTCGGGATTTTTTGACAAAATGGCTTCCACAAACTCTTTCATCTTCCTGTTGCCGTTTATTCTGTAGTTCTGGTGAAGACGATCTCCTACGTATTTCAGGGCCTCTGTGATCTTTCCGGCTGCGATCTTTGCAAGGAACTGGCACGAATTCTTTATGTTGAAAACAGCGTCTTCAAAAGGAACCTTCTCCGGAAGGATCTTTCTCATTTCATTCGTGCACATTGAAAAGTTCGGAACGAGAAAGGTGAGAGAAAGGTCGATTTCGAACTTTTCAAAATCAAAGTGACTTCCGTTTTGATAACAAACAACGAGACCTCCTGTGAAGGCGGGAACAACGTTGTCGGGATGGCCTTCCAGCTCCGCAGCGAGTTTCATGAGATCTTCCCGTGAAAGGTTCCTACCTGTTCCTTCGTTCGCAATGTGGAGTGCCGCAACGATCACGGCTGCGCTCGATCCAAGGCCACTCGACACAGGAATGTTGCACGTCTGCTTGATCCAGACAGGTGGTACCCTGTACCCGGTTCTTCTTTCGAAGAACTCGAAGACTTTGAAAAACAGATTATGATCTTTCAAATCCGGTGCGTATTTTCCAACACTTTCTATGGTTGTCTCTTTCGTATCGAAGGAAAACTCTACCTCGTTGAAAAGATCCAGCGCGAGTCCAAAGACATCGAATCCCGCTCCGAGATTGGTTGTTGTGGCCGGCACCAGGATCTTCATATGTCGAGTACCTCCAGAATCTCTTCTACTCTTCCTTCTATGGTCCTTGGGGGCTCAAGCTGTGAGATGACGATGTTTGGATCCTTCAAACCGTTCCCGGTGAGGGTACACACGACGGTTTCTCCACCTTTGAAGATTCCCTGCTTGTGCTTCTTCAAAAGACCCGCTATTGAAGCAGCGGACGCGGGTTCGCAGAAGATTCCCTCTTTCTGGGCTAAGAGCCTTTGGGCACGTAGTATTTCTTCGTCGCTCACCATGTCGATGTCTCCGCCAGATTCGTCGCGTGCCCGCACCGCTTTTTCCCAGTTTGCGGGGTTACCAATCCTTATGGCAGTGGCGATCGTCTCCGGGTTTTCTATGGGATGGCCGCGAACTATGGGGGCAGCTCCTTCCGCCTGGAATCCCATCATCTTCGGCAGTTTGGTAGAGAACCCATGCTGGTAGTACTCTTTGTACCCCATCCAGTAAGCGGAGATGTTGCCCGCGTTTCCCACGGGTATGAAATGGTAATCCGGTGCATCGCCGAGCTCGTCGACTATCTCAAAAGCGGCCGTTTTCTGCCCTTCGAGTCTGTAGGGATTGATGCTGTTCACGAGTGTGATGGGATATTTAGATGTGATTTCCTTGACCAATTCCAGACACTTGTCGAAATTTCCTCTCACCTGAAGCACCACAGCGCCGTATATCATCGCCTGAGCCAATTTTCCGAGCGCGATCTTCCCTTCCGGTATCAGAACGATCGCCTTTATTCCCGCCCTTGCTGCGTACGCGGCAGCGGACGCGGAGGTGTTTCCCGTCGAAGCGCACATGATGGCTTTCGAGCCTTCTTCCAGTGCTTTTGCGACGGCAACGACCATTCCTCTGTCTTTGAAGGACCCCGTCGGATTGGCCCCTTCGTATTTTACGTAGATGTTTATTCCGAGTTCCCTACTCATGTTCACGAGGGGTATGAGAGGAGTGTTCCCTTCATTCAAAGAGAGCATGGGGGTTTTGTCTGTTACGGGAAGAAATTCTCTGTACTTTTCGAGTATTCCCAATTTCATCACTCCCTGTCCAGTTCGAATCTGCTGTGGATCGCCTTCACGGCATCCTCCACGTATTTCCCGTCTATGATCACAGAGATCCTGCTGTTCGATGCACTGATCATATCGATGTTGATCCCCTCGTTCGCCAGTGTTTCAAAGAGAGTGGCGGAGATTTCAGGTGTTGAGGTGAGGTTCACCCCTACGATGGAGACCTTTGCGAGTCCTTTTTCAATGATGATTTCTTTTGCGTCGCTTCTTGTTTTCAAAAGGTCGATGTCGAGTTTTCCAAGCTGGGATTCTGGAACGATGAATGCTACAGTGTTGTACTCTCCATTTTTCATTCCCTGTATGATCATGTCGATGTTCACTCCCATCTGTGAGAGAGTTCTCATAATCCGTGCTGCAACACCTGGTTTATCTGGCACGTCCTTCAAAACGACTTTCGCCATACCATCTTCAAAGGTAACCGCCCTGACGATTGGATTCTCCACTTTTGTCCCCTCCCATATGAGAGTTCCACGAGTCTCCTTGTGTGCGTTCTTTATGAGAACCTTGACACCGTACTTTCTCGCGAATTCTGCCGCTCTTGCCTGCAGCACCTGGGCACCGTGTCTTGAAAGCTCGATCATCTCTTCCCAGGAGAGCTCTTTTATCACCCGCGCGTTCTTTACGATCCTGGGATCCGCCGTGTACACCCCGTCCACGTCTTTGTAGAGTTCACACAGATCCGCTCCCAGTGAGTAAGCGAGAGCGATCGCTGTGAGATCCGATCCACCCCTCCCGAGGGTGGTGATGTCCCCCGTCTCGGTTATACCCTGAAACCCGGCGACGACAGGTATGAAATCTTGTTTCA
This sequence comes from Thermotoga sp. Mc24, assembly GCF_000784835.1. Taxonomy (NCBI): domain Bacteria; kingdom Thermotogati; phylum Thermotogota; class Thermotogae; order Thermotogales; family Thermotogaceae; genus Thermotoga; species Thermotoga sp. Mc24. Next base: position 213,728 of record NZ_JSFH01000012.1, on the reverse strand, counting down.
AATACCTCGAAATGATATCCGTGTTGATATCGATGATCCTTGCCGATCCGTAACGTTTGTCGGTTATGATCCTCAGTTGATTTCCAGTGAAGGAAATCGATTTGTAACCTCTCTTTCTGAGTGCGATACTCATGAGAGCCACGCTCTGTATCTCTCCTGTCGAAAGAAGGAGGTCGAGTTCTCTCGGATCAGGGTTTTCGTCGATTGTCTTTGCGAGTTCTATCAGGTGATCTGTGGTGTCTCCCATAGCGGAAAGTACGACAACGGGTTTCACACCGCTCTTCTTCCTCTTTATGATCTTCTCGGCCACCTTCTCGAGTTTTTCCACATCGGAGATGGCGGCTCCACCGAACTTCATCACCACAACTGAGAACTTCTCGGCACCACCGAGAACTTTGTACTTCGCCACTCTGAAGAGATCCGCTATCACGGCGCTGGCGGTGGGATATCCACCCGCTCCCCTTCCCTTCAAAAGGAAATCTCCAGCGAGATCGGTTGAAACTTCTATCGCGTTGTCCACACCGTCCACGTTGAAGAACGGATCCTCCGGTGTTACTTCTCTCAAACGCACCTCGTATCTGTTTGTCGCAAAGTCGAGTTCTCCGATCAGCTTCAGCTTTCTTCCAGAGCGAACGATCTCCTTGAGATACTCCGGATCTATTCTGGTTATGCCTTCAAACTGCACGCTGTCTATGCCCGGGAACCTTCCCGTTACCACACCGGCCAGAACGGAAACCTTGTACGCCACGTCGTAACCTTCGATGTCGTTTGTAGGGTCAGCCTCAGCGTAGCCAAGATCCTGAGCCTCTTTCAAAACTTCTTCGAAAGATCTTCCCTTGCTCATCTCCGTGAGGATGTAATTCGTTGTTCCGTTCATTATTCCACGTATCCTTGTGACTTTCTGAAAGATCAGATAATCCTGAAGGAGAGATATTATGGGAATACCCCCACCCACAGATGCCTCGAAGAAAAGCTTTCGTTTCTTTATGTACTCTAAGAATTCATTGCCGTACTCGGAGATGAGATTCTTGTTTGGGGTTACCACGATTCTCCCCAGCTCCAAAGCACGTCGCACGAGATCGACCGCCACGTCTGTCCCACCTATTGCTTCCACAACCACGTCGCTGTTCAAGATGAGATCATCGAAATCGAAAGCTATCTCCTCTTTCGACACACCGAGTAGTTCGTATTTTTTAGGAGAGCGATTTATCACCTTTGAAATGATGAACTTTTCACCGACTCTTTTTTCTATTTCATTTCCTCTTTCTTTCAGTATGCGATATATACTGCCGCCCACAGTTCCAAGCCCCGCGATTCCTACCCGCACTTTTCTCACTCCCTGGGAAGAGTTTGTGAACATTTTAAAGGATCGATATGTTCGCATCTTATCCTAAATTTTACATTTTCATGATAAAAATGCTACTTCTAACAAAAAATTCGATTCAACAACTTGACATTTTAAAGCGAGTGATATACCATTCCTAAAAACCCCTCTTGATTTATTTATTATTCCAGATCTGGTATAATCATTCAACCTCCGAGAGGAGTGGTTCACGTGAAGATGAAAGGTTCAAAGATGTTATTTGAAGCCCTTCTGAGGGAAGGAGTAGATACGATTTTCGGTATCCCTGGTGGTGCAATCATCAACGTATACGACGAACTCTGCAATTACGAAGATAAGATAAAATTCTATCTCTTCAGACACGAGCAGGGAGCCACACACGCGGCAGATGGTTACGCGAGGGTCACGGGAAAACCCGGAGTGGTCATCGTCACTTCCGGACCGGGTGCCACGAACACGGTCACGGGCATAGCCACAGCCTACATGGATTCGATTCCGATCGTAGTGATCACCGGTCAGGTTCCAACTTCTTTAATAGGAACCGATGCCTTCCAGGAAGTGGATGTCACAGGAATCACCATGCCCATTACCAAGCACAACCATCTCGTCACAAGTATAGAAGAACTTCCTTACGCGATAAAAGAAATGTTCTACGTTGCCACAACGGGGAGACCAGGACCCGTTGTCCTGGATTTTCCAAAAGATATACAAACGGCCGAAGGAGAATTCAATTATCCCGATACGGTAGAAATATTGGGGTACAAACCCACGGTGAAAGGTCATCCCAAACAGATAAAGAAAGCGGTTGAACTCTTGAAAGAGTCGAAACGCCCTGTTGTCATTGTAGGTGGTGGAGCGAATCTTTCCGGTGCAATGGATCTCGTAAACCAGTTCATCGACAAATTCAGGGTTCCCGCTGTCAGTACCCTCATGGGACGTGGGGTTAACCCTTCCGATGAGAGACTTTACTATGACGGAATAGGAATGCACGGTACTTACTATGGAAACTACGCTGTGGCCAACGCGGATCTTGTCATCGCCCTCGGTGTGAGATTCAGCGACAGGATCCTCGGAAATCCCAGGACATTCGCAAAGAACGCCAAGATAGTCCACGTTGACATAGATCCCGCCGAGATCGGGAAGAACGTAAGGGTAGACGTGCCCATAGTCGGTGATCTGAAGAGTGTCCTACAGGAATTCTTGAAATACGAAATCGAGACGGACTTCTCAGACTGGGTCGAAGAGCTTCAGGAGATAAAGAGAAAGCACCCGCTCACCTACAAGAGGGATGGGAAGCTCATAAAACCTCAGTACGTTGTGGAAAAGGTGAACGAAGTCTTTCCAGATGACACGGTGGTCGTTGCGGATGTGGGACAGAACCAGATGTGGGTTGCACAGTTCTACAAATTCAAACATCAGAGGTCTTTCCTGTGTTCCGGAGGACTTGGAACGATGGGATATGCCCTTCCTGCCGGGATAGGAGCCAAAATAGGAGTTCCTGACAGAGAAGTTGTAGTCTTCGCCGGAGACGGTGGTTTCCAGATGAACATACAGGAGCTCATGACGATAAAGAGATACAACCTCCCTCTGAAGATCATCGTGATGGACAACAAAGCGTTGGGAATGGTGAGACAGTGGCAGCAACTCTTCTTCAATTGCAGATACTCTGCCACTATTCTGTCTGACAACCCGGATTTCGCGAAGATAGCGGAAGCCATTGGTATAAAAGCGATGAGAATAGAGAAACCCGATCAAGTCGATGAAGCGATCGAAAAGCTCGCAATGTCCAGAGAACCGATGCTCATCCACGCCGTCGTTGATCCCGCTGAGAACGTTCTTCCGATGGTGCCACCGGGAGGAGACGTGGGGACACCACTTCTTGAAGCCCCATACGATGAAACTTTCGTGGAAAGAGTTCTGAAGGTCATCGAAGAGGGCAGGAGAGGTGATGAAAGATGACGAACCAGATTCGGGAACATCTTGTATCCATGCTCGTCCACAATAAACCTGGTGTGATGAGGAAAGTGGCGAATCTGTTCGCCAGAAGGGGATTCAACATCAGCAGTATCACCGTTGGAGAATCAGAAACTCCGGGTCTTTCAAGGCTCGTCATCATGGTAAAGGGCGATGACAAAACGATCGAGCAGATAGAAAAACAGGCCTACAAACTCGTGGAGGTTGTGAAGGTAACTCCCATCGATCCCCTTCCAGAGAACCGTGTGGAGAGAGAAATGGCTCTGATCAAGGTGAGGTTCGATGAGGACAAACAGGAGATCTTCCAGCTCGTCGAGATATTCAGGGGTAAGATCATTGATGTTTCCAGAGAAGGTGCGATCATAGAGATCACTGGCGCAAGGAGCAAAGTGGAGGCTTTCATAAATCTTCTTCCTCAGAAGCAGGTGGAAGAAATAGCGAGAACAGGTATCGTGGCCATGAACAGATGGAATGTAAAAGAAGGGGAGGGATTCTGATGGCAGTGATTTATTATGACAAAGACGCGGATCTCGAACTGATCAGGGACAAAAAGATCGCGATCATAGGGTACGGAAGTCAGGGGCATGCGCACGCGTTGAATCTGAAAGACAGCGGTCTCAACGTCGTGGTTGGATTGAGGGAGGGAAGCAAGAGCTGGAAAAAAGCGGAAGAACAGGGTTTAACCGTGAAAACCATAGAAGAGGCGGCAAAAGAGGCCGACATCATCATGATGCTCATCCCAGATGAGAACCAGCCGGAGATCTACAAAAAATACATAGAAAAACACCTCACCGAGGGTAAGATGCTGATGTTCGCCCACGGGTTCAACATCCACTATCACCAGATCATACCTCCGAAGAACGTGGATGTGACGATGATCGCTCCGAAGAGCCCTGGTCACATCGTGAGAAGAGAATACGTTGAGGGAAGGGGTGTGCCGGCTCTCGTAGCGGTCTATCAGGACTACACCGGTAAAGCCAAAGATATAGCGCTCGCTTATGCCAAAGGTATCGGTGTGACAAGGGCGGGTGTGATAGAGACGACCTTCAAGGAAGAGACGGAAACGGACCTGTTTGGAGAGCAGGCGGTCCTCTGCGGTGGAGTAACGGCTCTCATAAAAGCTGGTTTCGAAACTCTTGTGGATGCGGGTTATCAACCGGAAATCGCCTACTTCGAATGTCTCAATGAGCTCAAGCTCATCGTCGACCTCATATACGAAGGTGGCCTTTCCTTCATGAGATACTCCGTCAGCAACACCGCGGAGTACGGTGACTACATCAGTCAGGAAAAGATCGTTACAAAAGAAGTGAGAGAGAACATGAAGCAGATGCTCAAGGACATTCAGACGGGAAAGTTCGCCAAGGACTGGATACTCGAAAATCAGGCGGGAAGACCCTACTTCTACACCATGAGAAAGAAAGAATCAGAGCATCTCATAGAAAAAGTAGGAAAAGAACTCAGAAAAATGATGTCTTGGCTCAAGGAGAGGAACGTGGATGAGGAGTGATGTGATAAAGAAAGGTCTCGAAAGGGCTCCCCATAGATCACTTTTGAAAGCGCTCGGAATAACGGACGACGAAATGCAAAGACCGTTCATCGGTATAGTGTCTTCGTGGAACGAGATCATTCCCGGCCATGTCCACCTTGACAAGGTCGTCGAGGCGGTGAAAGCCGGTGTGAGGATGGCCGGGGGAGTTCCTTTTGTCTTCCCAACGATCGGGATCTGTGACGGAATAGCCATGGACCACAGGGGAATGAAATTTTCGTTGCCCTCGAGAGAGCTCATAGCAGACTCCATAGAGATCGTTGCCAGCGGTTTTCCATTCGATGGTTTGGTCTTCGTTCCCAACTGCGACAAGATCACACCCGGCATGATGATGGCCATGGGAAGATTGAACATCCCGTCCGTTCTGATATCCGGAGGTCCCATGCTTGCAGGTCGTTACAACGGCAGGGACATCGATCTCATCACCGTCTTCGAAGCGGTTGGTGGACACAGAGTGGGAAAAGTCGATGAAGAAACGCTCAAAGCGATAGAAGACCTCGCGTGCCCCGGAGCCGGTTCGTGTGCCGGATTGTTCACCGCAAACACGATGAACTCCCTGGCGGAAGCTCTCGGAATTGCACCGAAGGGGAATGGGACCGTCCCGGCCGTTCATGCGAAGAGGTTGAGAATAGCGAAAGAAGCGGGAATGCTCGTTGTGGAACTTGTAAAAAGAAATATAAAGCCTAGGGATATCGTCACTCTGGACTCTTTCATGAACGCTGTTATGGTGGACCTCGCAACAGGAGGCTCCACCAACACGGTTCTGCATTTGAAAGCGATAGCCGAGAGTTTTGGAATCGATTTCGATATAAGGGTCTTTGATGAACTCAGCAGGAAGATCCCTCACATCTGCAACATCTCTCCCGTTGGTCCGTACCACATACAAGATCTCGACGACGCCGGTGGCATTTACGCTGTGATGAAACGTCTCCAGGAAAATGGTCTTTTGAGAGAAGACGTCATGACCATCTATCTGAAAAAAATGGGTGATCTCGTCAGGGAAGCTAAGATCCTGAACGAAGACGTGATCAGACCCTTCGATAATCCATACCACAAAGAGGGTGGGCTCGGAATTCTCTTTGGAAACCTCGCTCCAGAAGGGGCGGTTGCCAAACTCTCTGGTGTTCCTGAGAAGATGATGCACCACGTTGGTCCAGCCGTTGTCTTTGAAGATGGGGAAGAGGCAACAAAAGCCATTCTCTCAGGAAAGATCAAAAAAGGAGACGTGGTCGTGATCCGCTACGAAGGACCAAAAGGTGGTCCTGGTATGAGAGAGATGCTCTCACCCACCTCTGCCATTGTGGGAATGGGCCTTGCGGAGGACGTGGCTCTCATCACGGACGGTAGGTTTTCGGGAGGATCACACGGTGCTGTGATAGGGCACGTTTCTCCGGAAGCGGCAGAAGGTGGTCCTATAGGTATCGTGAAAGACGGGGACCTCATCGAGATAGATTTTGAAAAGAGAACCCTGAACCTCTTGATCTCAGACGAAGAGTTCGAAAGGAGAATGAAAGAATTCACACCTCTGGTTAAAGAAGTGGACAGCGATTACCTGAGAAGGTACGCGTTCTTCGTTCAGTCAGCAAGCAAAGGGGCGACCTTCAGGAAGCCCTGAGGGGGTGGTCTTTTGAGTATAAAGGTCTACGATACAACACTCAGGGACGGCGCACAGGCTTTTGGGGTTTCTTTCTCACTCGAGGATAAGATCAGAATCGCCGAGGCCCTCGATAGTCTCGGTGTTCACTATCTGGAGGGGGGCTGGCCTGGCTCCAACCCAAAAGATATAGCGTTCTTTAAAGCTGTAAAAGGTATGAACTTCAAAAACCTGAAAGTGGCGGCTTTCAGTTCCACAAGAAGACCCGGCGTGAAAGTAGAAGAAGACACGAACATACAGACCCTCATAAAAGCAGAAACACCTGTTTACACGATCTTTGGGAAAAGCTGGGATCTTCACGTGGAGAAAGCTCTGCGAACAACGCTCGAGGAGAATCTGAAGATGATATACGACACAGTTTCATATCTCAAAAGATTCGCCGATGAAGTGATATACGACGCGGAACACTTCTTCGATGGGTACAAGGCGAACAGAGAATACGCCCTCAAGACCCTGAAGGTGGCAGAGGAAGCGGGTGCTGATTGTCTTGTTCTTGCCGATACGAACGGGGGAACGCTTCCCCACGAGATCGAGGAGATCATCGAAGATGTGAAAAAACACGTGAAAGCTCCGCTCGGTATACACGCTCACAACGATTCGGATGTGGCGGTGGCGAACACACTTGTGGCCGTGAGAAAAGGAGCTGTGCACGTTCAGGGAACCATAAACGGACTTGGGGAGAGATGTGGAAACGCGAATCTTTGCTCGGTGATCCCAAATCTCGTCCTCAAGATGGGGCTCGAGGTTATACCAAGAGAGAACTTGAAGAAACTCTTCGATGTGGCACACCTCGTGGCGGAACTCTCCGGAAGACCTCACATCGAGAACATGCCTTACGTGGGTGATTACGCCTTCGCACACAAGGGAGGAGTTCATGTTTCCGCTATAAAACGCGATCCAAGGACTTACGAGCACATCAACCCAGAGCTTGTGGGAAACAGAAGGATCATATCCATCTCAGAGCTTTCCGGTAAGAGCAACGTGCTGGAGAAGATAAGAGAAATGGGATTCGAAGTAGATGAATCATCGCCCAAGGTCAGGGAGATTCTCGAAAAGATCAAGGAATTGGAAGCGCAGGGATACCATTTCGAAGGAGCGGAAGCATCTTTTGAACTCCTTGTCAGGGATATGCTTGGGAAAAGAAAGAAGTACTTTGAGTTTCTCGGCTTCACCGTGATGACCATAAAGAACAGGGATGAGGAGAGTTTCTCCGAAGCAACCGTGAAGGTCAGAGTCCCGGACGAAGTTGCAAAAAAACTGGGACACGACGAACCCTTTGAACACACCGCGGCAGAAGGAGAAGGACCGGTAGAAGCGCTCGACAGAGCGGTGAGAAAGGCCCTCGAAAAATTCTATCCGTCTCTGAAAGACACGAAACTCACAGACTACAAGGTGAGAATCCTGAACGAGCAGGCGGGTACCAGAGCGACAACACGGGTTCTCATAGAGTCCAGCGATGGAAAGAGAAGGTGGGGAACTGTTGGTGTCTCACCAAACATCATAGAGGCTTCCTGGACCGCTCTTCTCGAATCCTTAGAGTACAAGCTTCACAGGGATGAAGAGGAGATGAGAAACGATGAGGAGAATTAAGATCTTCGATACAACGTTGAGGGATGGAGAGCAATCCCCAGGGGCTTCGATGTCGGTTGAGGAAAAAGTAGAAATGGCACTCATGTTAGAGGATCTCGGTGTCGATCTCATCGAGGCTGGGTTTCCCGTTTCATCTCCCGTGCAGTTTGAAGCTGTAAAAAGAGTTGCGAGCGCCGTTCAGAAACCCATAGTGGTGGGACTCGCAAGGTGTGTTGAAAAGGACATAGACGCGGTGTACGAGGCTCTCAAGGATCGACCAAAAGACAAACGTATGATACACGTTTTCATAGCGACCTCTCCGATTCACAGAAAATACAAACTGAGAATGGAGAAAGAGGAAATCCTCGAGAGGATCAGAAGATACGTCGGCTACGCAAAACAGTTCTTCGACCTTGTGGAGTTCTCGGCGGAAGACGCTTCGAGAACGGAGGTTCCCTTTTTGATAGAAGCCTACAAGACGGCGATCGAAGCCGGAGCTACTACGATCAATGTTCCGGACACGGTGGGGTACGCCCTTCCCGATGAGTTTGGAGAACTCATAAAGACCTTGAGAGAGGGTGTGCCCGGTATAGAGAATGTCGATCTTTCTGTGCACTGTCACAACGATCTTGGACTCGCTGTGGCGAACTCCCTCGCTGCCGTTCAGAACGGAGCCACCCAGGTCGAAGTGACTCTGAACGGTATCGGAGAGAGGGCAGGAAACTGTGCCCTGGAAGAGTTCGTGATGATCCTCAAGGTGAGGAAAGACAAACTTCCCTACGAGACGGGTATAAAGACAGAGCTCATATACCCCGCTTCCAGGCTCCTCACACATATAACGGGGCTCATCCCGTCCAGAAACAAACCCATAGTGGGAGAGAACGTGTTCCTTCACGAGTCGGGTATACACCAGGATGGTGTGCTGAAACACAGGGAGACCTACGAGATCATGAAACCATCCGATATCGGCAGGTCTTCCGAGACGCTCGTGCTTGGAAGACACTCCGGAAAGCACGCCCTCAGAAAGAAGCTGGAGAGCTACGGCATCAAACTCGACGAAGAGACCTTCCAGAAAGTGTTCGAGAAGTTCACAGAACTCGCCGACAGAAAGAAAGAGGTTTACGACGATGATCTTTTCTCGATCGTCTCGGAAGTTTTGAGGGAGCCCATCAACGGTTACAAGCTCGTTCACTTCCATGTACACACCGGAAACACGCTGCTTCCAACCGCGGCGGTCGTGCTTCAGGTTGGAGATGAAAAGAAAGAAGCAGCAGAGGCAGGAAACGGTCCAGTGGATGCTATCTTCAAGGCTATAGACAAAGCGCTCGGTATTCAACCGAAGCTCGAGGAGTACATAATTCAGGCGGTTGGAACTGGAAAGAACGCACAGGGAGAGGTCAAACTCACGTTGAGAATAAACGGTGAACTCTACAGTGGAAGGGGTGTCTCCACGGACATAGTGGAGGCTTCCGCGATAGCTTACATAAACGCGATAAACAAGTACCTCATCGCCAAAGGTTTTCTCAGAAAAAACGGAGGTGCTGAGTGATATGACACTTGCAGAAAAGATACTCTCCCAAAAAGCGGGAAGAAAGGTGGAACCGGGAGAATTTCTCCTTCTGGAGCCAGACGTCGCCCTTGCAAACGACATAACGGCTCCGCTTGCGATAAAGAAGTTCAAGGAGTACGGTGGAAAGAAAGTGAAGTATCCGGACAGAGTGGTGCTCGTTCCGGATCACTTCACCCCCAACAAGGACATAAAGTCTGCTATGCAGGTAAAGATGATGAGAGAATTCGCAAGAGAGCAGGGGATCGAAAAGTTCTTTGAAATAGGCAGGATGGGAATTGAACACGTGCTGCTTCCAGAAGAAGGAATCGTAAAATCTGGAGATCTCGTGGTAGGCGCAGATTCGCACACCTGTACCTACGGAGCCCTTGGAGCGTTCGCGACCGGGGTGGGGTCCACCGACATAGCGGGCTTCTACCTCATAGGCAAGGTGTGGTTTCGTGTCCCTGAGAGCATAAAGGTGACTCTTCGTGGGAAGTTCGGGGATCTGGTGACTGCCAAGGACCTCGTGTTGAAGCTCATCTCCATACTGGGAGTAGATGGGGCCAACTACAAGGCGATAGAATTCTCCGGACCCGGTGTGAAAGAGATCAGTATGGACGGCCGTTTCACCGTTTCGAACATGGCGATCGAGGCGGGAGGAAAGACGGGACTGTTTCCGGTAGACGAAATCACCATTGCCTACGAGAAAGAAAGAGGCATAGAAGTGGAAGAGATGTACCCTGACGAAGATGCGAAGTACGTGAGAGAAGTGGAGATGGACCTTTCTAAACTCGAACCTCAGGTTGCCTATCCATTCCTCCCATCCAACGCGAAGGATGTTTCTGAAGCGGAGAAAGAGAGGATAAAGATAGATCAGGTAGTGATAGGAAGCTGTACCAACGGAAGGATAGAAGACCTCAGACTCGCTGCACAGATTCTGAGGGGAAGAACAGTATCACCGGACGTTCGATGCATCATAATTCCGGGATCGCAGAAGGTTTACAAACAGGCTCTAAAGGAAGGACTCATCGATATCTTCATCGACGCGGGCTGTGCTGTTTCCACACCCACGTGCGGTCCCTGTCTTGGTGGACACATGGGAGTGCTCGCGGAAGGAGAAGTTGCAATATCCACGACGAACAGGAACTTCGTCGGAAGGATGGGACATCCGAACAGCAAGGTCTTCTTGGCATCTCCTGCCGTTGCCGCGGCCAGCGCAATAAAGGGATACATCGCAGATCCGAGAAAGTTGTGAGGTGATGGTGGTGAAGATAAAAGGAAAGGTTTTCGTCTTTGGGGACAACGTGAACACGGACGAGATCATACCGGCCAGGTACCTCAACACTTCGGACCCTCAGGAACTCGCGAAATACTGTATGGAGGACGCAAGGCCCGGCTTTGGAAGACGGGACGATATAAAAGGCTCGATCATCGTGGCAGGGGAGAACTTCGGATGTGGTTCTTCGAGAGAACACGCTCCCGTTGCCATAAAGGCGGCTGGAATCTCCTGTGTTATAGCCAAGTCTTTTGCAAGGATTTTCTTCAGAAACGCCATAAACATCGGTCTTCCCATCGTCGAACTGAAAGAAGCTGACGAATTCGAAGAGGGCGACATGGCAGAGGTGGATCTGGAAAACGGAGTGGTGAGGAATCTCACCAAGGGCAAAGAGTACAGAATAAGACCTTATCCCGAGTTTCTCATGAAGATCATGGAAGCGGGTGGATGGCTCGAATACTGTCTCAAAGAAGTGGGGGAGTGACGGATGAAGATAGCGGTTTTGCCTGGAGACGGCATAGGTCCCGAGGTTGTAAGAGAAGCCCTGAAAGTGCTCGAGGTGGTAGAAAAGAAAACAGGGAAAACCTTTGAGAAAGTCTTTGGACACATCGGAGGAGATGCCATAGACAGATTCGGTGAGCCTCTTCCTGAAGAGACAAAAAAGATATGTTTAGAAGCCGACGCGATCTTTCTTGGAAGTGTTGGAGGACCCAAATGGGACGATCTTCCTCCAGAGAAGAGACCGGAAATAGGGGGTCTCCTCGCCCTGAGGAAGATGCTCAATCTCTATGCGAACATCAGACCGATAAAGGTCTACAGATCCCTTGTTCATGTCTCTCCCCTGAAAGAAAAGGTGATCGGATCCGGGATCGATCTTGTGACCGTCAGAGAACTCTCCTACGGGATTTACTACGGTCAACCAAGGGGATTGGATGAGGAAAAAGGATTCGACACCATGATCTACGACAGAAAGACCGTGGAACGGATTGCGAGAACTGCCTTCGAAATCGCAAGAAACAGAAGAAAAAAGGTCACTTCCGTCGACAAAGCGAACGTCCTCTACAGTTCCATGCTGTGGAGAAAGGTCGTGAACGAAGTAGCGAAAGAATACCCCGACGTGGAGCTGACACACATGTACGTGGACAACGCTGCCATGCAGCTCATCCTGAAACCATCGCAGTTCGACGTGATTCTCACAACGAACATGTTCGGAGATATTCTCTCGGACGAGAGCGCGGCGCTTCCTGGTTCTCTTGGTCTTCTGCCGTCCGCATCTTTCGGTGACAAAAACCTCTACGAACCAGCAGGGGGGTCTGCTCCCGACATAGCCGGAAAGAACATCGCCAACCCGATCGCACAGATCCTTTCTCTCGCTATGATGCTTGAACACTCCTTTGGAATGGTAGAAGAGGCAAGAAAGATAGAAAGGGCGGTTGAGCTGGTTATAGAAGAGGGATACAGAACCAGAGACATCGCAGAGGATCCAGAAAAGGCAGTTTCGACCTCTCAGATGGGAGACCTCGTATGTAAAAAACTCGAAGAAATATGGTGAAGGGCCCTTCAGGGCCCTTCACATTTTCCATGTATCCGTGAGTCTTCTTACCTTCACGATGGAGTCTTTCCTCATCTTTCTGATCGCTGCCACCGCCGCTCTGAGTGACTCGATTGTGGTCAGATATGGGATTTTCCTCTTCAACGCCGTGGTTCTTATCATGTATCCCACCGTTCTTCTTCCCTCAACTTTGAAAGGTTCTTTTCCGTGAGAGACGGCGACAAGCGCAGGCTCATCACTGGATTGGGTGATCACGACGAGGGAGATCTTTCCCTGCTCCAGAAGATCTATCACGTCCGGTCTTCCTTCTCCCACCTTTGGAACAACCTTCACTTCCACACCGTGTGACTGCAGAGCCTTTGCCGTTCCTCTGGTTGCGTATATCTCAAAGCCCATATCCGCGAGGTGAGCCAAGAGAGGAACGGCTTCCCTCTTGTCTTTGTCCGCGACGGTTGCGAGGATGGCTCCCGTTGGTGGCAGAGGGTTCCCGGCGGCTATCTGAGCCTTCGCGAATGCCTCTGCGAAATCTTCACCGATTCCCATGACTTCTCCTGTGGAACGCATCTCCGGTCCGAGAAGCACGTCCGTTCCCGGGAATTTGTGGAACGGTATCACCACCTCTTTCACGGAGAACATCTTCGGCCAGGGAGTCGGGAGGATCTCGCTCTCTCCCAGTTTATCGACTTTTATCCCTGGTCTTGTGGGATAGGGGAAGTACTCTGAGAGGAGCTCTGGCAGATTTCTTCCCACCATGATTTTGGCGGCGATTCTTGCCACGGGAATACCGATCGCTTTGCTCACGAAGGGAACCGTTCTCGATGCCCTGGGATTCGCCTCTATGATATAGATCTCATCGTCTTTCACCGCAAGCTGTATGTTGGCAACTCCCACAACCTTCAGCGCTTTTACCAGCTTGTAGACGGTCTTTTCTATCTCTTCCACGAGTTTCTCAGAAAGACTCACCGGGGGCAGAACACACGCGGAATCTCCCGAATGGATTCCGGCTTCTTCTATCTGCTCCATCAATCCTGCTATCCACACGTATTTTCCATCCGACACGACATCCACGTCGAGTTCTATCGCGTCTTCGAGGAATTTGTCTATCAGAACGGGGTATCCCGGTGAGACAACGGCCGCTTCCTTGACGTACATTTCGAGTTCCTGAGGAGTGTCCACAATGGCCATGGCCCTTCCTCCGAGCACGTAGCTCGGCCTCACAAGAACGGGGTATCCAAGGCTTTCCGCTACCCTCAACGCTTCTTCCACGGACGATGCCGTTCCAAATGGAGGGCACTTCAACCCGATTTGTTTCAAAAGCTTAGCGAATTTTTCTCTGTCTTCGGCGATCTCGATCGATTCGAAGCTCGTTCCTATGATGTTCACCTTCTCTTCTACGAGGTGTCTCGCTATCTTCAGTGGTGTCTGACCGCCGAACGCCACCACCACTCCTTTCGGTTTTTCGTTCCTCACGATCTCCAGAACATCTTCAACGGTGAGCGGTTCGAAGTAGAGCCTGTCTGAAGTGTCGTAGTCAGTCGAAACGGTTTCGGGGTTGGAGTTGACCATTATGGTTTCGTATCCTTCTTCCTGGAAGGCCCACACCCCGTGGACGTTCGTGTAGTCGAATTCTATTCCCTGACCTATCCTGTTGGGACCGGATCCCAGAATCATGATCTTCTCTCTGTCTGAAGGTATCGCTTCGTTCTCAACGCCGTTGTAGGTGGAGTAGTAATACGGAGTCTGTGCTTCGAACTCAGCAGCGCAGGTGTCCACCATCTTGTAGACGGGAAAGATCCGGTTGTTTTCTCTCATCTTTCTGATTTCTTTTTCTGAAACACCCCATATCTCTGCAATTTCCCTGTCTGAGTATCCCCACTGTTTTGCTTTCTTCAAGATCTCCACGTCGAATTTTTTCGATTTCAGCTCCTCCTCGAGTTCTATACACGCTTTCATTTCTCTGAGGAACCATCTGTCGATCTTAGTGAGTTCGTGCACCTCTTCTACATCCATTCCGTTTCTGAACGCGGCGAAGACGTAGGAGATCCTTTCCGGCGTTGGATTTGCAAGATATTCCCTTATGTGTTCAAGATCCAGTTTGGGAGCGGCATCGAGTTCGAGGGATCTGAGGGCCTTTCCCAGGGCTTCTTTGAAGGTCCTACCTATCGCCATCACTTCTCCTACGGACTTCATCTGGGTGTTCAGTCTTGGGTCGGCCCCGGGGAACTTTTCGAGCTGGAATCTCGGTATCTTCACCACGACGTAGTCTATTGAAGGTTCGAAGGCGGCCATCGTTTTGCCGGTGATGTAGTTCGGTATCTCATCAAGAGTGAAACCAACAGCAAGGAGAGCTGCGACCTTCGCGATGGGATAGCCCGTCGCCTTAGATGCCAGTGCGGACGACCTGGAGACCCTTGGATTCATCTCTATGACGACCATCCTACCGGTCTCTGGATCCACGGCGAACTGAATGTTCGATCCACCCGTCTCTATACCGATCGCATCGATCACTTTGTAAGCCGCATCCCTCATTCTCTGGTACTCAACGTCCGTGAGTGTTTGTGCGGGTGCCACCGTTATGGAATCTCCGGTGTGTATTCCCATGGGATCGAGATTCTCTATGGAACACACCACGATGAAGTTTCCTGCTCCATCCCTTACCACCTCGAGTTCGTACTCCTTCCAGCCGAGGACTGACTCCTCTATGAGGACCGTGTGGACCGGGCTTTCGATGAGACCCTTTGTTACGATGTCTCTCAGTTCTTCTTCGTTGAACGCGATTCCACCACCCGTTCCACCCAGGGTGAAACTCGGCCTTATTATGACGGGGTAGCCGAATTCTCTTGCCGTTTCCAGTGCATCGGCGAGATTGTTCACGAGCCTGCTTCTCAAAACCTCAAGGCCTGCCTTTTCCATGGTCTCCTTGAAGAGTTCTCTATCCTCGGCCTTCTTTATCGAGTCGAGCTTTGCACCGATCAACTGAACACCGTATTTATCGAGGATTCCCCTTTCGGCAAGTTCCACAGCGAGATTCAGGGCGGTCTGTCCTCCGAGGGTGGGGAGCAGGGCATCCGGTCTTTCTTTTTCAATGATCTTTTCGAGGAACTCCACCGTTAGAGGTTCTATGTAAACGGCATCGGAAAACTCCGGATCTGTCATTATGGTTGCGGAGTTGGAGTTAACTATGATCACCTCGTAGCCGGCGCTTTTGAGAGCCTTCAGAGCCTGAGTGCCTGAATAGTCGAACTCCGCAGCCTGACCGATTGTGATCGGACCGGATCCTATAACGAGGATCCTCTTTATGTCTTCTCTCTTCGGCATTACCTTACCTCCTTTATGAGGCGTTTGAATTCTTCGAAAAAGTACTTGGCATCGTGAGGTCCGGGAGAGGCTTCGGGGTGATATTGAACAGAAAAGGCTGGATAATCAACCAGCCTCATTCCTTCCATCGTTCCGTCGTTCAGGGAGATGTGGGTGATCTCGACTTTTATTCCCTGAGGACTGATTCCTTCGAGGACAGATATCTTCTGAAGATTTTTCGTGAGAACGTTCGCGTCCTGATCTTCGCTTCCCAGTTCTGGAAGGCCGAAACTCTTTGGATCCACAGCGAAGCCGTGGTTGTGCGTTGTGATCAGAACACGACCGGTTCTCAGATCTTTAACGGGATGGTTGATGCCTCTGTGACCGAATTTCATCTTGTAAGTCCTTCCGCCAACAGCGAGGCCAAGGAGCTGATGCCCAAGGCAGATCCCCGCGAGTGGAATTTCTTCTTTCAGAAGGTCTTTGATCAATCTGACGGTTTTCAAAAGGGCGGCGGGATCACCGGGACCGTTCGAGATCAGAACACCGTCGGGATTCAACTTTTTGATGTCGTCTATATCAACACTGTAAGGAACTCTCATCACTTTTGCTCCCACTCTCTTCAGGTCTCTGAGAATACCCCATTTGACACCGGAATCGAGTACCACCACTGAGAAATCTCCTTCCGGGTTTTCTACGATAACTTCCTTCGGTGAAACAAGACCGGCTAAATCCCTTCCAACGATACTGGGGCTTTCTTTCACCCGTTTTACAAGGGAATCCGGATCGAGATCAACGGTCGATATGGCACCTTTCATAGCACCTTTCACTCGAATTTTCCTGGTGAGTGCTCTGGTGTCCACTCCTTCTATGGCCACGATGTTGTACTTTTTCAGGTAATCGGGGAAAGACATAGTGGCTCTCCAATTGGAAGGGGTATCCACGCTTCTGTAGACAACAAAACCGGCAACTTTTATTCCATCTGATTCTACGTCTTCGTCGTTCACTCCGTAGATTCCTATTTCCGGGTAGGTCATGACGACGATCTGACCGGTGTAGGAGGGATCGGTGAGGACTTCCTGATAGCCTGTCATTCCCGTGTTGAAGACCAGCTCACCAAAAGTTTCACCCTCTGCACCAAGACTCTGTCCAAAAAAAAACGAACCATCTTCTAAAGCGAGAAGTGCCTTCTTGGACATGCTGCACCTCCTTCCCTTTCTCAGAGATTATACCCGCTGAAAGGACCTCCCATCTTTTTCTTTACTTTGAATTAAAGGAAAGTCACAGGACTTTAATTTGGAATAAACATTTGAAATTTGAGAATTTTCATGCAATAAATGCGAAGTTCTAGAAATTACTGAACAGTAGCTTAAACATCATTTTCTAAACTGAACAAGGAGGTGACGATCAATGAGAACCGATACGGAATGGCTTCTTTGTGATTTCCATGTACACACGAACATGAGTGACGGGCATCTTCCTCTGGGAGAAGTGGTGGATCTGTTTGGAAAACATGGAGTGGACGTGGTTGCCATAACAGATCATATAGTCGACCGAAGAACCCTCGAGCAAAGAAAGAGGAGCGGTGAACCACTCGGAGCGATCACAGAAGATGAGTTTCAGGATTATTTGAAACTTCTCTGGAGAGAACAGAAAAGGGCCTGGGAAGAATATGGAATGATCCTCATACCGGGTGTCGAAATCACGAACAACACGGATCTGTACCACATAGTCGCCGTGGATGTGAAGGAGTACGTAGATCCTTCACTGCCTGTAGAAGAAATTGTGGAGAAGTTGAAGGAGCAAAACGCTCTTGTTATAGCCGCGCATCCGGATAGAAAAAAGCAGGATGAAGAACACCTTTCTTGGTATCTCTGGGCGAACATGGAGCGTTTCAAGGACATGTTCGACGCGTGGGAAGTCGCGAATCGTGATGACCTGTTCAACTCTGTTGGTGTGAAAAAGTATCGATACGTGGCGAACTCCGATTTTCACGAACTTTGGCACGTTTACTCGTGGAAAACCCTTGTGAAGTCGGAGAAGAACATAGAAGCGATAAAAGAAGCAATCAGAAAGAACACGGATGTGGCGATCTATCTGATGAGAAAAAAACAGGTTGAATTATCTGTTGGATGTGATACAATGAATGAAACTTCGAAGTAAAAATAGAACAACTACGATTTGTTACAAACACGAAAAGAACGCGTACTGAGTCGAGAGAGTGAGCAGGAGGTGTTACTATGGCGAGAGTGGCGAGGGAAATGGTGGAAAAAGCAGGGGTTGATGTCGATAAGTTGCTGGAGCTTCTGATCAAGAATGCGGCGGCCGAACTCACAACTTATTACTACTACACCATCTTGAGAGCGAACCTCATAGGACTTGAGGGAGAAACCATCAAAGAGATTGCGGAAGTTGCAAGAATCGAAGACAGAAATCACTTCGAAGCGCTTGTTCCCAGAATCTACGAGCTCGGTGGGAAACTTCCAGATTGTATGAAGGAGTTCCACGATCTCTCTGCATGTCCACCAGCAAGACTTCCGGACAAACCAACTGTTCAGGAGATTCTGAGGGTGCTCGTTGCCGCTGAAAGATGCGCGGTGAAAGGGTACACCGAGATATGCAACATGACCGCGGGTAAAGATCACAGGACCTACGAACTGTCTCTTGCAATTTTGAACGAAGAGATCGAACACGAATCCTGGTTCTCCGAGTTCCTCGGAGAGGGGCCATCTGGCCATTTCATGAGACGTGGTGAAACTTCGCCGTTCGTTTCGAAATTCCTCAAGTGAAGATTCAACAATTCAGGCAGGCGCACCTTTGGGTGCGCCTTTTGTTTTAAAATAGGATCAAAAAGATCGGGAGGGATCGCAGTGGAGGAAAAGAGGCTGTCTGCTAAGAAAGGTCTCCCTCCAGGAACGCTCGTTTACACAGGGAAGTACAGGGAAGATTTTGAGATCGAAGTGATGAATTACTCCGTAGAGGAATTTCGCGAGTTCAAAACCACAGATGTTGAATCCGTCCTTTCCTTTAGAGATTCTTCAACACCTACCTGGATAAACATAACAGGCATACACAGGACGGATGTGGTTCAAAGGGTAGGTGAGTTCTTTGGTATTCACCCTCTCGTGCTCGAAGACATCCTCAATGTGCATCAGAGACCGAAAGTGGAGTTTTTTGAGAACTACGTGTTCATCGTTCTGAAGATGTTCACCTATGATGAAAATCTTCATGAACTGGAATCGGAGCAGGTCAGTTTGATACTCACAAAAAACTGCGTTCTCATGTTTCAGGAAAAGAGAGGGGACGTGTTCGATCCTGTACGGGAAAGAATCAGATACAACAGGGGAATCATAAGAAAGAAGGGAGCGGATTATCTCCTCTACTCACTGATAGATGCACTGGTGGATGACTATTTTGTCCTGCTGGAGAAGATCGACGATGAGATTGATATACTGGAGGAAGAAGTGCTCGAAAGACCTGAAAAAGAGACAGTTCAGAGGATACATCAACTCAAGAGAAATCTGGTTGAACTTAGAAAGACGATCTGGCCGTTGAGAGAAGTGTTGAGTTCTCTTTACAGAGATGTTCCTCCTCTTATAGAAAAAGAAACGGTCCCATATTTCAGAGATGTATACGATCACACTATCCAGATTGCAGACACCGTAGAAACCTTCAGAGACATCGTGAGCGGTCTTCTTGATGTGTATCTTTCGAGTGTAAGTAACAAAACAAACGAAGTGATGAAGGTGCTCACCATCATAGCGACGATCTTCATGCCTCTCACCTTCATAGCGGGTATCTACGGAATGAACTTCGAATACATGCCGGAACTCAAATGGAGATGGAGCTATCCCGTGATTCTCGTTGTCATGGGTGTGATCGCTGTCATCATGGTGATCTACTTCAGGAAAAAGAAGTGGCTGTGATTCGTAACTTAATACTTATTTAATCATTGCTTAATAATAAATTATCTGGACAGTCGATTGAGATGTAATGATAATCAGAGTAATAAATACTTTCAGAAAATCACAAATTACCCAGGGGGGAATTTAAAAGATGAAGAACAACGGATCTCCTAAGAGGAACATTCAGAAGAAGTACAGAAGATTTCTTGGTCCTGTTGCGGATCTGGAAGAACATGTGGAACCCGACTGGTGGAGTCGTATCTTCAATTCGCTCTATCTGAAAACAGATGCGGATGTGGTGGACGATATAAACATCACCAGAGAAGAAGTAGACCTGTTCTCACGTGTGTTGAATCTCTCCCGGGATGATCGTATCCTCGATCTGTGTTGTGGCCACGGCAGGCATTCCCTCGAACTGGCACGACGCGGCTTCCGAAACGTCGAGGGACTCGATCGTTCTCACTATCTGATTCAAAGAGCGAAAAATCAGGCAAAGAAAGAGGGATTGAACGTCAGGTTCAGGGAAGGAGATGCAAGAAAACTACCGTACTCTACTGACACGTTCGATGTGGTGTTGATCCTCGGTAACAGTTTCGGTTATTTTGAAGCTGTGGAGGAGGATTTAAAAGTTCTCAAAGAGGTTTTCAGAGTTTTGAAGCCTTGGGGAAGAGTTCTCATCGATGTGGCGAATGGAGAGTATTTGAAAAACAACTTCCAGCCAAGATCCTGGGAATGGATAGATAAGAAACATTTCGTTTGTAGAGAACGATCTCTTTCAGTCGATGGGAAAAGACTCATTTCACGTGAGGTGATTGTCAACGCTGAAAAAGGAGTTATAGCAGATCAGTTCTACGCGGAGCGTCTTTACACGCATGAAGAACTGGAACATCTTCTGAAAGCGGCGGGATTCAGCGATGTGAAATTCCATGGTGAGCTCTCCCCCGCATCGCAGAGAAATCAGGATCTTGGAATGATGGAAAGAAGGATCTTAGTAACGGCCGTTGCGAAAAAAGAATGGACACCTGTCAAAAAGAAAACCGAGAAGGTTACGAAGAACGTGGTGGTCGTTCTGGGAGATCCCAGAAAACCCGATCCCCTGAAACCGAAGTCGATTTTCGATGAAGATGATTTTTACACCATCGATCAGATGAAAGCGGCTCTCAGAAGTTTGAAAGGGTACAACTTTTCCTATCTCGATAATCACGACACGTTAATCACCGATCTGATGAAGCTGAAAGGGAAAATAGATTATGTCTTCAACCTGTGCGACGAAGGTTTCAACAACGATCCCAGGAAAGAAGCCCACGTTCCGGCGCTTCTGGAGATGCTGGGAATCCCCTACACTGGTTCTGGCCCCCAGACGCTTGTCCTCTGTTACGATAAGTCTCTCATCAGAGGAATTGCAAGGGAGATGGGGATTCCTGTCCCGAGGGCTGTTTTTATCAAGCCAGAAGACACCACTTTCGAACTACCGTTTTCTTTCCCTGCCATCGTGAAACCCAACTTTGGAGATTCCAGTTTTGGAATAACGCAGAGAAGTGTTGTGTACACACCGGAAGAACTCATAAATGCCGTCTCAGAGATAAGGGATAAGTTCGGTTACGACAAGCCTGTGTTGGTCGAAGAATTCCTGACGGGAAAGGATCTGAGTGTGGGTATAATAGGAAATCCACCGGATTCTTACATAGTGCTGCCGATAATAGAGGAAGACTACTCCGCACTCCCTCCAGAGCTTCCGAGGATATGCGGGTACGAAGCGAAGTGGCTGCCGGATTCCCCGTACTGGAACATAAAGTCCATCCTTGCGGATCTCCCTGAAGAAACGGAGAAGTTCATCATCGATTGTTGTTTGAAACTCTTTGAAAGACTCGAGTGTAGAGATTACTGCAGATTCGACTGGAGACTCGATGCCGATGGTAATCCGAAACTTCTTGAAGTGAATCCGAATCCTGGATGGTGCTGGGATGGACATCTTGCGAAAATGGCAAAGATCGCGGGGATGTCTTACGCAGAGATGCTGGAGGCGATTCTCAAAGCGGCAGAAGAAAGGTTGAACATTAGATGATCTATTCCCGATGCCTCACAATGTCTTTCGAAATTCTTCTCTTCCAGAGAAGATAAACAAGTATTACAACTGCAAAAAGAACGATTCCCAGAATTTTTGAAAATTTCAGGAAAACTCTTCCAGCTATCAGGCTGGAGAAAAAGAAAGTACTCTCGTAGAGCAAGCCTCCAAGCCATACGATGAGGAGTGCTTGGAGGTTTCTTCCCGTGTAGCCTGCCAGAAACGGGGTGAACTTGCCCACCCAGGGAACGAATTTGCAAAGCGGCAGCAGTATTTTTTCTGAAGAAATGTAGATGTTTAAGAACTCTATGAGAACCTTTCGTACGAATTTCCACCTGAGATTGAAAGACACCGATTTGAGCTTTTTTCCAGCAAAAAACGTCAGAGTATCCCAGCTCAAAAGCCCCAGATAGATCGCAAGGAAAGATGAAAAAACCTTCAGTTTCCCGATGGAAATCAGCGCTGTTGCTGTTAGAATAGGAACGGGAGTGCCCGAGTTGTCGAAAAGAAACGTTGCGAAGAAGAGTAACAGATATTTCAATCTTTTCATCCCTCCAGTGAAATATAATAGCACATGGAGGTGATGAGAAAATAAACGAAGTACCGGTGAAGAAGCGAGAAGAAAAATTTAACAGAGTTTTAGTGACCCTTCTGGGAATTCCAGTTGTTTTTTCCATTATTCGAACCAGAATCGTTGAAACGATAGGATATTTCATATTCTGGCTCGGTGGTTTTTCACCGTACATCTATGAGAAAATAATCCATCAGGAGATACCTGAAAAAACGAAGTTGATGCTCTCTTCATCGATATTTTTCCACTCTGTGATGGGACAGTTTTTGAACTTCTACGAGAGAATTTTCTTCTGGGACAAAATACTTCACTTCTACGGATCTTTCGTCATAACGTACTTTTTCTACCAGATTCTGACGAAAAAATCGAGATTCTGGGACGAGGTTCCGGGTGCCGTTTTGATGGCATTCCTGCTCGGGGTCTTTTCCGGAGTTCTGTGGGAAATAGCCGAATTCATAACGGACGAAATACTGCCCGGCTATAACACACAAAAAGGGCTGGACGACACCATGCTGGATCTCGTATTCGATCTTCTTGGATGCTACACGATGGCAAAGATTGTGTACAAGAAAAGGACGGGACGTTTCTTCTGGAGACCCAATCCATGAAAAAGGCCTATCTCTTTCTCACGCTCGAGGGTGTCTTTTCACTGTTCTACGCGCTTTTAGTACAGGGACCTGTGTTCACAGGTCTTGCGATGCTTTTCAACCTGGACGAGTTTCTCCTGAGTGTCGCTGCCGCAATTCCTCCCATGATGCAGTTTTTTCAGTTGTTTGCCTCCTTCTTTGTTCAGAAATACAAGAAGAGGCGTTTTCTGGTCAACGTGTTCAACGCTTTCAGTAGATTCAGTTTCGCTTCTCTTGTCGTTTTCCTACTGCTTGGAAAAGCAGAACCGTTGATTTTCATCGTTGCGCTTATGATCTCTCAGGTCTTCGCGGCTCTTTCCAGCAGTACATGGAACTCCTGGATGAGAGATCTTGTTCCTCCAGAGGAAAGAGGAAGGGTGTTTGGAAACAGAAACATGTTTCTCTCCATAGGGAACGCCCTCATAATATACCTCTATTCTTCTATAGTCGATCATTTTTCTTCGGGATTCGTTCTTGTGCTTCTCATATCCACAGCGGGAACCGTTCTTTCTATCTTCGCCATGAACAAAATACCGGACGTTCCAGTTAAGGAAACAGGTACGGGAATACCTCTCAAAGTGGTGTTCAAGGACGAAAACTTTATGAAGTTTGTCTTCTTCACTTTTTACTGGAACATGGCGGTCACGTTCTCTTCTGCCTTCTATCACTACCATCTTTTGAAGAACCTGGGGGTAAATTACACGTATATCGCTTACATGATGATTGTTAATAACTTTGTGGCGATGCTGGTTTACAGGATTCTGGGAAAGATATCTGACAAGGCCGGGCACAAAACGATAGCCGAGTTCGGTATCATCCTTGCTTCTTTCGTCTCCGGTATGTGGTTCTTCATGAACACCACTACTTACAGAACTCTCATGATAGCGGACGCTTTACTTTCTTCCATTGCGTGGTCTGCCATAAACCTGTCACTCGCCATCCTTCCTATGGAGGTTGCTTTCGAGTCCGATCCCATTTTCTTCGGTCTGAACGCGTCTTTTGCCAGCGCTGGAAGTCTTATAGGCTCATTCGCAGGAGGAATCACGGCGAAATTTCTCTCTGGTATTTACGTAAATCTCAACGGTTTCGAAATCTTCGGCCTTCAGTTACTCTTTTTGATGGCAGGAATCTTCAGATTCTCCTCAGTGTTCTTGTTGAGAAAAGTCAAGGTGAAACAATACATCCCATTCAGGGTCTTTGTGTTGAGTACTCTTTCCGTCACTCTGAGACGCCCCGTAGACAGAATGCTCGATGTGTATCTTCTTTTGAAAAGGGGGAATGAACGTGTACGAAGAATTGCTGAAAGATCTAAGAGAAGGAAGAGTAATACTGGCGAGCAAGGCGGGAAACAGAGTTAACGGCATGACCATCGGATGGGGCTTTTTCGGTGTGATGTGGGCAGAGGATTATTTCGTGACGGTTATCAGACCTCAGAGATTCACCTGGCGCCTTGTCAAAGAGAGCAGAAGATTCACCCTGAATTTTCTAAGCGAAGAATACAGAGAGGCGCTGAATTACTTTGGACGGGTGAGTGGATACCAAGAAGACAAGTTCAAGAAAGGACTTCTCCACTTAGACGAGGTAGAGGGATTCACCGCTCCCATTAAAGAGGCCCACACGTTGATCGAATGTTCTGTGACCTTCGCAAACAACGTGGAACCTTTCATTCTTCCCGTGGAAATCATCGATAAGTTCTACAAGGACCATGGATTTCACACCTTGTTTTTTGGAAGGATCGAAAAGGTACTTCAAAGATGAGACTGAAACTTCCATTTGATGCGGAAGGGATCTTTCTGGAAAGAAAGAGTAAGTTCACAGGGGTTGCTCTTGTCGAAGAGAAAGAGACTCCGATACACATCCACAACACAGGGCGCCTCCCACTTCTTGAAAAAGGAAAAAGAGTTCTCCTGAAGCGTGCAGAATCCGGTCGGAGAAAGACCAACTGGGACCTTCTGGCAGTTGAACACAGAGGGGAATTCGTCTTCGTCCATTCAGGCTACCACAGTATCGTGGCCAGGAAAATTCTGGAAGAACTGTTCACTGGTTCCATGATAGAAAATGAGAAACGCTTTGGAAACAGCAGGTTCGATTTCCTTATCGACGAAAAGATCTTTGTGGAAGTGAAAGGATGCACGTACGAAGAAGATGGCGTCGCGATGTTTCCAGACGCACCCACAGGCCGTGGAAGAAGACACATCGGGGAGTTGATCAAGTCTGTGGAAAGTGGTTTCAAGGCTCTTCTGTTGATTCTGGTTTTTCTCGAGAGCAACTGTTTTCTTCCGAACAGAAACGTTGATCCGGCTTTTTCAGAGATTTTCTGGCACGCTTTGAACAGTGGTGTTGAGATCGGCGTGTTCAGGGTAAAATACGATGGAGAGTATCTATATTCAACAGAGAAGCTGTCGATCTGTGAGGAGGTGTAGCGCATGGAGAACCCAACCATTGAGCAGTTGGTGAGAAGGTATGTGGAGATCAAAGATCTCATGAAAGAACTCAGGGCAGAGAAGAAAGAGATCGAGGAAGTTTTGAGGGAGTACAGTCAGAGAACGGGGATAAAAGAGTTCGAGGTGGATGGAAAGAAGGTCTTTTTTGAAGAAAAACTCAGTCTGAAAGTAAAATGAGCCCGCCAGAAGCGGGCTTCATTGTTTCATTTTCTCCTCCTGTTCCTTTATCAAATCTTCGAGAGTTACACCGTTGAGAATCTTCTCTATCTCGTTTTCTACTCTTTTCCAAAGGGACCTGATAACGCAATCCAGCTCGTCCGGACAGCCGGGCATGTCGAAGAAGACCTTCGATTTTCTATCCAGAAGAAAAACAACCTCGGAAACCCTTATTTCTTTTGGCGGACGTGCCAACATGTATCCACCACTCTTTCCTCTTCTTGTCTTCACCAGTCCAGCTTTTTTCAGCGTGTACAAGATCTTTTCTGCGAATTCTCTCGGGACTGATTGTTTCGCTTTCTCCAGTATTTCTGTCATCGAAAGGTAGTGTCCGTACTCCTTTGCCATCACGATCATGAGCCTGAGCGCGTACTCACTTCGCATCGTGAACATTTCAATCCCTCCACACGAAGACTCTGGATACGATCTTTCTGTTTTGGAGCGCCTCTCTTATGCTGTCCAGGTATATATCGATCTTTCTTCCTTTGATCACCCCGCCGATGTCTTCCACAACGAAAACCCCACCACTGGGCGTGTCTCTGAGTTCGGGTATGTAGAGAACGGAACCAAGGGGAAAGATGGTGGTATCCGCGGCCGCTGTTTTCCAATCTTCAGGAATTTTGCCGGATTTTGTGAGTCTGAAGGCGGGGTGTTCCGGTAATTTTCCATCTTCCCACTCCGTGTAGAAACTGATTTCGAACTCTCCCATATTGGAAAAGAAAAGGAGCATGGGGTCCTTAGGTTCTCCTTCCACATACAGTTCGAAGACAACGTTCTTTCCACCGTATCCTATGGTGTCGCCCGCTTTCACCCAATCACCGGTGTTCACCGAAACTACGACGAGATTCCTGTACACCGTTTCTACATCGTTTCCATGATATATGACGACGGTTTGACTGCTCACACTCTTCACTCGCCCTGGAAGTGCGGCTTTTACCTTCTGCCCATCGCTTTCCACCTCAACTCCCGTGGAGAAAGTTCCGTCGGTTTTCAGGCCAAAGCCGGAGACGATCACCTTTGGATCGGGCTTTTCTCCAACGGGAAAACTCGTCGAAAGATTCGTAACGGGAACCTTTATGATTCTCCCCGCTACGAGTTTCCTCGGATCGTCTATACCGTTCAGTTTCATGATTCTTTCCACACCTTCGGGACCCAGGTTGAAAGCCTCGCTGATCTTTGCGAGGGTGTCACCCCGCTCCACTCTTACAAACACGTATCCTTCCTCGATTCCAAGGATCCTCGCGACTTCATAGCTCCTCACGAGTCTTCTGAATTCGTCGAGGTACTTTTTCAGCTGCTGTGAGTAACTTTCAACATCTATGTTTGCATAACCGAAAGGTTGCTGCTCTTTCAGGTTTTGAACGATCTGTTCCAGATTTTTCTGATTTGTTTCGAGATAGGAGAGCTTTTTCTCGATATCAGAAATTCTACTTTCCAGCTCATCGTTTGAAACGTTCACCACTTTCGCTTCCGTTTCGCCCTGTGAAAGAACGCGCAAGGCCACTTTGGAGAGAAGTTTCTCAGTACTTTCCAGCCTCTCTTCTATTCGATCCACCACCGAAACGTTCTTTTCCAAATTGGAAACCCTTTCTTCGAGATCAAGAAGGATGTGTTTCAGATCTTCTGAGACTTCCGGAGAACTTCCGAGTGAAACAATACTCACTTTTCTTTCTAATTCTGAGATCTTCGATTTTATGTTTTCTATCTCGGAGAAGATGGAAACGGCTTTTTCCACAGCGGGAAGTTTCATGGAGATGGAGTAGTAATTGTTCTCGAGATCGCTTATTTTGCTGGAAAACTCTTCTTGCAGGGAAGATAGATCCTCTTTGAGATATGTCACATCTCTTTTCAGCGCTTCCAGTTCTTCCTGAGAACTTTCCTGTGCCTTCACCTTATTTTCCAAGTCCAGCATCTTCTTTTCAATGGAGTCTATCTGAGCGTTCAGCTGTTTTATCTGGTTTTCTAAATTGTCCAATTTTTCCTTCAGTTCAGGAGAAACGCAGGCTGCAAGAAATACCAGCATCAGAGAAAACATTAGGATCTTCTTAATTCCAGCCATCTTTCTCTCCCCACCTTCGCGTAAAGGGATTTGCTGTCGTACTTTCTCAGGAGGAGTTCGTACCACCTTGCGGCTTCTTTCCTTTTGCCCAAGATTTGGTTCAAAACACCCAGATAGAAAAGTATCATGGGTTCGTCCGATTCTTCGTAATAGTCGTACTTGTAGTGGCTTTCGAATTCCTTCAAAGCTCTTTCGAGATAGCGCTTTTCCTCTTCTGCTTTTCCCAATTCTCTGAACAGCCAGGCGATCTTGAGATAAGAGATCGCAACCTTTTTTCTCTGGTTCAAAACGGAATACACTATTCCACTCAAAGCATAGCGCTTGATCGCTTCTGTGTGGTTCTCCATGTTTTTCAACTCTACTTTTCTCTGGGCTTCTTCGAGCAGTTCTTTCAACTTTCTTTCCGTCTCTTCTCCTTTTATGGTAATGGTCTCGAAATCTTTATCGAACGCGGAAAAATAACAGTTCGGACAGGTCACCACTTCGTAAAACATCGGGTTGACATCCTCAAAAACAGGTTTTAAGTCGATATCCCTGGCTTTGATCTTTATGGAGTCGAAGAAGACCATCTTCTTTTTGAACTTCGTTCCACAGAAAGGACAGGTGAATTCTTTTTCCCAGAACTTGCTCATTCTGAAAGCAATACCTCCACGAAGGTTTCAGGATCGAAAGGTCTCAGGTCTTCCGCTTTTTCACCGACACCAATGAACTTTATGGGAATCCCCAATTCTCGAGCGATGGCCAGGGTTATTCCACCCTTTG
Source organism: Thermotoga sp. Mc24 (assembly GCF_000784835.1). NCBI lineage: Bacteria > Thermotogati > Thermotogota > Thermotogae > Thermotogales > Thermotogaceae > Thermotoga > Thermotoga sp. Mc24. The sequence continues at coordinate 185,321 of NZ_JSFH01000012.1, read as the reverse complement.
CGGTTCCGTCGAGCTTTGTGAGAATTATACCGGTGACATCCACCGCTTCTTTGAAGATCTTTGCTTGAACGAGTCCGTTTTGACCAGTGGTGGCGTCTATCACGAGAAGTGTTTCGTGTGGGGCATCGGGGATCTTCTTTTTGACAACCCTGTGAACCTTTCGCAGTTCCTCCATGAGATTCTTTTTCGTGTGAAGTCTCCCTGCGGTGTCTATTATGACCACATCTTTGTTTCTGGCGAGAGCGTGAGCCACCGCGTCAAAAGCAACGGCGGCCGGATCAGCCCCTTCCGAGTGGGCTATCACCGTGGCACCGACACGTTCTCCCCATATCTTCAGCTGTTCTATGGCGGCCGCTCTGAAAGTATCCGCTGCGGCGAGTACCACACTCTTTCCTTCATCAGCAAACACCTTCGCGAGCTTTCCACAGGAGGTGGTCTTTCCCGTTCCGTTAACACCGACGACCATGATCACGAACGGTGGCTTGGTAGGAACGTTCAGTTTCGTGTCGAAGTTCAGGATTTCCAGAAGGATCTCCTTGAGGGACTCGAGAGCGTCCCCGTTTTTCTCTTCCAGTCTCTCCAGGATGTACTCCGTTGTCTCGACTCCCACATCCGCCTGAATGAGAAGCTCTTCCAGTTCCTCGCGGGTTTCATCGTCCAGCTTTCTTCCCTTGAGGAGCTTCACCACTCGCCCGAAAAACGTTTCTTTCGTCTTTTGAAGTCCCTTTTTCAGAAAGTCAAAGAGTCCCATCCTTTTTACCTCCCGATTTCCCGACTAATATTAAGCATACCACACGTTTTTGAACCAGTCTTTCAGGGTGTATGTCTAAGAAACCGGAAACCTTTCGAAGGGAGGGGTAGGAGATGAAGAAACTCTTTCTGACCATCGCTGTAGCACTGATACTTACCAGTGTTTTCCCATACGTCAACCCCGACTATGAGAGTCCCATCGTTAACGTGGTCGAAGCGTGTGCACCGGCCGTTGTGAAGATAGACGTTGTGAAGACGGTGAAGACTTCTTTCTTCGATCCTTATTTTGAACAGTTCTTCAAAAAATGGTTCGGTGAACTTCCTCCCGGTTTCGAAAGACAGGTTACCAGCCTTGGATCAGGCTTCATCTTCGACCCAGAAGGTTACGTTCTCACCAACTACCACGTGGTCGGTGGAGCGGACAACATCACCGTGACCATGCTCGATGGAAGCAAATACGATGCGGAATACATAGGAGGAGATGAAGAACTCGATATCGCGGTCATAAAGATCAGAGCCAGTGATAAGAAATTCCCCTATTTGGAATTCGGAGACTCTGACAAGGTGAAGATCGGTGAATGGGCGATAGCCATAGGAAATCCCCTCGGTTTCCAACACACGGTGACAGTAGGGGTGGTCAGTGCCACCAGCAGGAGAATTCCAAAACCGGACGGGAATGGCTACTACGTGGGGCTCATTCAGACCGACGCGGCGATCAACCCGGGGAACAGTGGCGGACCCCTTTTGAACATACACGGTGAAGTGATAGGTATAAACACCGCCATCGTCAATCCTCAAGAAGCCGTGAACCTTGGTTTTGCCATCCCGATCAACACAGTGAAAAAATTCCTCGACACCATACTCACCCAGAAGAAAATTGAGAAAGCCTATCTCGGTGTGACGGTCATGACCCTCACCGAAGAAACAGCAAAAGCTCTGGGGCTTGAATCTACAAGCGGTGCTCTGATAACGAGCGTTCAGAAAGGATCTCCCGCTGAAAAAGCCGGACTCAAGGAAGGGGACGTGATCCTCAAAGTTGACGATCAGGACGTGAGAAGTCACGAAGAACTGATCTCCATCATTCACACTTACAAACCGGGCGACACAGCCGTTCTCACCATAGAGAGAAAAGGAAAGATCATGAAGGTTCAAGTGACGTTCGGTTCCTCATCTGAAGAAGAGAAAACAACGACCGGTGAAGAAAAAATCGATATTCTTGGCATCACAGTGTCAAACATCACGCCGGCCGACAGAGAAACTTATTCGATCCCAGAAGAGATAAACGGAGTCATAGTAAAGGAGAGCAGCGGGAAGTTCGGTCTCCAGAATGGGGATGTCATCACCACTGTGTACGTGAACGGCAAAAGGTATGATATAAATTCTGTAGAGGATTTTAAGAAAGTTATAGCCTCTGCTGAGAAAGGTGACTACATCGCCCTTTACATTTATAGGAATGGAGCGAAAGTCTTCGTGAGTTTCATATACCAGAGATAGAGAACCTCCCCTCAATGTTAATACAGCCCCCTTTGGTGATCTTTCCCCCTCCGATGGAGGGGGATTTTTTGATATCATTGAGACGAGGTGATATCGATGATCCCGTTATCAAGACCGGATATAAACGATCAGGATATCGAAAGAGTAGTGGAAGTTTTAAAAAGCGGAAGGCTCAGTCTCGGCGAGTACACAAAGCGTTTCGGAGAGATGGTGGCCGAATACACGGGCACCAGATTCGGTTGGGCGGTGAGCAGTGGAACGGCTGCGCTCCACCTCATCCTGGAGAGTCTCGATATTGACGAGGGAGATCTGATCCTTGTGCCTTCCTTCACCTTCATCGCTTCTGTCAACGTGATCCTCATGAAAAAGGCAGTTCCCGTTTTCGTGGATGTGGACGAGAGAACTCTGAACGTTTCTCCAGAAACACTGGAGGAGACGGTGAGAAGGTGTCTCAAAGGATTCAAACAGGGAAACTTTGAGATAAAAGGACCCCCCCGACTTTTCATGGCCGTTGATGTCTTTGGCCATCCCCTCGACTGGGATGGGATTCTCGACGTCTGTCGGAGGTACGGCATCACGGTGGTGGAAGACTCCTGTGAGGCTCTCGGATCCGAGTACAGAGGAAAAAAGGTGGGTACTTTTGGGATAGCCGGTGCCTTTGCTTTTTATCCGAACAAGCAGATCACAACGGGAGAAGGCGGCGTTGTTGTGACAAACGACGAAAAGATACACACCGTCGTGAAGAGCATGAGCAACCAGGGGAGAGGTGAGGGGAACGAATGGCTCTACCATGTGCGTTTCGGTTACAACTACAGAATCGATGAGATGTCGGCTGCACTTGGATGTTCTCAGATGGAAAGAATCGAGGAGATCGTGGAAAAACGCGCAGAAGCGGCGGAGAGATATTCAAAGATGTTGAAAGAATTTTCTTGGGTGAAGGTACCCGTTGTGGAAGATTACGTCACTAAGATGAGCTGGTTTGTCTATGTCGTGAGACTGGAAGGTCCAGATAGAAACCGTGTGATGAGGTACATGGAAGAAAAGGGAGTCCAGGTTAGAAACTACTTCTATCCCGTCCACTTTCAGCCCTTCTACGAAAAACTCTTCGGCACCATGAGAGGATTGCTTCCCGTGACAGAGAGGGAATCTGAGAAGACACTCGCCATTCCGTTCTTCACGAGCATCACAGAAAGTGAACAGAAGACGGTAGTTGAGATCCTCAGAGAGGCGGTGGAGAAGGTTGGTTAGCCTTCTTCTCAGCGTTCTCTCCGGCCTTCTTACCGCTCTTTCAATGCCGGGATTCCTCTCCGGAGCTTTGATCTGGTTCTCTTTGATTCCACTCCTGTACGCGATGGAAGGCAGGGGTGTGTGGAAAAGGGCGCTTCTTTCTTTCGTTTACTTTTTCATCCACATACTGGTGACCTTTTTCTGGGTGCTTCCAACTCTGACGGAAAACATGCCCCTCGTCTTTGGAAGATACCCTTCCTGGCTTGGAATCGTGGTGTTTGTGCTGATGGGAATCATTGAAGCTGTCCCATTTCTTGGTTTTGGATTTCTCTCGTACTTTGCACCGCGATCGATCGTTTTGAAAACTCTCTACCTTGCCTCCGTCTATACTATCTTCGAGTATCTCCGCGGTGTGGGAGAACTCGGATTCACCGGAGGAAGAATCTCAGAAGCGCTTTACAACCACACCGGGCTGATACAGATCGCTTCCATCACGGGAACACTGGGCCTCGTTTTCTTGATAGTTTTCCTGAACGTCCTCTTCTATGAGTTCTTGAAGAAAAGAAAGGGCTTTCTCATCTTTCCTGTGATTTTCTTCGTCTATCTGCTGAACTCTTCTGTTGTGCATCTTCTTCCCGTTCCTGAACGCGGTTCTTTCGAGATGGTTGCGCTCCAACCAAATGTTCCCACTTCTTTGAAGTATTCTGTGTCGAGTGGAGAGATGCATGAGCTTTTCGAGTCGATGACAAAGAACTTTCATGGAAGTATTGTGATCACTCCTGAAGCGTTCTTTCTGGAGGACGTGCGGTACTCACAGAAATTAAGAGAGCTCTCGAAGGAGAACACCTTCGTGATAGGATTTCCTGCAGACAACCAGAACAGCGTTTTCGTTCTGGAAGATGGAAGATTCAGAAAGGTCTATTCCAAGGTGAAACTCTTTCCCTTTGTGGAGAAACTGCCGTACCCAAAGGTCTTTGGAGTTTTCCGTTTCTTGAGAGGATTGTCCTACTATGAGCCCGGACGGAATTTTTCCGTCTTCAACGTTGGGGAGAGTCCCCCACTCTCTGTTCAGATCTGTTTTGAAAGTTACTTTCCGGAGGTATCACGCGCTTTCGTGAAAAACGGGAGCGAACTCCTCATCGTTGTGACGAACGATGGGTGGTTTCACTATAAAGCGGCGCTGTTGAATCACTTCGTCCAGGGAGTGTTCAGGGCCGTTGAAACGAGGAGACAGTTCCTTCAGGTGGCGAACACCGGGATCACGGGTCTCGTTGACGAGTACGGTAGAATAGTAGATGCTATTCCTCCGCAGGTGAGATTGGCAGGAGAGTTCCACATCAAAGCAAGAAAAGGTGAAACGTTCTACGTCAGATACGGAGACTGGTTCTTTTACCTCTCTGTGATTCTGGCAGGAGTCAGTGTTTTCATTTCCAGACTGCGAGGTGAAAGGGATGAAGGTATCGGAATTCGATTATGAACTTCCACCAGAACTCATAGCGCAGGAACCCGTGGAACCGCGGGACGCTTCTCGCCTCATGGTACTCCACAGAAGGACGTGGCGAATAGAACACCGCATATTTCGGGAGATAATAGAGTACCTTGAACCTGGCGATCTGCTCGTTCTGAACGTGTCGAAGGTGATACCCGCCCGTCTTCACGCGAAGAAGAAAACGGGTGCCAGCATTGAAATTCTTTTGATAGAACGCTTAGAGGAAGGTATCTGGAAGTGCCTTGTGAGACCGGGTCAGAAGGTGAAAAAGGGAACGGAACTCGTGATCGATGACGAACTGTCCGTTGTCTGCCTCGGCCGTGGTGAAGATGGAACGAGGATTCTGAAGTTTCAGCCGCAGGACGACAGATTGATCTTCGAGAAGGGCAGGACACCTCTCCCGCCGTACATAAAAAACGAGGTTCCCCTCGAGAGGTATCAAACCGTGTACGCGAAAGAAGAAGGTTCCGTCGCAGCGCCAACCGCAGGGCTTCATTTCACACCTGAGCTCATAGAGAAGTTGAAGGAAAAAGGAATCCAATTCGCCGAAGTTGTTTTGCACGTGGGAATAGGGACTTTCAGGCCCGTGAAGGTTGAGGAAGTGGAGAAACACAAGATGCACGAGGAATTCTACCAGGTTCCAAAAGAGACGGTCAAAAAACTCAGGGAGACGAGAGAAAGGGGAAACAGAATTGTAGCGGTTGGAACAACAACGGTGAGAACCTTGGAGACAATCGCCAGACTTCCCGAGCAGGAAGAATACGTGGGAAAAACCGATCTCTTCATATATCCACCCTTCGAGTTCAAACTCGTCGACGCCCTGGTTACAAACTTCCATCTTCCTCGTTCCACCCTTCTCATGTTGGTTGCAGCGTTCGCGGGGAAGGAGTTCGTCATGGAAGCCTACAGAGAAGCCGTGAAAAGAAGATACAGATTCTTCTCTTTCGGCGATGCGATGCTGATTCTGTAACGGTTTGGAAAAAACACCCTTCTCTTAAACACAAGGTATAGAAAACGAAAATATGTGAACAGTATAATGGAGGTTGGGTTCCTTGAGGATCCTTGGGGTAGATCCCGGCTATGGAATTGTGGGAATAGGCATCATTGAAGTGTCTGGAAACAGGATCTCTCACGTTTTCCACGGAACGATAGAGACTCCCAAAGATTTCCCAGGAGAAAAGAGACTGAAGCGAATATACGAAGAATTTTTGAAAGTTCTTGAGCGCTTCTCTCCAGACGAATGCGCCATGGAAAAGCTGTTCTTTGTGAAGAACGTTACCACTGCCATAGGTGTGGGGGAGGCACGTGGTGTACTTCTTCTCGCTCTCGCGGAAAAAAACATACCTGTCTTTGAATACGCACCGAACGAAGTGAAGGTTTCGCTGTCGGGATATGGAAGGGCAAGTAAGAAGCAGATTCAGGAAAATATAAAGCGTTTTCTGAACCTTTCGGAAATTCCCAGACCCGACGATGCGGCGGACGCACTCGCCATAGCTTGGTGTCACGCCCTTCAGAGCAGAACAAGGAGGGTAACACATGGAGAAAATTGAAAATCTGAAATGGAAAGATGTAACACTCGAGAGTATAGAGATAGATCCCGACGCTGGTGTGGTTCTCGTTTCTGTAGGAAAATTTTCCACCGAAGTGGAGAATCTTGTTCGTTTACTTGAGAAGGAAACGCGGTTTCGAGTCATCGTGAACGGTGTACAAAAAAACAACGGGAATCTAAAAGAGAAGATACTCTCCCTCCTCAACGGTAACGTCCCTTACATAAAGGATGTTGTTTTCGAGGGAAACAGATTGATTCTGAAGGTACTAGGAGATTTCGCACGGGACAGGATCGCCTCCAAACTCAGGAGTACGAAAAAACAGCTCGATGAATTGCTGCCTCCCGGAACGGAGATCATGCTTGAAGTCGTGGAACTTCCAGAAGATCTCTTGAAAAAAGAATTACCACAACCAGAAAAGGGAGAAGAACCAAAGGGTGAAGAAGTGAAGATCGAGGACGAAAACCACATCTTTGGACAGAAGCCCAGAAAGATCGTCTTCACTCCCTCGAAAGTTTTCGAGTACAACAAAAAGACATCGGTGAAGGGCAAGGTCTTCAAAATAGAAAAAGTTGAGGGTAAAAAGGCGGTCCTTCTGATTTATCTGACGGACGGAGAGGATTCTCTGATCTGCAAAGTTTTCAACGACGTTGAAAGGGTCGAGGGGAAGGTATCGGTTGGGGACGTCATCGTTGCTACAGGAGACCTCCTTCTCGAAAACGGGGAGCCCGCCCTTTACGTGAAGGGAATCACAAAGCTTCCCGAAGCGAAGAGGATGGACAACTCCCCGGTTAAGAGGGTAGAACTCCACGCCCACACCAAGTTCAGCGATCAGGACGCGATAACGGATGTGAACGAATATGTGAAACGAGCCAAGGAATGGGGATTCCCCGCAGTAGCCCTCACGGATCATGGGAACGTTCAGGCGATACCTTATTTCTACGACGCGGCGAAAGAAGCTGGAATAAAACCCATCTTCGGTATCGAAGCGTATCTGGTGAGTGATGTAGAACCCGTCATACGGAATCTTTCCGACGATTCATCGTTCGAAAATGCCACGTTCGTTGTTCTCGACTTCGAAACGACGGGTCTCGACCCCCAGGTGGATGAGATCATCGAGATAGGAGCAGTGAAGATACAGGGTGGGCAGATAGTGGATGAGTACCACACTCTCATAAAGCCTTCCAGGGAGATTTCAAGAAGGAGCTCGGAGATCACCGGAATCACTCAAGAGATGCTGGAAAACAAAAGAAGCATCGAGGAAGTTCTGCCGGAATTCCTTGGTTTTCTGGAAAATTCCATCATCGTTGCCCACAACGCCAACTTCGACTACAGATTTCTGAGGCTGTGGATCAAAAAAGTGATGGGGTTGAACTGGGAAAGACCCTACATAGATACGCTCGCCCTCGCGAAATCCCTTCTAAAACTGAGAAGCTACTCTCTGGATTCCGTTGTGGAAAAGCTCGGACTGGGTCCTTTCCGGCACCACAGGGCCCTGGATGACGCGAGGGTCACCGCTCAGGTTTTCCTCAGGTTCGTTGAGATGATGAAGAAGATCGGAATCACGAAGCTTTCAGAAATGGAAAAGTTGAAAGATACGATAGATTACACCGCGTTGAAACCTTTCCACTGCACGATCCTTGTTCAGAACAAAAAGGGATTGAAAAACCTCTACAAGCTGGTTTCTGACTCCTATATAAAGTACTTCTACGGTGTTCCGAGGATCCTCAAGAGTGATCTCATCGAAAACAGAGAGGGGCTGCTTGTGGGAAGTGCGTGTATTTCCGGTGAACTCGGACGTGCCGCCCTCGAAGGAGCGAGCGATTCAGAACTCGAGGAGATCGCAAAGTTCTACGATTACATAGAAGTCATGCCACTCGACGTTGTAGCAGAGGACGAGGAGGACCTGGACAGAGAAAGACTCAAAGAAGTGTACCGAAGGCTCTATAGAATAGCGAAAAAGCTGAACAAGTTCGTCGTCATGACCGGTGATGTTCACTTCTTAGATCCAGAAGACGCCAAAGGCAGAGCAGCGCTTCTGGCACCTCAGGGGAACAGGAACTTTGAAAACCAGCCCGCACTCTACCTCAGAACGACCGAAGAGATGCTCGAGAAAGCGATGGAGATATTCGAAGATGAAGAGATCGCAAGGGAAGTGGTAATAGAGAATCCCAACAGAATAGCCGATACGATCGAAGAAGTGCAACCTCTTGAGAAGAAGCTCCATCCGCCAATCATAGAGAACGCCGACGAAATAGTGAGGAACCTCACCATGAAGAGGGCGTACGAGATCTACGGTGATCCACTTCCCGAAATCGTTCAAAAGCGTGTGGAAAGAGAACTGAGTGCCATCATAGATCACGGGTACGCCGTTCTCTATCTCATCGCTCAAGAGCTTGTTCAGAAATCTCTGAGCGATGGTTACGTGGTTGGATCCAGAGGATCCGTTGGATCTTCACTCGTGGCCAATCTCCTCGGAATAACCGAGGTGAATCCTCTACCACCACACTACCGGTGTCCGGAGTGCAAATACTTCGAGGTTGTCGAAGACGACAGGTACGGAGCGGGTTACGACCTTCCCGACAAAAACTGTCCAGTGTGCGGTGTTCCTCTCAAAAAAGACGGTCACGACATACCGTTTGAAACGTTCATGGGGTTCGAGGGTGACAAGGTTCCCGACATCGATCTCAACTTCTCGGGAGAGTATCAGGAACGAGCTCATCGTTTCGTGGAAGAACTCTTCGGGAAAGACCACGTCTACAGGGCAGGAACCATAAACACCATCGCGGAAAGAAGTGCGGTGGGTTACGTGAGAAGCTACGAAGAAAAAACTGGAAAGAAGCTCAGAAAAGCAGAGATGGAAAGGCTCGCTTCCATGATCACTGGTGTGAAGAGAACGACGGGCCAACATCCGGGCGGTCTCATGATCATACCTAAGGACAAAGAAGTCTACGATTTCACTCCGATACAGTATCCAGCCAACGATAGAAACGCGGGAGTGTTCACCACGCACTTCGCGTACGAAACGATCCACGACGATCTGGTGAAGATAGATGCACTCGGTCACGATGATCCTACTTTCATCAAGATGCTAAAAGACCTCACCGGAATTGACCCTATGACGATTCCCATGGATGACCCCGACACGCTCGCCATATTCAGTTCTGTGAAGCCCCTCGGTGTGGATCCAGTTGAGCTGGAAAGCGATGTGGGAACGTACGGTATTCCAGAGTTTGGAACCGAATTTGTGAGGGGCATGCTCGTTGAAACGAGGCCAAAGAGCTTTGCAGAACTTGTGAGGATCTCAGGACTGTCACACGGTACAGACGTCTGGTTGAACAACGCGCGTGACTGGATAAACCTCGGCTACGCCAAGCTCTCCGAGGTTATCTCGTGTAGAGACGACATCATGAACTTCCTCATACACAAGGGAATGGAACCGTCCCTCGCCTTCAAGATCATGGAAAACGTCAGAAAGGGAAAGGGTATCACGGAAGAAATGGAGAGTGAAATGAGAAGGCTGAAGGTTCCAGATTGGTTCATCGAATCATGTAAGAGGATCAAATATCTCTTCCCGAAGGCTCACGCTGTGGCTTATGTGAGCATGGCCTTCAGGATCGCTTACTTCAAGGTTCACTACCCTCTTCAGTTTTACGCGGCTTACTTCACGATAAAGGGTGATCAGTTCGATCCGGTTCTCGTCCTTAAAGGAAAGGACGCCATAAAGAGGCGCTTGAGAGAACTCAAAGCGATGCCCGGTAAAGACGCTCAGAAGAAGAACGAAGAGAGCGTTCTGGAAGTTGCTCTGGAAATGATACTGAGAGGTTTTTCCTTCCTGCCACCCGACATCTTCAAATCCGACGCGAAAAAATTTCTGATAGAAGGAAACTCGTTGAGGATTCCCTTCAACAAACTTCCAGGACTGGGTGACAGTGTGGCCGAATCGATCGTCAGAGCCAGGGAAGAAAAACCGTTCACTTCGGTGGAAGACCTCATGAAGAGAACCAAAGTCAACAAAAATCACATAGAGCTGATGAAGAGTTTGGGGGTTCTCAGAGACCTTCCAGAAACGGAACAGTTCACACTTTTCTAATCCAGAAGAAGCGCCATGACAAGCACATCTTCAAAAGAGCCGTCGTCCCTTCTGACGGCTTTTCTCTTTATTCCCTCGAGTTCGAAGCCGAGTTTTCTGTAGAGACTTATGGCTCTTTCGTTCGATTTCAGAACTTCGAGCTGGATCCTTACGAAACCGTTCTTGCGTGCCCATTCTATAGCGCTCGTGATCATTCTGGTGCCGATTCCAATACCCCAGTATCTCTTTTTCACACTTATGCCTATTTCTCCAACGTGCTTCGTCCTCTTTCTTCCGAATCCTGTGAAGGTCAGCAGGGAAACGATTTCTCGGTTTATCTCTCCCACTATCATGAGTTTTCCGGGGTTGTTTCTGTACATTCTTATGTAGTTTCTTTCCGTGGAAACATCGTAAACCTCATCCGGTCGGGTGATCAGAAAATCCGTTTCCGATGTTACTTCTTTCATGTACTCCACGATTCTTTTCGCGTCCCAGATGCTGGCTTCTCTTATCAGGAGCAGAGAACCGTCTTTCAGGAGTTCCTTTCGTGGAAACATTCACTTTTCCTCCAGTTCGAGTGCCCTTTTGTAAGAAGACACCAGAGACTCTATAACACCACTTCTCACGGCGAACCTCTCCATTGTGATGAGTCCTTCTATGGTTGTTCCGGCCGGAGAGCTCACCCTGTGTTTCCACAGAGCCGGATGTTCGTCCGTCTCTATTAAAAGCTCCGCGGAACCTCTGAAGAGCCTGTAAACGAGTTTTTTTGCCGTATCAAATGGGATCCCCATCTTCAGTGCAGCATCGAGGAATGCCTCCACCATGACGAAGATGAAGGCCGGGCCACTTCCGGTTAGAGCGGTGATGGCTGAGAAAAGTTTCTCCTCTATTTCAACGACGAAACCGAGTTTTTCAAGGAGTGATTTGACGAGATTTCTTTCTTCAAGGCTCATGTCGGTGCTGAAGGCTGCGGCGAGCACACCTTCTCCCACTCTCACAGCGACGTTCGGCATAACCCTTGCCACCTTTTGAATATCGTACTTTCTTATCTCTTCGATTCTCAGGCCGGCAACTATCGAAAGAAAAATTCCGTCGAAACCCTTCAGTGTACTGAGCGCAATGTGGGAATCCTGAGGTTTGACCGCGAGAACTATCAGATCTGCCTCACGAACTTTTTCCAGATCGGCAACTTCGTATGGAAACGCATTGAATCGGGAGAGTTTTTCTCTGTCTTTTTCAACAAGGAAAATCCTTTCAGCCTCTTTCGAGAATTTCTCTGCGAAGATTGAACCCATGTTTCCAACACCGACGATACCGATCGTCATGATCTTCCCTCCCGGTCTTTTTGGATATTATACAACCTGAAGAGGTCTTGAAAATTCCTGTGTGACTGGTAAAATAGAAACCAGAGGGAGGCCAGCGTAGCTCAACCGGCAGAGCGGCGCATTCGTAATGCGCAGGTTGTGGGTTCGAGTCCCACCGCTGGCTCCATTTCTTTTTAATGGAGGGGTGTGAAACATTTCCGACGAATTTGAAGAAAGATTTCTGAATTTTTTGAAGGAAGAAAAGCTGCTTGAAGAAGGAGAACACGTGTTGGTAGCAGTCTCCGGCGGAATAGATTCGATGACCCTCCTGTACGTTCTGAAAAAATTCTCCCTCCCTTTGAAAATAACGGTCACAGCGGCTCACCTCGATCACAGGATAAGAGAGTCTTCCAAAAGGGACAGGGAGTTTGTGGAAAAGATCTGTCGCCAGTGGAACGTTCCTGTAGAAATAGCAGAGGTGGATGTTCCTTCCCTCTGGAGAGATTCGGGTAAGACACTGGAAGAGATCGCAAGAGAGATAAGATATGATTTTCTGAAGAAAACAGCAGAGAAAGTCGGTGCCACGAAGATCGCCCTCGCACATCACAAGAACGATCTTCTGGAAACGGTCGTCCACAGGCTGGTAAGAGGAACAGGCCCTCTCGGTCTTGCCTGCATTTCTCCAAAAAGAGAAGAGTTCATCAGACCTCTTCTTGTCTTCAAGAGGTCTGAAATAGAAGAGTACGCCAGGAAGAACGGTGTTCCATACGTCGTTGACGAAACCAACTACGATGTCAAATACACGAGAAACTTCATCAGGCACAGAATAATTCCCCTCATGAAAGAATTGAACCCCACCGTGGAGGATGCTGTCTATAGACTGGTTTCTGTCACCCATTTGCTGAGAAATTTCGTTGAAAGAACCGTGCAGGATTTTGTCGAAAAAAATGTCTGTTTCTACGAAGATTACGCTGTATTCAATGAACCGGAAGATCCTTTTCTCTTCCTCGAAGTCACAAGATGGGTGTTGAAAGAGATGTACGGAAGAATTCCGGAATATGAAAAGCTGATCGAAACTTTGAAATCGAAGAGAGTGGATCTCTGGAGCGGGACTTTCGTCGAGCGATCTTTCGGTTATACGGCCGTAGGGAAGACCGTTTTCAGGAAAAAATACCGGGTTGAGGTGAAAGATGAATCGCTGGAGATAGAAGGGTTTAAAATAAGAGTGGTGAAGAACAGAGACACTATGAAATTTTGGGTCAGAAACAGAAAAGAAGGTGATAGAATAATAGTCAACGGCAGAGAGAGAAAATTGAAAGATGTTTTCATCGAGAAGAAAGTCCCAACTTTCTACAGAGACAGGGTTCCTCTCCTCGTCGATGAAAGAGATCGGATTCTCTGGGTCCCGGGAATCGCCCGATCAGACTTTTTGCCAGAAGATGTGGTTGTGGAACTCCTGGAATACCCTGTCGGTTATGTGAAAGGAGGTACGTATTTTGAACAGGTCTAACATCTGGAATCTACTGTTCACGATTCTCATAATAGTAACACTCTTCTGGCTCGCCAGATTTTTCTACGTCGAAAGCTCACCTGTGTCCAAACTGAGTTACACGAGTTTTGCTCAAATGGTCGAGGACGAAAAAAGCGTGGTTTCAGAAGTTGTGATCAGAGACGACGGGGTGCTGAGAGTTTACACCAAAGACGGCAGAGTTTACGAAGTGGACGCTCCGTGGGCTGTGAACGATTCGCAGCTCATAGAAAAACTGGTTTCGAAGGGAATAAAAGTCTCGGGAGAGAGAAGCGGAAGCAGTTCTTTCTGGATAAACGTCCTCGGCACTCTCATACCGACGATTCTCTTCATTGTCGTGTGGCTCTTCATCATGAGGAGCCTCTCCGGAAGGAACAATCAGGCGTTCACTTTCACAAAGAGCAGGGCAACGATGTACAAACCCTCTGGGAACAAGAGAATCACTTTCAGGGACGTTGGAGGAGCGGAAGAAGCTATAGAGGAACTCAGAGAGGTAGTTGAATTTCTGAAAGATCCCTCTAAATTCAACAGGATCGGTGCAAGAATGCCCAAAGGGATCCTCCTTGTAGGGCCTCCGGGTACCGGTAAAACGCTCCTTGCGAGGGCAGTTGCGGGCGAAGCGAACGTACCGTTCTTCCACATCAGCGGTTCTGACTTCGTGGAGCTCTTTGTCGGAGTCGGTGCCGCGAGGGTGAGAGATCTGTTTGCACAGGCGAAGGCTCACGCTCCCTGCATCGTCTTCATCGATGAGATCGATGCCGTTGGAAGGCACAGGGGAGCGGGACTTGGAGGAGGACACGATGAGAGGGAACAGACCCTGAACCAGCTCCTCGTGGAGATGGATGGATTCGATTCGAAAGAGGGCATCATAGTCATGGCGGCCACAAACAGGCCCGATATCCTGGACCCTGCACTTTTGAGGCCCGGAAGATTCGACAAGAAAATCGTGGTCGATCCACCTGACATGCTCGGAAGAAAGAAGATACTCGAGATTCACACGAGAAACAAGCCACTCGCGGAAGACGTGAACCTGGAGATCATAGCGAAGAGAACGCCGGGATTCGTCGGGGCGGATCTGGAAAACCTCGTAAACGAGGCGGCGCTTCTTGCGGCGAGAGAGGGTAGAGACAAGATAACAATGAAGGATTTCGAGGAAGCCATAGACAGGGTGATAGCCGGACCCGCAAGAAAGTCGAAGCTGATAAGCCCGAAGGAAAAGCGCATCATAGCGTACCATGAGGCGGGACACGCCGTGGTATCCACCGTGGTTCCAAACGGGGAACCCGTTCACAGAATCTCCATAATCCCCAGGGGATACAAAGCACTCGGATACACGCTTCATCTCCCTGAAGAGGATAAGTACCTCGTTACGAAGAGTGAACTTCTCGACAAGCTCACGGCGTTGCTTGGAGGCAGGGCAGCGGAAGAGGTGGTCTTTGGCGATGTGACGAGTGGAGCAGCCAACGACATAGAGAGGGCCACGGAAATTGCGAGAAACATGGTCTGTCAGCTGGGAATGAGTGAAGAACTCGGACCCCTCGCCTGGGGGAAGGAAGAGCAGGAAGTCTTTCTTGGAAAAGAGATCACACGGCTCAGAAACTACAGTGAAGAGGTAGCGAGCAAAATCGACGAAGAAGTGAAAAAGATAGTGACGAACTGCTACGAGAGGGCGAAGGAGATAATAAGGAAATACAGAAAACAGCTGGACAACATCGTGGAAATACTGCTGGAGAAAGAAACGATAGAGGGAGACGAGCTGAGGAGTATTCTGTCTGAAGAGTTCGAAAAGGTGGTGGAATGATGGATTTTGATTTCCTTGAGGGGAAAAGGATCACAGAAGATGTGGCTCTCGACGAAACTATGGTGTGGAACGAAGACATCGAGATGCTCGATCTCCATCTCGTCGCGACTTCAGCTTTGATAGGGGTAGTTCACAGGGTGTCGTACGAGCTTTTGAGCAGGTATCTTCCCGACGATTACACGGCGGTTGTGGTGGAGAGCCTGGTAAGACACGTAAAGGCCGTCTCAACGGGGACGAGAGTCGCTGTTGGAGTCAGGGTGATTGGAGTTGTGGGAAACAGGGTGAAGTTCAGAGGAATCGTGATGAGCGGTGACGAAAAGATACTGGAGGCTGAATTCGTCAGAGCGATAGTTCCCAGGGAAAAGCTCCGGAGGTTAGCCCTTGAGAAGGCCGAGAAGACCTCAAGACTTTTTGGAATATGAGAAGGTGTTGAAATTCAGAGAAAGTGAGAGACAAATTGAGGAAACAGAGACAAAGGGCGACATTCGAGTCGCCCTTGTTGTTCCCTCCAGCTACGAAGTAGCGACCTCTGGACTCGCTTTCCACTACATCCAGAAACTCCTCAACTCCCATCCAAGGATCAGGTGTGAGAGATTCTTCTACGACGAGGCTTTCAAGAAGTTCTACTCTCTCGAAACGCAAACTCCGATAGATGAGTTCTACATATGGCTTTTTTCCGTGAGCTTCGAGAACGATTTTTTAAATCTCCTCGATATTTTGAAGAAAAAAGACGTTCCCCTTCTCTGGAAAGAAAGAAAAGATTATCATCCTCTCATAATAGCTGGTGGGGCGGTCACCTATTTGAACGAAGAATTCCTCATTCCGGTGGCGGATGCCGTCTACTACGGTGAGCTGGAAAAATACCTGGATCTGTTCACGGAAGCCCTCACGGGAGAAACGAAGCAGGAAATCTTGAGTTCTCTTTCCGGGATCCCCGCCGTGGAGGTTCCCTCTCTGAAAGAACACACCGAAATAGCAGCAGGAGTCGATCTGAACGATTTTTTGCCTCACTCCAGCGTTGTTCCATCGCTGGGTGTCTTTCCCGGAAAACTTCTGGTCGAGGTGGGAAGGGGATGTATAAGGCGCTGTGCTTTCTGCATATTTGGAAAGAATCTGAAGCCGGCAAGGTTCGTGAAACCTGAAAGGTTCGAAGAGCTGGTGAGAAACACTCCATACAGAGAATATGGCCTTATAAGCGCCACCATAACCGATTACCCCTGGCTCGAGGATCTCCTCGATATAGTGGAGAAATATCAACTGAGGATCTCAGTTTCTTCCCTGAGACTCGACCGTCTTTCGGGAAGATTGCTCAGGGTTCTCAAAGACTCCGGTCAGAGATCTTTTACGATCGCCCCAGAGGCGGGATCGCAGCGAATCAGGGATATTCTGCAAAAGGACATCACCGATGGACAGATAGAGGACGCCCTGAAACTGGCAAAGGAACTGGGGTTCGACAGGGTGAAGATGTACTTCATCTACGGACTCGAAGAAGAAACGGAGGAAGATCTTGAAGCCTTCAAGAAACTCGGAGATCTCGCGGTTCGGCTCGGATACAGGGAGGTCCACATGAGTTTCAATCCACTCATTCCAAAGCCGGGAACGGAATTCGAAAAAAGAAAAATGGAACCGGTTGATGTTCTGAGAGAAAAAGAAAAAATTCTGAAGAACCTGCTCAAGAACTTCAGAGTCGACTTTGAGAGCATCAGAGAATCTGTGATTCAGTACACGATCGCACACGCCAGAAAGGAAGAGATAGAAAGCTGGCTGAAATTCTTCGAAAAATCGGATAAAAAATTACTTGGTAAGTTGATTTACGAAGAGGGGAGGAAAAGACTGTGTTGAAAGAAAAACTTCTGAGCAAAACGGCCCTTCTCGGAGTGATCGGCCTCGGGTACGTGGGACTCCCGCTCGCCGTTGAAAAGGCAAAAGCGGGGTACAGAGTGCTTGGATTCGACATACAGAAGAAGAGGGTCGACATGGTGAACCGCGGGGAAAACTACATAGGAGACGTGGTCGACGAAGACCTCAAAGATCTCGTGGAAAAAGGTATGATCAGGGCCACCACAGATTTTTCCGAGATGAAGAACTGCGACGTCGTCACGATATGCGTTCCAACACCGCTCGGGAAGTACAAGGAACCCGACCTCACCTACGTCATAAATACTGCAAAGGAGATTGCAAAGTACCTCCACAGAGAAATGCTGGTCGTTCTGGAGAGCACCACCTACCCGGGAACCACCGAAGAAGTCGTCTTGCCCATACTGGAATCCACCGGGCTGAAAGTCGGGAAGGATTTCTATCTCGCCTTCAGTCCTGAAAGGGTGGATCCCGGAAACAAAATTTACAAAACGAAGAACACACCGAAGGTGGTCGGTGGTGTGACGGAAAAATGCACGGAGCTTGCGAAGATCCTCTATGAAAACGTACTCGAGGCACCCGTTCACACCGTCTCTTCACCGAGGGCGGCGGAGATGGCGAAGGTGCTCGAGAACACCTTCAGACTGGTCAACATCTCCCTCATAAACGAAGTGGCCATCGTCGCGCGAAGAATGGGAATCAACATCTGGGAAGTGATAGACGCTGCTGCAACAAAGCCCTTTGGATTCATGCCCTTCTATCCCGGACCTGGTGCGGGAGGGCACTGCATCCCGATAGATCCCTTCTACCTCGCTTACAAAGCGAAGGAGTACGACGTGAGGCTCGACCTCGTGGAGATGGCCGGTGAAATAAACGACTTCATGCCCGAGTACGTGGTGATGAGAGTTCAGGACATCCTGAACGAGAGAAAGAAACCTTTGAACGGCTCGAAAGTGCTTCTTCTTGGAGTCGCGTACAAGGGTGATATAGACGACACGAGGGAGTCGCCTGCGCTGAAGGTCTGGGACCACCTCGAAAAGAAGAAAGCGGTAGTTGAATTCTTCGATCCTTACGTTCCGGAAGTGAAGAGAGGAGACAGGATTCACCGACGGGTCGAACTCACTGAAGAGTACCTGAAAGGCGTGGACATCGTGGTGATCACGACCGCCCACAAGAACGGAGTTGATTACGACTTCGTTGTGAAGAACGCGCCCGTGGTCTTCGACACCAAAAACATCACAAAAGACGTGAAAGAAAACAGAGACAAGATCATCCTGCTTTGAACCTTCTGATCGCTTCGTCGATCTCCGGGATCTGTCTAATCAGGAAAACGTAAGAGAGAACGACGAGCGAAACGACGACTATCGCGAGGACCCTCCAGAGGGTCCTCCTTTTCCACGAGAAGGGTCTCATCGTGTATCCAAGAAGCATTCCAGACAGGAAACCTCCAAGATGAGCCGCGTTGTTGATGTTCGTGCCCGGGAGAAATCCGTACACAACGTTGATCAGAATGATGGGAAGAAGCGACATGCCGGTCACAGGTTTCATGAAGAAGGGTGTGTCCTTTCGAAAACCCGCCGCGAAGAGTATTCCGATGAGGCCAAAGATGGCACCACTAGCCCCGACGGAGATTGTGTCGTGGTAGAACACGTGCGTTGCCAGATTACCCACGATTCCGGTGAAGAAATAACCGACCAGGAACTTCTCCGTTCCGTATATATCCTCCACGATCAGGCCAAAGTAGTAAAGCGCGTATGAATTGAACAGTATGTGGAGTATTCCTCCGTGGACGAACAGGGCGGTGATCAACCTGAACCAGTCTCCCGCATCGACTCTGGGACCGTACTGGGCCCCGTATCTCAACAGAAGAAGCATCTGAAGGATAGGATCCCTGTTTGAGAAAACACCAGAGAAAGTCATCATCACGAATATGAACGCGTTGAAGAGCAGAATGAAATAGACAGCCCGTTTTCTCATCAAAGCTTTACTCCTTTCATCTCTTCTGTGGAGAAGTCGAAGGGGTACTTCACCGGTCTTCCTTCCAGGAAAGACCTGTATATTCCAAGGACTATCTCCACCGCTTTTTTGCCGTCTTCTCCAGAGATGTAAGGCTTCCTGTCGTTCGTCACGGCCTCGTAGAAATCTCTGTACACGTACTTGTGACTGTCTCCGTACACCGTGTCCGGATCCGGTAGATTCATGAACGGATGACCCTCTTCCCCTTCGAATCTCCAGGTGAGGATCCTGTTGACGGCGAGTCCGCCGATGACCACCGTTCCTTTCTCACCGAAGATAGCGAGTGTCTCTTCTAGGTTTCTCGGAAACACGTTGCTCGTTGCTTCTATCAGGCCCGTCTTCCCGCCTTTGAACTTCACGATGGCGAAACCTTCGTCTTCCGCCTCTATGTACGGGTGATTCGTGTTCGCTATGTGCCCGTAGATCTCCTCTATCTCTCCTCCGAGGAACCACTGAAGAAGATCTATGGCGTGCGTGGACTGGTTCATCAGGACCCCGCCGTCCATCTCCCAGGTACCTCTCCAGCTCGCCTGTTTGTAGTAATCCTCGTTTCTGTTCCACCTCACGGCGACAGACGCGTAGAAGATCTTTCCAAACGCCCCCGAATCGAGTTTTTTCCTCACTTCCTGAACGGGTGGATTGAATCTGTTCTGGAAGAAAACACCGAGTTTTAGATTCTTTCGCTTCGAGAGTTCTACCATCTCGTTCATGTGCTTTGTCGAAAGGGCCATGGGTTTTTCCACGAGGACGTGTTTTCCGGCTTCGAGCGCCTCCATGGTGATCTGGTAGTGTTTTCCACTCTCGGTGGCTATGGAGATCACGTCTACGTCTTCTCTTTTGAGGAGCTCTCTGTAATTCGTCGTTGTCTCGGGTCTTCTCAAGCCCGATCTTTCGAACTGTTCAGCGGCGCGGTTTGCCCTTTCTTCCACAAGATCACACACCACCACCGTTTCGAACAGATCTCGTGCTTCAATCAACGCTGGGACGTGTTTCTTCTGCCCGATTCTTCCGCATCCCACGAGCGCTATTCTCAGTTTCATACTGAACCTCCCTTTCGAAGATCAAAAGACCAATTATTACAAACACAACTCCTCCCACAAGGAGAGCGGAGGGAAGTTTCAGTTTCAACAGGTGTTCCGCCACGGCCGTTACAACTGGTATGTAGTATATCATGTTCGTTGTCGTTCTGCTTCCCAATCTCTCTATGGCTCTGTTCCAGAGAAAGTAAGCAAGGCCCGAGCAGACGAGTCCCAGATACAGAAGTGAAATCGCAACGGAAAGGTCCATCTCGTTTATCCGCCAGAACTTCCCGACTGAGAAGGGAAGAAAGAACACAACACCCCAGAACATGATCCCCGCGTTTTCTCTGAAAGAGAGACTTCCGAGTCTTTCTATGTGGTGAGTGTAGAAAACCCACGACAGAGCTGCACCGAAAGCGAGAAGGTCTCCGAGGGGATTCAGTTTCAGAACGAACCTGCCGTTCAAAACGACGAGGGCCACCCCGAGAAAGGACAGGATCACACCCAGGTACATCTTCGAAGTGGTTTTCTTTTTCTGAACGAGATGCGAGAAAAGGAGAAAGAATACAGGAGCTGAAGACACTATGATCGCTGCGTTGGTGGGCTCTGTGAACATGAGAGCGGAATTTTCAAACGCAAAGTAACTGAACACTCCCCAGAAACCAGCCATCACGATATTTCGATTGAAAAGCCTCGGTTTTCCACCTGATATGAAAAAAAGAAAGAAAAAGGCAAGGCTGAACCTCAGAAAACCCGCAAAGAACGGATCCAGAACCTGAACAACCACTTTAGTGGCAAGAAAAGAGATCCCCCAGAACACCACCACGAGCCACGCGAAGAGTCTTTCCAAGGTCATCTCTCCTTTCTCAGCACCTCACCGATCTTGGGAACGAAGTCCTTTTTTCTGGACATAACCCCCTTCAAAAGAAAGAGGTCGTCTTTTCTTTCCACGTTGAAGGCTTTTTCCACGAGTTTTTGATCTCCCTCCACCATAACAAGGCTTGCTTCTTCCACTGGATTCGTGAAGAGCACAAAGAAGTGATTAACACCGAATTCTCCCTTGAGAGATTTCAAAGCGTTCATGAAACGTTCTCTTTCTTTCAAAAGCGTTGAAAAGTCCGACGTCATTATTTGAGAGACGGCGAAGGATTCTTCGCCTATCTCGTAAACTTTCACATCGCGTTTCAAGAGTTCAACAGGGTCGACGTCTTCCGGTATTTTCATCCCTTCTTTCAGTAATTTCTTCGCGAATTTTTCCAGATCGAGCTTGGCAACGTCAGCTAAGAAATTCGCCATCTTCTTGTCTTTCTCTGTAGTCGTGGAAAGTTTGAAGAAGAGCGTATCGGAGACTATGCCTGAAAGCAGAATTCCGGCTATCTCCCTCTCCATCTTCGCACCGTTTTTCAAGAAGAACTCTGCCACTATTGTTGAAGTGCTTCCGACGGGTTCGTTGTAGAAAAACACAGGATTCAGCGTGCTCAGACCACCGAGTCTGTGATGGTCTATGATCTCGAGGATTTCCGCTTTCTCGACTCCTTCGGGTGCCTGGGTGATCTCGTTGTGGTCCACGAGAATCACCTTTTTCTTCACATCTTTGAGCAGATCCGTCCTCGTTATAACACCACAGAGTTTCCCTTTCTCGTCTTCTACGAACGCTGCTCTTATCTTCGAGGTGAAGACGATCTCTTTTACTTCCTCAAGCGTGTCTTTTTTCGTCACTGTGGGGAATTTCTTGCTCATCACGAGGGTCACAGGAAGTGAAAGGTTTATGAGCTTTGCCGCGCCGAACGCGTCGAATTTTACTCTCACAATGGCAGCGTTCTTTTCCTTTGCTATTTCAAGCACCCTGTTTGATACTGGAGCGTTGTTCACGACTATCATGAGTCTCGCTCCCTTTTCCAGGAGTGCGATCTGGGCTGGTTCATTGTCTCCCACGATCACCACGTCACCTATCTCCACTTTTCCCAGGAGTACGTGAAGTGCATCCACCGCTATGTGAACCTTTCCGGCCACGATTTTTTCCTTCATGTAGTCACACACGACCTCTGCTTTCAACACCCTGACGAGCTGATCGAATGGAACAGGATGAATAACCAGTGGTTCGATTTTCAACCTCCTCACATAAACCCTGGCGAGGTTACTCTCGGTGACCACCCCTATCATTTTCTCTTCTGAAACCACCGGGACGTTCTTTATTCCTTTGCTTTCCATGAGCATGGCCACGTCGTAGACGGAAGTGTCCGGAGGGACGAAAATGGGATTTTTCAGCTCGAGATCTTCAACGGTAGGTTCGAGCGTTTCAATGAGGAGGGGTGGATTCATTCCGAAATATTTGAGCACGAAGAGGGACTCGTTCGTGAGATCGCCGCTCCGAGCTGGAATGAATGTTTTTCCCTTTTCCACATTGTTTTTGAAGTGTGCGTACCCTATTGCAGAGCACACGCTATCGGTATCCGGGTTTTTGTGGCCTATCACGTACACTCTTTCCAATGCTTTCACCTCCACTACTAAAAAGATTCTATCAGATGATATAATCCTTATCGAGAACGTGACCATGGGAGGAGGAATACGGTGTTGAGAAAAGACATAGGAATAGATCTCGGTACGGCGAACACGCTCGTTTTTCTCAGAGGGAAAGGCATCGTGGTGAACGAGCCTTCTGTGATAGCGATAGATTCGAGCACAGGTGAGATACTGAAAGTCGGTCTCGAGGCGAAGAACATGATAGGAAAAACCCCCGCCACGATCAAGGCCATAAGACCCATGAAGGATGGTGTAATAGCAGATTACACCGTGGCTCTTGTCATGCTCAGATATTTCATAAACAAAGCCAAGGGCGGCGTGAACCTGTTCAAACCCCGTGTGGTTATAGGAGTTCCCATAGGAATAACGGATGTTGAGAGAAGGGCCATTCTCGACGCAGGTCTCGAGGCGGGTGCCAGTAAGGTCTTTCTCATAGAAGAGCCCATGGCGGCTGCGATAGGTTCAAATCTCAACGTTGAAGAACCTTCCGGGAACATGGTGGTGGACATCGGTGGAGGAACAACGGAGGTCGCTGTCATCTCACTTGGAAGTATTGTCACATGGGAATCGATACGTATCGCGGGAGACGAGATGGACGAAGCCATAGTTCAGTACGTGAGAGAGACCTACCGGGTGGCGATCGGTGAGAGAACGGCCGAACGGGTGAAAATAGAGATAGGAAACGTCTTTCCTTCCAAAGAAAACGACGAGCTCGAAACAACGGTTTCCGGGATAGACCTTTCCACCGGACTGCCCAGGAAACTTACTCTGAAAGGAGGAGAGGTGAGGGAAGCTCTCAGAAGTGTGGTGGTGGCTATAGTGGAGAGTGTGAGAACCACTCTGGAAAAAACTCCTCCAGAGCTCGTTTCCGACATCATAGAGCGCGGAATCTTTCTCACCGGTGGAGGATCTCTCCTGAGGGGACTCGACACTCTGCTTCAGAAGGAAACGGGAATCAGTGTCATCAGGGCCGAAGAACCACTCACCGCTGTAGCCAAAGGGGCAGGAATGGTTCTGGATAAAGTGAATATTCTAAAAAAACTTCAGGGTGCTGGGTGATGAAAAGACTGATTCTTTTTCTTCTCTTCCTCACCGTTTTCTTTCTGAACGAGACTTTCAACGTGTCCGATAAATTGAAGCCCTTTTTCTACAGGTTAACTTTTCCCTTCCTGAAGCTGAGAGCCACAGCTCAGGAGGTGATTTTGAGGCTTCAAAACAGAGTTTATCCGGGTGATGTTTATCTGGGATACAGTACTGTGGGAAACCTCTTCTTCGTGACCGGAGAAGGAGAGGATTATTTCTACATTCTGGGTGAAGCGAAAGAAGGTGCCATTGTTCTTGACCCGCTGGAGAAGAGGTTCCTTGGGATAGTTGTGGAAAAAGGCCCTATTTCAAAGGTTATGAGGGTGTTTTCTGACGAATTCGTGGAGAAGGTGAGGGTGGTAAACGATCGCGAGTCTGTTGTGGGGGTTGTCAAGGGGGGACACGTTCCCAGACTTTCCATCATTGAAGATATTGATGTGACGGGCTGGAAGGTGTACTTCGAAAGCGAAAAATGGAACGTGGCCTTCAAAGAGTACCTGTTCATAGGAACCGTGGCGGGACGGGGTGAGGAGTACTTTCTGTTGAACGTGACACGGGACATTCCGGACAGGGTGATCGTCATCGGGGTGGTAGAATGATTTACGCTCTTGCCTTTCTCAGCGTCTTCTGGGACTACGTCTTTCAGGACGTTTTGAGTTTCTTTCCCGCCTTTCTGGGGCTTGCCTTCTACAGGAGAAACATTCCCCTTTTGTTTCTTGTGCTTTTGATCAGGCTCTTTGCGCTTCCAGGATACTGGTATATCTTTGTTTTGATCGTATTTTTGATCTTTGACGCCCTGAGAGAACATTTCTCTTCGGTGATGCTCCCCGCTGTTGTTCTCGTGGCCGTCGGCTGTCTTGTCGGTGAGATCCAGATACTGCCGATTTTGCTCTCCACCACTGCTGGCATTGTGTTCATTCTGGGAGGATCTAAGCGGTGAAGAACAGGTTGATTCTGATCCTGATGGCCCTATCGTTTGTTTTGATCATCATGAAAGCCTTTCAGGTGCAGATCCTCGAACACGAGAAACACAAAAAATACATAGACCTTCTCCAGACAAGGCTCGTGAAGATCCCAGCTCCACGGGGAAGGATCATCTCCAGTGATGGAAAAGTACTTGCGAAGGATGAAGTGGTGTACGTTCTCGATCCGTGGCTGAACAGCATAGATGAATTGAAAAAGACAGAGCTCTTCACTTCCGAGGAGATTCTTTCACTCGTCAAAGGCGAATCCATAGTCATCGACAAAGCGAGAGCGGATGTGCTTTCGAAGGCTGGGGTGCGAGTTGTCATGGATTACAGGAGAAAGTACGAACCACTCGCACCACATGTGGTTGGCTACGTGAACGCCGACAGGACGGGAGTGTACGGTGTGGAGAGTGTGTACGACGAATTGCTGACGGGAACGGACGGCATGAAGATGGTCTTCGTGGAGCCGTCTGGCGCGATATCTTCCGAAGTCCTTCGAAGTCCTCCGAAACCCGGCGAAGACGTAACACTCACGATCGATTCCAGGATACAGAAAGTCGCCGAAGAATCTCTTGAAAAAACTGGAAATCCGGGCTCTGTGATCCTCTCTGATGTCAGAACAGGAGAAATCCTCGTTCTCGCATCGTTTCCAGGATACAATCCCCAGGATTTTTACGAGGGCTTCACAAAAAGAGAGTGGGAAAGGCTCGCCAGAAATTCACCTTCTCCTCTGGTCAACAGAGCGATATCGTCCGCGTACAGCCCGGGATCTTCCATAAAGGTCCTTTGGGCCATAGCTGCTTTGCTGAACGGAGTCGATCCAGAAGAGAAGATCAACTGCCGTGGAGTGTTCGATTACAGAAACAGCAAGGGAGAAGTGGTGGCAAGATACAAGGACTGGAAAGAGGAAGGTCACGGCCTCACCGATCTTAGAAAGGCGATCAGGGTCTCCTGCAACGTCTACTTCTATCAGCTGGGACTGAAGATCGGTGTGGACAAAATGGCGGAGGTTGCAAGGAAACTGGGTATCTTCGAAAAGACAGGAATAGACCTTCCAGGTGAGAAGAGCGGTACATTTCCAACCCCCGAGTGGAAGATGTCCAAGATAGGAGAACCCTGGTATCCTGGTGACACCATCCTGATGTCCATCGGCCAAGGATATCTCACAGTGACTCCTTTGGAGCTTTTGAAGCTTGTTTCACTTGTGGCAAACGAAGGAATATTCTACAGACCACACGTGGTGAAAAAGATCGGTTCAAAGGTGATGAAACCGGAGATTGAAACACAGGTTCAGATCGATGAGAAGATATGGACCTTTCTCAGGAACGCCATGGTCGACGTGACGTCCTTCAAAGGAAACGAGGAGGAAGACCCCGGAACGGCATACCACGTGTTCGGAGACTTTCCGTACAGAGTGGCTGGGAAAACGGGTACCGCCGAGACCGGGAGCGGTGCTCCTCACTCGTGGTTCATAGGTTTTGCTCCCGCGGAAAATCCAGAAGTTGCAATCGTGGTGATGGTGGAACACGGGGGATACGGTTCCGGTGTAGCGTCCCAGATAGCAAGAGAGGTTCTGGAAGAATACTTCAAACTGAAAGAAAGTGCTCAAGAAACTCCCGCGTCCTCTCGTTCTCAGGATTAGAGAAGATCTTCTCGGGAGGTCCCATCTCGACGATTCGTCCATCGTCCATGAAAACTACCCTGTCGGAGACGTCACGGGCGAATCTCATTTCGTGTGTCACGATCAGCATGGTCATACCCGATTGGGCCAGGTCCTTTATGACGTCGAGCACCTCTTTCACGAGCTCAGGATCGAGAGCGGAGGTGGGTTCGTCGAAGAGCATGAGCTCCGGGTCCATCATGAGGGCCCTCGCTATGGCCACCCTCTGTTGCTGTCCACCGGAGAGGTTTCCGGGCTTTTCGTTTATCTTTTCGATGAGACCCACCCTTTCCAGGAGCTTTCTCGCTTTTTCTACAGCTTCATCTTTCGGCATGTTCTTCACCTTCATCGGAGCGAGTATGAGGTTGTTCAGGACGGAAAGGTGCGGAAACAGGTTGAACTGCTGAAAGACCATACCTATGGAACTCCTTATCCTGTTTATGTTCCTGTGGGTGATGAGTTCACCTTTGAAATAGATCTTCCCCTGTTGATACTCCTCGAGCAGGTTTATACAGCGAAGAAGGGTGCTCTTTCCGCTGCCGCTCGGGCCGATGATGGAGATCACTTCACCCTTTTTCACCTCGAGATCTATTCCCTTGAGCACGTAGAGTTTTCCGAAGTACTTGTGAAGACCTTCGACTTTTAAAACGGTCATACTTTCAACCTTCCTTCCACGAACTTCACCAGTCTGGAAACGGAGAAAGTTATGGCAAAGTAGATCAGCGCGACACCACCGTATATGGGGAAACTCATGAAGGTTCTGCTCACGATGTATTGAGCGCTTCTCATGAGTTCCACGGTTCCTATCACCATGGCGAGGGAACTGTCCTTTGCGAGGGCGATGAATTCGTTTCCGAGGGCTGGAAGTATGTGCCGGAAAGCCTGAGGAAGAATCACATAGATCATCGCCTGTGCGTGTGACATACCGAGAGATCTCGCCGCCTCGTACTGTCCTTTTGGAACGGATTGTATCCCCGCCCTCACGATCTCGGCGACGTACGCACCGCTGTTTATTCCGAGCGCAACGACAGCGGCTGTGAACCTGTCGAACTCGAGTCCCAGCTCGGGAAGTCCAAAGTACACGAGAAACAGCTGGACCATCAGGGGTGTTCCCCTGAGAAACTCCACGTAGACAGAAGACGGATACCTAATGATCCGGTACTTCGAGAGTCTTCCCATGCCGACGAAGATCCCTATGGCTAGTCCCATGAGGACGGCCAGAGAAGTGAGCTGAAGGGTGCGCAGGGCACCCTTCAGAAGGAGCGGCAGATTATCCACAATCACTCTCAACCATTCTGGCATCCTTCATTCCTCCATCACTCTGAGAACCATTTTTCTATGAGCACGTCGTACGGGCTCTTTTTGAGTTCTCTCAACACGCCGTTGATGAACTCGAGAAGATCCGTGTCCTCTTTCCTCACGGCGATGCCGTACTGCTCGCTGGAGAGCACTCCACTCGAGATGACAAGATCCGGATTCTTCGCCACAAAGGCCCTTGCCGTGGCAGAGTCCAGCACCACCGCGTCTGCTCGGTTTCTCTTCAGTTCGAGGAACGCGTCCGTGAATTTATCGAACCTGACGACCTTGATGCCTTCGTACTTTGAAACCTCTATGTCTCCGGTGGTACCGATCTGAACGGCCACGGTTTTCCCTATGAGGTCTTCGTAGGTCTTCGGTCGGAAGTCGCTGTCCTTTCTCACCACGATGACTTGTCCCGCGTCGAAGTACGGATCGGAGAAGGCCACGACCTTCTTTCTCTCCTCTGTGATCGTCATACCGGAGATGATCACGTCGATCTTCTTTGTGAGCAAGCTCGGAATGAGTCCGTCAAAGGTCATATCGACGATCTTCAGCTCAACACCGAGTCTTCTCGCGATTTCCTTTGCAAGATCGACGTCGAAACCCGCGATGTTGCCGCTTTCATCAACGAATTCGAACGGAGGAAAATCCGCGGAGAGTCCAACGAGCAGATATCCTCTGCTCTTGATCTCGTCGATGACTCCAGAAAAGATCACGATCGAAACCAGAAGAATCGAAACCACGAGTAATTTTTTCATATTATCACCTCCGATTTATTATAACACAGTTCTGCATATCAATGCTTTATGAAGAGCAGCCACAGGGCGAAAGCAAGAGCAAGGATCCAGGTGAACCAGTGTACTTCTTTTGATTTTCCAGAGAAGAACTTCACCAGTGCATAGGAAATGATACCGAGTGCTATTCCGTTGGCTATGGAGTATGTGAGTGGCATAGTTATGACGGTGATGAACGCAGGGAGCGCTTCTGTGATGTCGTCCCATTTCACTCTTCCAAGGTTTCCGATCATGAGCGCTCCAACGAAGATCAGAGCGGGAGCGGTTGCGTATCCAGGAACCGTCTGGGCAAGAGGGGCGAAGAAGAGCATGGCGAGCATACAGAGGGCAACGACGAGGGCCGTGAGTCCAGTTCTTCCTCCTTCCGCAATTCCAGCACCGCTTTCAATGTACGTGGTCACCGTCGAAGTTCCGAAGAGCGCTCCTACAGAGGTTCCTATCGCATCTGCGAGGAACGCCCTGTTTGCCCTCGGAAGCTCTCCGTTCTTCGCAAAACCAGCACTTTGAGCGAGTCCTGTGATGGTACCGAGTGTGTCGAAGAAGTCAACGAAGAAGAAGGTAAGAACAACGATCCAGAAGTCAAGGTTCAAAAATCCAGAAAAGTCGAGCTTCATGAACGTCGGAGATATATCCGGAACGGGACCGACGATTCCCTGGTACTTCGTGACTCCTATGCCGGGGATGGCACCCACGAGTGTGGCCACGAGAATCCCTATCATCACCGCTCCCGGGATCTTCCTGTGGTAGAACGCCACGATCACGAGGAGCCCCACGACCGTCACGAGCACACCGGGATTCGTGAGATCGCCGAGGGCAACGGAAGTGGCGGGATTGGACACGACGATTCCCGCGCTCCTCAGCCCTATGAACGCGATGAAGAAACCAATACCCGCAGAGATGGCCACTTTTATGGACTCGGGTATGATCCCGGCGACGAACTTTCTGAATCCAACGAGTGTCAGTCCTATGAAGATCAGACCTTCAACGAACACGGCAGCGAGGGCTACTTTCCAATCTATTCCCATGCCGAGACACACGGTGTAGGTGAAGTACGCGTTCAATCCCATGCCGGGTGCGAGTGCGAAAGGATAGTTCGCAAAGAAGGCCATGACGAGAGTGGCTGTGGCGGATCCCAGTATCGTCGCGACCATGAAGGCGCCGAAGAACTGTTGGTACAGGGGACTGCTCGCGTCCACACCGACCGCCTGAACGAGGATGGAAGGATTCACAAAAACTATGTAGGCCATGGTGAGGAAAGTTGCGATACCCGCGAAAATCTCCGTTTTCACGTTCGTCCCGTTCTCTTTGAGACGGAACACACAGCTCACCTCCGATATAAAAAATTTAAGGGGATCGTTGGATCCCGTACTTTGTTTTGATTTTCTCATGTTTTCTTTAAAGGAGTTTTAAACAAAAGAAAAGCGGGAGGAACAGCCTCCCGCTCATTCGCCGTACTCTTCCATTAGATACTCCCTTATCTTCTGATCCGCCGTCTTTATCGCCGTTTCCATATCCACCTTTCCGTTGATGAAATCAGAGAACATGTTTCCAACCACCGTTCTGATCTCGTACCATACACCGATCTGCGGATCGAACACGGCGTTGTCTATCTGTTTCAGCGGTATTTCGAGCAGAGGATCGGATTTTGCCGCTTCCTTCCAGATCGACGTTTCGAGGGCGCTTCTTCTCACAGGTATGTACCCTGTGTTGATCGCCCAGTAGGCGGTCACCTCAGGAGAGATGAGGTACTTCATGAACTCCCAGGCTGCTTTCTTCTCCTCTTCACTCGCCGTGTTGAACATGATGATGTCCGTTCCGGCGAACGGCACCTTGTTCGTCACCCAGGTGGGAACGGGCGCCCAGCTCCAGGTGAACTTACCCTTTGTGGAGCTTTCCACGTAGGGCCTTCCCGCTATTGTGTCGATGTACATCATGATCTTCTGCTGACCGAAGATATCGTTGAGGTATCCACCTTGGAAGTACGCGATACCATCGTCCACCATCTTCTTCACGAAGGCAAGGACCTCTCTTGTTTCCTGGCTGTCGATGTTTGAGACCCACTTTCCGTCGACCTGTTTCAGGATGGAACCACCGCGGAGGGTGAGGAGTATCTGGAAGAAGTCAACGGTCGTCCTGAAGCCAAAACCGTACTGGTCGATCTTCCCATCTCCGTCGAGGTCTTCAGTCATGATTCGAGCCGCCTCGTAGAGTTCATCGATCGTTTTGGGCACATCCACACCGTACATTGCAAAGGCGTCCGCGTTGTAGTAGAGTATGTAGAGACTCTTGTTGAACGGAACCGCGTAGACGGTGTCTCCCCACATACAGTTGTCTCTCAGAGGTTTGAAGACATCTTCCCACTCTTCCCTGGTCAGCCCTATCTTCGGATCGTTCACGAACTCGTTCAGAGGCTGCACGACACCGCTCTGGATGAGTTTTGCCGTCCAGTTGGAATAAGACTGTGCGATCGTGGGAAGTTCTCCTGCCTGCGCTGCTGCGAGGAGCTTCTGAGAGAGTGCACCGTAGTTTCCAACATAGACCGCTTCGACCTCGATATCCGGGTGAAGTTCGTTGAAGGTGTTCACTATCTCTTGGAGAGTTTTGCCGTGTCCCCCGCCCATGGCGTGCCAGAACGTGACTTTCACCTTCGCGAGGGCAAAAACACTGAGAACCACCATGAGAGCAACGAGAAATTTCTTCACAGGAATCCCTCCTTTCTCAATGATTTCCCCTTGAATTATACCGCATAGGTTATAATTTGAATGTGAAGAAACTCAAGGAAAGAGAGGTCTGAGTATGAAACCATCGAAGAAGCTGAGAGAAGCAGTTCTTGCGTACCTCTTTCTTCTTCCATCACTCGTGATCCTCGGAATGTTCGTCTTCTGGCCGGTTGGATTCTCTTTCGTTCTGAGCTTCTTCAAGTGGGATTTCAGAAACATGAAGAATCCCTATTTCACAGGGCTTGAAAACTATGTCGAGATCTTCAAGTTTGATTATCCTCCGAAGTACTCTTTCGTTTTCACCGTTCTGAACACCTTCTTTCATCTCGCGGTTGCCGGTGCGATTGTGATGCTGATCGTCCATCTGATCAGGAAAAGAACCCTCTCAGGCATCGTTTCCAACACTCTCATTGTATTGATTTACATCGTTTTGAACCTCTTCAACGCGGAAAATCCCATCCTCTCTTTTCTGGCTGCGGCTATCTCCTGGAGCTGGCTGTTGTACGACTTCAAACGGGTGGAACTCAAGAACACCTGGCTTTGGTTCATTCTGTTTCTTGCGGTCTTCGTTTTCGTGGAGCTGAGCTCGTCTCTTCCTGGGCTGGTGAACTTCCTGCTCGACGCGAAGGACAAGAATCTCTTCCTGAAGTCGCTCACCAACACACTGTACTACGTGATACTGAGCGTTCCTTCGCAGATTTTCCTTTCTCTCGTGATCGCCCTTCTTCTGAACAGCAACGTGAAGTTCAGGGTGTTCTTCAGGACCGCCTACTTCATACCCTTCGTCACATCAGTTGTTGCAATCTCTCTTGTCTGGAAGTGGATCTTCAACGACGAATTCGGTCTCTTGAACTACATCCTCTCTCTGTTCAACATGGAGCCCATCTCCTGGTTGAAAGACGAAAGATGGACTATTCCCACGATAGCCATCGTCTCCGTCTGGAAGACCGTAGGGTACGATGCAGTGATCTTCCTCGCGGGACTCCAGAACATAGACAGGTCCTACTACGAGGCGGCAGAAGTGGATGGCGCAAATTCTTTCCAGAAGTTCTTCTACATCACCTGGCCGCTTTTGTCACCGACGACCTTCTTTCTGCTCATCGTTTCCCTGATAGGAGCCTTCAAGGTCTTCGCGGAAGTCTACGTCCTCTACGATGGGCTTCCGGGACCGTACAACAACAGCGGAATGACGCTCGTTTACTACGTGTTCGATCTGTTCTACAGACAACAGAGAATGGGAATTGCTTCGGCGGCAGCCTATATTCTTTTTGCGATCATTCTGATCTTCACCTTCATCCAGTACAGGGTTGGAAAAAGAGCGGTCGAATATGTTTCGTGAGGTGATAGTGTGAAGAAGCTGGTCATATACATTCTCCTCGTATTCGGTGCCGTTGTCATGCTGGGACCTTTCATCTGGATGCTGCTCACCTCCTTCAAAGCACCTTCGGAGGTTCAGCAATGGCCCCCGAGCTTCTACACGAAGAACTTCGCTTTTTCGCGCGACGTGAAAACGATCCTGAAACCTGGTGTTCAGAGGGTCGCAAAGGGAGTCAGCCTGAGAGAAGCGTACGCTTTGAAAACGGCCGAAAAAAATCTGCTCACCATCACGGTGAACGACGACCCGTTCCAAAGAGGAACGATGGTGATCCCTCTCAAAGGGGCAAGATACACAACGGGGGTAGATGTTGAAAAAGTCAAAGAACTCTCCTCGAAATCCCCGGTGGAATTCTCCTGGAACACCCCGGAAGAATTCTTCGAGCAGTTCTTCATCTACTACAAGAGCGGTGCGGATCCGTACCTTCAACGTGCAAAACTGGTGAACGAAATTCTGAGTTCAGTAGAGGGTGCTCTGCGGACCATCTCTCAGATGAATCGATTTGCGGACGTCAGGATAAAAGATGAGGAAGAAAGGAAAAGATATCTCTCGTTTCTCGAGACCGTGAGTGGAGATCTTTCTTCTTTCCAGAATGAAGTGCTCAGCATGAAATCGGGTACCACTCTCGTTCTCTCCGACGAAGAAGTGGAGAAACTCTATGAGCTTCTCGATGGTTTACGGCTCGAATACTCTGGAGACAATCCGCTCGTTCCTGTCTACAGAAAGAACGTAGTCTCTCCTTTCGAAGAGGTGAAGAGAAACGTTTCTTACTATCTCGAGGTCAGCGACTTCTTCCAGAGTGTTCAGAACCTCACCGTGGAAAAAGACATCGTCGCCCGCTCGATGAAAAAGGATGAAAGAGAAGCGCTCTTTTTGAAAAAGATCGAAGACTTCCCTGACAGAGAGCTTGTAAAAAGACTACTGAGAGAGTCAAAAAATCCCGTTGAAAGCTATGTCTCTTTGAAGGAGAAAGAGCTCTCGGAGAAGTACCAAGTGGATCTCCTCACCATCGCTTCGACGAAGCCGGTTGTCTCTTCTCTGATCTCTCTCGCACAGGAAAACGGGATCGAAACAGAAAATTTCTCTCAAATGGTCGCTGAGATGGACATCAAACTCGCTGAAAGCAGCACCTACAGAGTGTTGAAGTCGAAACTCTCTCAACTCGATCTGGATGAAAACCTTCTCAACGAAGTGGCCAGTTATCTCAAAAGCGTTGCGATCCTCAGAAAAGCCTACGAAGACGCGATGAGCTCCTGGAAGATTGTGGACGCTCCTGATTTTGTGAAGGAAGTCCGTGTGAAGGGTGGCGAAGTGATAGAAATCCTTCTGGAGGGTGTCCCTTCCGTTTTCCTGAGTGATGAACCCATCGACTCTGTGAAACTCAGATTTTCGTTCTCCGAAGTGCTGGCTAACATCTTCCAGAACTACGTTGATGCCTGGAACGCAGCACCCTTCCCAAGGTACTACTTCAACACGTTTTTTGTGGCGACGATAACCACTCTGCTCGAGGTGGTTACCGCATCTCTCGCCGCGTACGCCTTCTCCTGGATGGTCTTTCCCGGAAGAGACTTCATCTTCGGTCTCTTCCTTGCGACCATGATGATCCCGGGAGAGGTGCTCCTCGTTCCCAACTTCATCACGATCTCGAAACTCGGCTGGATTGACACCTACTACGCCCTCATAATTCCTTGGATCGTCAGTGTCTTCGCGATATTCCTTCTGAGGCAGCACTTTCTGACCATACCAAGGGAACTCTTCGATGCTGCAAAGATAGACGGATGTTCTCACTGGAGGTTTCTCTGGCAGATGGTGGTGCCTCTCAGCAGGCCTGCCGTCATCACCTCTGCACTTCTCAAATTCGTCGGAAGCTGGAACGCGTTCCTGTGGGTCCTCATCGTCACAAACAGCGAAAAGTACAGAACACTGCCCGTGGGACTTCAGGCGTTCAGTTCCGATGTTGGAACACAGTACAACCTGCTCATGGCGGCCGCTACGTTCTCGATTCTTCCCGTGGTGATACTCTTCATCTTCACCCAGAAGTACTTCATCCAGGGAATCGCGAGGACCGGATTGAAATGAAAGAGGTGATAGCATGAAAAAGCTCGTTCTCTTGTTGCTCGTTCTCTCCTGTGTGGTCTTTGGAGGGATATACTATGGAAACCTTCACTCACACACCTCCTATTCAGATGGTTCTGGAACACCAGACCAGGCCTACGAGTATGCGAAGAGTTATCTCGACGTTCTCGCAATAACGGACCACGCCTACTACTTCACCCAGAAGATCGATGGAAATACGAAGCCTTATCTGACGAAGCTTGCCGCGGAGAGGCACACAAAAGACGGTGAGTTCGTCGCACTTCAGGGTTTCGAGTGGATCGCGGGAGTGGGACACATAAACGTGTACGAGTCTCTCGAGTGGATCGACAGAAACCAGGAAAGTTCCCTCGAAGGTTTCTACAGGTGGCTCGCCGAACACAAAAAGCTCGCCCAGTTCAACCATCCCATAAGCACCTTTGGGACCTTCGATTCGTTCCGGTACTTCCCGGAAGCGGACCAGTACGTGAACCTGATCGAGGTAGGAAACGGGAACTGGGCCTCAGGAGACGTGATAAACGAGGAGATGTTCGGAAACTACATCCTCGCGCTGAACAAAGGATGGCACCTCGGTGCCACCGTGGGACAGGACAACCACAAGCCCAACTGGGGAAGCGCGAACGAGGGAAGAACCGGCATCGTGGCGGACGCTCTGACCTACGACGACATAATGGACGCCCTCTGGAAGAGGCACACCTTCGGAAGCGAAGACAAGAACGTCAAAGTTCTTTTGAAGAGCGATACCCATCTGATGGGAGACATCGTTTTTGTGGAAGATCTCTCTCCCCAGAAGATCAACCTCGAGTACGAAGACACAGAAAAACTCCTCTACCTTGCCGTCATCTCTCAGAGCGGGACCGTTTTGGAACTCAGACCGAACACAGAGAGATTGAATCTGACTCTCTCAGTCATACCTCCCGATGGATACGAGTGGTACTTCGTTTACATGAAACAGTTCGACGGTGACGAGATAGTCACCTCACCGATCTGGTTTCAGATTCCTTCTTCTGTCTACGTGAACAGTGTGAGGATCTCTCCAGAAGAGATACACGACGGTGAATCGGCGAAGGTCTACTTCGAGATCTACAACGTGACCGGTGAAGACCAGAATGTGAAGCTTTCCGTTCTTCTCGATGGGAATTCGTTGAGAGAGGTAGAGCTGAAGTTCTCACCGTACCAGGTGAAAAGATTCGTCGTTCCCACAGGATCGCTGGAGAAAGGCTACCATCGTGTTTCTTTCCTTGTGGACGGGAAACTCGTTCAGTCGAGCGTTTTCTTCGTGAAAGAAAAGCTGAAGGGTGTGATCATGATCGACACCCTTCACGAGAACGACTATCTGGAGGAACTCAAAGCGCTCGCGGGAGAACTGGAAAAGAGAGGATACAACGTGAAGTACCCGAAAGTGATGCTGAAAGACCTGGAGGGTGTGGACATCCTCATCGTCTCAACTCCCAAAGAAGGTGGATTGAGCTTTGCAAAGAAGCTTTCGGACAAAGAGATCGAGGCCATTGAGAATTTCAAGGGCAAGATATACATCGTCCCGGGTGGTGACGAGGAGTACAGGAAGATCTATCTGGAGAAGATAAAAGGGGAGGTTGTCACACTCGAAGAATTGAGAAAGAAACTGCTCGAGGAGTGATGGATGTTGAAGAGACTCGGAATAGTCGGCTTTGGAGCGAGCGCTATCGGGTTCATCAACGGACTCATAGAGAGCGGAAGGGTGAAAGACTACAGGATCACAGTTCTAGAAAGAGGAAAAGATTACTCCTACAACACCATCTCCGGTGTGAGAATGGACGGGAAGATCTTCATCTCCCACGGCATGGGAGGGGAGATCTACATTCCCCTTGAGATACAGGCAAAGACAGTGGAGTTCTATCTGAAGTTCTCCGGCTACACTCCCACCGCCGATAAAAGAGAGGGCATCGTGAGCTACCTGAAGTCTTTCGAAAGGGATGGCAAAAAGATAGAGTTCGGAGAGTCCTTCTCGGACGAGGATATCTACAAGCGTTTCTATCACCACGGCTTCGAGCCGGTGAAATCTTATTTCTTCCATCTGGGAACGGACATCCTGAAGGAGACCAACAAAAACATATACAAGTACTTCTCTTCCTTCGAGAACATAGAGTTTCTCTTTGGAACCACCGTGGAGGACGTGGAGTTCGGTCCTCCCCACAGGGTGCACACGAACAGGGGAGAATACGAGTTCGATGAGCTTGTGATCGCCGTTGGAAGAAGCGGGCACAGACTCATGGAGCGCCTCAAAGAGAAGTATCCACAGCTTGTCAGACCGAACCAGTTCGTCGACATCGGTGTCAGGTACGAACTTCCAAACCACGTGATGGATCCGTTCTCCGATATGTACGAGGTGAAGGTTCGGTACAGAACTAAAACTGGTTACATCTGCAGAATCTTCTGCCAGAATCCGGCGGGAAAAGTGACCTTGGAAAAGTACGAAGACTTCACAACGGTGAATGGCTATTCTGACAGCCTTCACAAAACGGAGAATACGAACTTCGCTATTCTCGTCACGACACGTTTCACAGAGCCGTTCAGGGATCCCACGGGATACGGTGTTAACCTCGCAAAACTCGCGAACATCTTAGCCGGCGACAGAGAGAAGGTGATTCTGCAGACGTACGGGGATTTCAAAGAGTTCAGAAGGACGAAGAGGCTCGGAAGGGTTCATCCCACTCTGGATCCCGAAAGTTACATTTTGGGAGACGCGAACCTCGTCTTTCCATCGAAGATCAGAGAATCCCTTGTGGATTTCATTGAGAACTTAGAGAAGGTCATACCGGGGGCTTCCTACTTCGACAACCTGCTCTACGCCGTCGAGGTGAAGTTCTACACGAACAAGTTCCTGAACGACATCGTGGAAGGACTACACGTGGTGGGAGACTGTTCCGGATGGACCAGATCGATCCAGTACGCCACCTCGATGGGGTACATGAGAGCTCTCGGAATGAAGATTCAATCCCTGTGAGACAGGATAGCGAAAAAGCCCCACTCTATGAGAAGAACGGAGAAGAAAACGACGAAACCTTCCCAGAAGGTGAACCTGTGCACGTTGAAGACGTGAAGAAACAGAACGGTAGCTATGGCACAGGAGACGAGGCCGTTTGGAAAGCCTTTTTTCACGAGCGCATTGACCCCCGCGTACCCGAAGAGAGCAGCGAAGGCGATTCCAAGAAACTTTCCGAACGAGACATCGAACACGTTG
Source organism: Thermotoga sp. Mc24 (assembly GCF_000784835.1). Lineage (NCBI taxonomy): Bacteria > Thermotogati > Thermotogota > Thermotogae > Thermotogales > Thermotogaceae > Thermotoga > Thermotoga sp. Mc24. Next base: position 147,478 of record NZ_JSFH01000012.1, on the reverse strand, counting down.
AAGACGGAAAGAAGGATGAGCACACCGAGAAGTATCAGAACCATTCCGAAGAATCTCAAGTCTATCCCTCCCTCATCCGAACTCGAGAATATTCTACCACTTTAAAATCTGTGTTAGAATAACCTTAAAGGGAGGTAGAAATATGTTGTCACCAACCGAAAAAAGGTATCTCCTCGCTGTTCTTTTAACAACTGAAGAGGGAAGCACGAGACTGAAGAAAGTATCGGACTTCCTGAAAGTGAAAATGCCCTCCGCAAAGCAGATTCTGGAGGACCTCGCAACCAAAAAGTTCATAAATTACGTGAGAAGAGGCCCTATCTCTTTGACGAAAAAGGGAATGGAGCTCGCTCAAAAAGAAATGGAGCGATTCAACAACCTGAAAGAATTTCTGAAGAAGATCCTCTTCCTCAACGAAGAAGAGGCAGAAAAAGGTGCCTGGGAGATCTTTTTCAACCTCGAGGAGAGCATCGCCGACAGGGTCGTCGATTTCATGAACTTTCTCACATACTGTCCGCAAATAACTCCGATATGCATAAAAGGCTTCAAAGAATATCTGGAAACAGGAAAGTTTCCGACTCTTTGCAGACTCAGAAGATGATGGTATAATCGTGAAAGTGAAATCCCGCTCCACCCATCCGGAGGTGGGGCCGAACGTCCGAGGGAGGTGGGTTTCTGTGGCTTACGTGAAAGAGAGGATCTACGAGAGCATGTTCATCATCGCACCGAACGTTCCAGAGGAAGAGAGAGAAAATCTCGTCGAAAGAGTCAAGAAGATCATCGAAGAAAGAGTCAAGGGAAAGATCGAAAAAGTGGAAAGGATGGGTATGAGAAAGTTCGCCTACGAGATCAAGAAGTTCAGCGAAGGAGATTACACGGTGATTTACTTCAGGTGCGATGGTCAGAACCTTCAGGAGCTGGAGAATTTCTACAGAGTGACACCCGAAATCATCAGATGGCAGACCTTCAGAAGGTTCGATCTGGAAAAGAAAGAGAGAAAGGCGCAGAGAGAAAAGGCAGCTGCTGAAGCTGTCGAGACAGGTGAAGGAGGATCCGAAGCTTAATGTCTTTCTTCAACAAGATCATACTCATAGGAAGACTCGTGAGAGATCCTGAAAAGAGATACACGCTCAGCGGAACTCCCGTCACCACCTTCACGATAGCGGTGGACAGGGTTCCCAGAAAGAACGCGCCGGACGATGCTCAGACAACGGATTTCTTCAATGTTGTTACCTTTGGAAGACTCGCAGAATTCACGGGAACCTATCTCACCAAGGGAAGGCTTGTTCTCATCGAAGGTGAAATGAGAATGAGAAGATGGGAAACACCGTCTGGAGAAAAAAGGGTATCTCCGGAGGTTGTCGCAAACGTTGTTAGATTCATGGACAGAAAACCTGCTGAAACGGTCAACGAGACTGAAGAGGAACTGGAGATACCGGAGGAAGACTTTTCCAGCGATACTTTCAGTGAAGATGAACCACCATTTTGAGGGAGGTGTGTTTGATGGCTTACAAGAGAAAAAGAAAGAAGGTCAAGAAGTGCAGACTCTGTGAAATGGAATTGGACTACGTTGATTATAAAGACACAAGGCTTCTCAGTGAATTTCTCACCGACAAGGGAAAGATCATACCAAAGAGGCTCACCGGAAACTGTTCAAAGCACCAGAGAATGGTGAAGGTAGCTATCAAGAGGGCAAGACAGATGGGACTCCTTCCATACCTGAAGATATGAAAGAAGGGCGCTGAAGCGCCCTTCTTCATTCTCCGTCCTCTTCAGTGTCTTCTTCGAAGAAGATCTCTTCGATATCGGGTATGCTGTTCTGCCACTTTTCGAAGACTTTCTGAGCCGTTGCGTATTCTACTCCTTCAAGCATAACACCCTCGGGGGTTTCTTCCGCTTTGAAGATGTAGACTTCACCGAGGTCTTCGATCATGTCTCTTGCGTCGTTCAGAAAGACCTCTTCGCAGACCCAGAAGAGATTTCCTTCGTCCTCCACTTCTCCCAGCTTGTGGAAGAAGACTTCGTTTCCATCCTGATCGATCAGGCTGAAAACTTCCGTTGTGTGTTCGTGTTCATGTTCATGCTCATGTTCGTGCATACTCATAATAAAAACCTCCTTGACAAAAAACTGGGCTCTGAGAAATACTACCATTTGTGGAGGATAAAATCAAGTAGCCGGTATGGTCTTCCAAAGACTCGATCTTCGGGAGGTCCTGAAACCGTGGAAATAAAGCGTCTCACAGAGAGAGTGGCCTACGTTCCAAATCCGGTGAACATAGGTGTTGTGTACACAGAAAGCACCGCCGTTCTCGTGGACAGCGGGCTCGATGAGAGCGTGCCAAGAAAGATTTCTCGACTTCTGGAAAAGCCTCCTTTGTATCTCATAAACACCCACTCTCACGCCGACCACTGCGGTGGGAACGCCTTTCTGAAAAAGCGCTTCTCCACCCGCGTGTTCGCCCCAAAGATGGAAAAAGAGATCATAGAAAACACCGTCTTTGAGCCTTTCTACCTGTACGGTGCTCATCCTCCAGGTGAACTCAGAAACAAGTTTCTCATGGCAGACCCCTCCGCTGTCGATGAGGCGATCGAAGAGGGAACCATCACGATTGAGAGCGTGGATCTTGAGATAGTACCTCTTTCTGGACACTCACCGAACCAGATCGGAGTGGCTGTGGATGGTGTCCTTTTCTGTGCAGACGCCGTGTTTTCTGAAGAAACACTGAGAAAACACAGAATATTCGTCATCTACAGCGTGGAGAAGTTCCTTGAAACGCTCGACTTTCTTGAAAAGACAAACTACAGCTGCTACGTTCCGTCTCATGGAGAGGTGACTCGAGATATCGGTGAACTTGTGGAGAAAAACAGAAAGACGGTGGAGAACATCATCAACGCTGTTCTGGAAATCACAGTAAATCCTGTGAGCACAGACGAACTGATGAAACAGCTCTTCAACAGATTCGAAATCACTCTGGAAAACCTTACTCAGTACGTACTCTACAGATCCACCGTTCACGCGTACCTCAGCTTTCTCCTGGATAGGAAAGAGATTGAAAGAGAATTCAGAGACAACGTTCTTGTGTGGAGGCGGTGCTGATGCTGGTGAACTGGGTATTTCTTGGGCTCGAGTATCTCGTGGGAGTTCTCCTTGTTTTCTTTGCGATACGTTTTTTCGATCTGAAAGGAATGTACGCCCTTGGGGCGATTCTTGTTCTCTACATGAACGTCGCCGTTTTGAAGGCTTACGAATTGCTTCCGGGTGTCCAACTGTATGCCGGGGTTTTCCTTGGACCTTTCTTTGTCACGTTGATCGCCATCGTAACCGAAGTGTACGGGTACAGAGAGGCGCAGAAGCTGGTGGCGGTGGGTTTCTTTGCCCAGGTCGTGTTTCTGGTGGGGATGCTGATCGCGCTTGGTTACATCCCTTCCAGCGAAGATTGGGCGCACGAACACATGAAGGCTCTCTTTCTTCCCGTCTGGAGGACCACGATCTTCAGCTGGATTGCCTTCGTTGTGTCCGGTGTCTTCAAGGCGCGCTTTCAGGATTTTCTGAAGAGAACAGAAGGTCTTTTTGGAAAACACCTGTGGCTCCGTGACAACGCAGCGACGAAACTCGCTCAACTTGTGGACAACGTGATCTTCTTCTACGGTGCCCTCACCGGGTACTTCTCCCTGAGAACAATCACCGTTTTTCTCATCTGGACAACGCTCTTTGAATGGCTCTTCGACTATCTGGACACCTGGGTCGTAGTGAAGGGTGTGAGGTGGATGATGGAAAAAGATCACCCTCAAGAACTCTCTTATCTGGGGGATGAGTCATGAAACTCGTTTACGTAGCGTACGTCTTTTTTGATAGAAACCTCGGTGTTAGAAAAAAACTCATAGCACAGATGAAGGTTTTTTCCAGATATTTTGACTCATACCTCCTCACGCTGGAAGGAAACGATGTTGTTCTCTATAACGGTAAGGAATGGAAGGTTGAAAAACGCATACCGTTGTCAGAAGAGTTCCTGTTCACCGATTCTGACAACTTCATGGTGAAAGCCATCAGAGTACTCAGAAGGACGAAGTGGTTCTTTAAAACCACAGGTGAAGAATTGAAGGATTTTGATGTTGTATACACCAGAGCATTTCTTCCCGTGAAAGAATCGATCAAATTTCTGGAAGAAATCAGACGAAAAAACACAAAGATAATCCTTGAATATCCGACCTATCCTTTCAGGTACGAGTTTTTCAGAACTTACGGGCCCCTGTTTTTTCTAGTGTATTACCCTCGATACAGACGAATAAACGATCTTGTTGATCTTGTTGTGGTCTTCGGTGAAAAAGAGCTCTCTGGAAGGAAGTTGATCACGATTTCCAACGGAATAGATCCATCAGACGTGACCTTAAGAAAGCCTGTTCCTGACGAAAATGTTTTGAATCTTATCGGTGTGGCAAGACTTAGATACTGGCACGGATACGATCGGGTGGTAAGAGGGCTTTGGGAATATTATAGGAGAACCCCTGAAAGGAAGGTGTACTTTCACATCGTAGGTGACGGGCCGGAACTTCCCAGGCTGAAGAAACTCACCAAAAAACTGGAACTGGAAGAGTACGTTGTTTTCCATGGACCAAAACACGGTGGGGAACTGGACAGGTTGTTTGATTCATCGCACGTTGCAGTGGCAAGCCTTGGCATGCACCGTTCAAATTTGAAAACAGGAAGCACTCTCAAGGTGAGAGAGTATTGTGCGAGGGGGATTCCATTCGTCGTTGGATACAAAGATGTGGACTTTCCCGAAGATTTTCCATTCTTGCTGAGAATTCCTTCGGATGAGTCACCCGTTGATATCCAGAAAGTGATATCCTTCTACGAAGAGTTGAAAAAGACACATCCTGACTATCCTCTTTTGATGAGAAAATACGCGGAAGAGCACCTCAGTTGGGAAATCAAAATGAAACCACTTGTTGAAAGGATCATGGAGATGAGGTGATCGAATGAAAGTACTCTCACTGGTTGGTGCAAGGCCTCAGATCATAAAAGAAGCAGTGCTTCACAGAAGGTTCAAAGAAAAGGGGATCAAGGAAGTACTCGTTCACTCCGGACAGCACTACGACTACAACATGTCTGACGTGTTCTTCGAGGTCCTTCAAATCAGAAAGCCAGACTACAACCTCAACGTGGGATCCGGAACCCACGGTGAAATGACCGGAAAGATCATGATAGAGTTCGAAAAGGTCCTTTTGAAGGAAAGGCCAGATCTTGTTCTCGTGTACGGTGACACGAACACAACACTTGCTGGTGCTCTTGTTTCTGCAAAACTGAAGATACCCGTTGCCCACGTTGAGGCAGGTATCAGACAGAAACCAAAGGACATGCCAGAAGAGATCAACAGGGTGGTCACAGACCATGTCTCTCAGATCCTTTTCTGTCCCAGTGAACTTGCCGTGGAGAACCTGAGAAAAGAAGGCATTACAGAAGGTGTTTATTTCACCGGTGATGTGATGTACGACCTCTTTCTTGAGATGGAAAACAGGTTCAGATACGACGTGTTTGAAGAGTTGAACCTGAAGGAAAACGACTACGTTCTTGTCACACTCCACAGAGATTTCAACGTGGACGATCCCGTGAAACTGAAAAAGATCCTCTCTCATCTGAAAGAAGTCTCCAGAGAAAAGAGAGTCGTTTTTCCGATACATCCCAGAACGAAGAAGAGGGTGAAAGAATTCGGACTGGAAGGACTTCTTGAAGGGATCGAAGTGATAGATCCTGTGGATTATCTGAACCTGATGGGCCTTGTGAAGAAGTGCTGGAAGGTTGTGACAGACAGCGGCGGTCTTCAGAAGGAGGCGTACTTTGCAAGAAAACAGGCGGTTGTGGTGATGCCAGACACAGGCTGGAGGGAACTCGTCGAGGCAGGCTGGAACAAACTGGCAAGTGAAGAAAACCTCTCTGACGTACTGATGCAAGAAGACGAACCTGACTATCCAGATGGACTGTACGGTGACGGAAACGCTGCCGGAAGGATCGTTGAGGTGATAGAAAGATGGTATCAGACCTGAAAAAAGAAGCGATGGAACATATGAATAAGGGAAACTACAACAAGGCACTTGGATTGTTCAGAAAAATCCTCTCTGAAAACCCGGAAGATGCAGAATCCATCTATAACTCCGCTGTTGTTCTGCATCGGCTTGGAAGATGGAGGAGTGCAAAAGAATTCGCACTTCGCTATCTCAAACTCTTCGGACCGGATTCTTCCATGGAAGAAATCCTCGGGGATGTTCTGTTCTTCGAGGGAGATTTCAAGGCAGCATTGAAGTGGTACAGGAGATCTCTCAAGAACGCTCAACTGGAAGATAGTGAGCGTGTTCAGGGAAAAATCAAGAGTGCGATGAAAAAACTCAGAGAGTGTGTGAGCAGGAAAAAACTGGCTCTGGTTGTTGCAGAAGGAGCGGACAGTTTCACCGATGATCTGATTGAAAGACTTTCGAAGAAGTTCTGGGTGAGAAAATTCCTTGTTCCCAGAAGAGAGTACTACTTTTTCTTCAGTGTTCTTACCATCCTTTACGATAAAGGCATCGCAAGACCATGGGTTGTCAGGATCGTTTGTTCTCTTTTTCCCAACACCCTCAAGAGAGCGATGAGATGGGCTGACATCGTCTGGATAGAGTGGGCATCCCCAGTGGCTGTGGTGGCCAGCCTCTTAAGGAGAAAGAAAAGGATGTTCGTCAGACTTCACAGATACGAGGCTTTCAGAGAGTACCATTTTTTGAGAGAGTACAGTTCCCTGATAAACTGGCAAAACCTAGATGGAGCCATTTTTGTTTCAGAGTTTGTTAAGAAGGTTGTGGAAGGAAGGGGAGTGAAACTTCCGGAGAAAACAGTGGTGATTCACAACGGTTTGAATCTTAAAAGATTCATTCTGAAAGAGAGATCAAAGGGCTTCGACATCGGATGGGTGGCCGGGATCATTCCAAGAAAAAATCTTCATCTGGCACTGGAAGTCATGAAACGACTCGTTCAGATCGATTCCAGATACACACTCCACGTGGCAGGGGAGTTCAAAGATGATCTCTATGAGATTTATATAAAACATCTGGTGAAAAAAATGGGATTGGAGAAGAACGTGATCTTCTATGGCTGGGTGGACGATATGGACGAATGGTGGGAAGACAAAAATTATATTCTCTCCACCAGCATTCACGAAAGTTTCGGCTACAGCATCGTTGAAGCCATGGCAAAAGGGATCAAGCCTGTGATCCATCATTTTCCAGGTGCAGAGGAGTTCTACGATGAGGAGTTTCTTTTTACAAGTGTTGAAGAGGCCGTAGAAAAAATCATCAGCGATGATTATGACTCCAGAAAGTACAGAGAATACGTCTTAAAAAGAAACTGGACACTGGAACATCAGACAGAGAAATTCGAAGAATTCATAGAGTTTCTCTGACTACAAAAGCCAGTTCTCTCAACCGGGAAACGATATCTTTCCTTTCCACAAGGAGTTTCAGTGTTTCGACCACCCTTCGATCCAGTTTAAGGACTTAAAAGAGGATCTCTCCAACCTTGAAGCCATCGGCCTTGAAAGCTAGAAAATATCAGCACAGTTGTTGGAGAAGAATGAATCAAAACGCTTGAAAACGGAAAAAGTTAGTGCTGCTATTCAATGACCGTGTTGCAGAGTCCAATCATCCACTCTGTCGGGATACTGTTATGAAACAACGATACACAATATGCTTGGGCGATGGGAAATATATGAACGAAAACCTGATGACCTGGCTTTTAGTGTACCCCATAGGTGTTAGGAACAGAATTTTTCGACAAAATACTTGAAAGATCTGTTTTTTTGTTTGGCTGTTTCTATGGAAAAGTTTTCAAGCAATTCGATCATAAAGTTTATTCTAGAATATTTCTCTGGGATCAAACGGTTGAATTGTTCCTTTGTTATATTTTCGGTGTTTTTTAATTTTCTTTCTTTGATTTTTAAATCTCGAGATTTGTCTTTGTTCAATCCAGCAAGATACCAGCTTTCTATCTCTCTGATAACAACGACAACCCTTTTTGGATCTATATTGGGCAAATAATTCTGTATTTGTTGCTTTCTCGCAGTTACACATGGTGAATCGTCCATATCAGTTACATAAATGTAATCCCATCCAGCACTTGTGATGGAACGTATATAACTCTCAAGCCGCTCTTTTTTCATCTGAGCGTATTTTACCAATTTCACACTATCAAATTTTTTCTTCAAAACTGGCACCACAATTCTTTCAAAGAATCTTTCATCATCATTTCCTTCAACAAATATGATCAGGAGCATGCTTGAACCTCACAGTAAATTCTGGACATAGAGTTCATCTATACCTATTTCGTTCTTGAGAAATACCTCTACCTCTTTTTTATTTGCGGGTCTTTCAATCCTCGAAAAACCCTTTTCATCACGAAAGACAAAGAGCAAGTTTTCTAGACCTGCATACTTCACAAACTCCGGATTGTGTGTGGTGATTATTATCTGCTTTTGACGAGAAGCATCTTTCATCATATCTACTATCTTGGAAACAAGGTAGGGGTGAATGTTTCTTTCTGGCTCTTCTATGATCACCACACGTTTCTTTTCGAAATACAAAACGAGAACAAGGGCAATTATATTGATTGTCCCATCAGAAATCAAAGGTGCCGGTATGTAGTCTTCAAAGTAATTTTCTCGTATCTTGAACAGCAGAGATTTATCTACAAGTTTCTCTATATCAAGGCTTTCCACAAAAGGAAGAAGGTCTTTTACAAGATTGAAAAACTTTTTTCGGCTTTCTTCGTTTTCCAGTATTTTCTTAACCACTATTGGTAAGTTCTGGCCATTCTCTTCCAGTTCGGCTTTCCCTGTAATAGGAATAGCCTTTTTTGACAGTTTTGGATCGAAGTCGTAAATTGCGATCTCTCTGAATATATCACCAAGTGGGGTCAGGAACCTGAATAAAGGAGTTTCCATCAAAAGAGAATTTTCTGGTATATTTTCTTTCAATAAAAAGAGCGTATTTTCGACCATCTTTTTGTAATTAGAATCTGGTACCTCTATCTGGTAGTTCAATTTTCCGTTTTTCCGAAGAACTTTTAAAAAAACATCTGTCTGATCTTTTCTTGTAAAAATTTTAAGATCTTGTTTCAATTCTTCTTTTGTTACTCTACACCATGTCTTTTGGTCAAACCGCAAGCAAAATTCGTACTCAATCTTTACTATCTTTAAAACTTCTCCGTTCCCTAGAAAAGATGGTATTTCTTTGTTTTGCGACTGTGATTCAGAAGAAGTTACCTTTAGCGATAGATCCTGGGTTGAACCTATTTTCATGTTTCTTATGTACTCATGCCCTCCCTGCAGGGATATTGCGTTATCCAGGCCAAAGTTGGCAATATCTCTTAGAAACTCAAAAATGCGAATGAAATTTGACTTTCCTGAAGCGTTAGGGCCAATCACAACATTGAAATTCCCAAGATCGACTTTTAGTTCATCAAAACTCTTGAAGTTTTTCCCCTCTATCTTTTCAATAAACATATTTCCTCCTCCCTTCAACACTATATTACTACATAAATCAATTGTCGGTAAAACAAACCGCAGAACTCAACTTATAGGAATTATAGTTCAAAATATAATAGTCTGAACTATAACCTTTCAGAGTAATCAGGCTGAAGTAGCAGTTTCATGCTTGCTAGGTGACGAGAAATGCGGGAAGAGATCTGGTGGTTGGGTCTTTAGCGTACCCTGCTGGCATGAGAAACGCTCTGGATCTTCACCGTCCACTGTGAAAAGCCCATCTCCAGGTAAACAAAAACCCCCTGACAGATGCCAGGGGGTCGAATGCCCTATGTTTAATTCAGACAGAGGCGAAGGATACTGATCTAACCTTCAAAATTGTACTCCCAGGTTTATACCAAATCCAAAGCCTTCCATGAAAATATTTGGAAGAGAAATGTCTTCTTCCAGGTCTGATTCATTCCAGATGAGGAAGTAGTAACTATAATCGATGTAAGGGTTGATGTACACATGGTTGAATCTTATTTTGTAACCAAGTGATCCACCAAAAACAGGCGCGTGAATGTTAAGAGATGTGTCGTTGAGTTTGTATGTTATCAAAGAATAACCAAGTGACACACCAACATATCCTCCGTTGAAAACTTCTTTGAAATATCGATTGTACGAAATCTCCCCTCCAAAAGCCAAGATTTCGATGTTCGAAGGATCAGACATAGACGCTGTGTATCCAATTCCGCGGATGAGAACAGTGTCCGTGTTTGACACAGAGAACTCCACACCGCCGGTGAAACCACCACTTCCTTCAATGATTCATGGAAGGACAGAAAATACAGGATCGAAGAAAAACCACACTTCGTTTCCCAGAAGAGCCACCCCGAAGAGCATTAAAACAACAGTTCTCACTTTAATTAACGGAAAATTTTATTTTACAATGTGTAAAAGTAAAAACACTGACATCTCAACGTATATTACCTATTTGAAAGATATTGAAACAAACATCAAACCGCGTCGAGCAAAAAGAGATAGGCAGGCAGAACTTTTATTTTCACACCATCCAGGGAGAGTTCGGTGTGCAAATCCCAGGTTATAAGATATCTTTCGGGCATCCGAAACAACCCCTGGGTATTTCTTTTCCCGCTTTATAACACATATTGACCTATCAAAAGGTCAAATCTTCCCAATTTTGACCTACATATAGGTCAAAATCTCCAAACTAGTGGGGTTATAATAATCACGAGAAAATCTCTACTTACTTTTCTTCACAACAGGCAGCAGAAAAAGCCGTAAAAGCCGTGTTCCAGAAAATGGGAGCACAGGCATGGGAACGTTCCATAGCAGATCTGCTCGAAGAACTTTCCAGACACTTTGAAATCCCTGAAGAACTCATGGACCATGCCCTTGAACTGGACAAAGCTTGTATCCCCACAAGGTATCCGGATGCCCTTCCTTCCGGCTCCCCCAGAAACAGGTATTCCAGAATTGAAGCCGAAAGGCTGGTGAACTATGCTGAAAAGATCATCCGATTCTGCGAAGATCTTCTATCCAGAATATAAAAGGGAAAAGGTCCTGGGAATCATCAGGAATTCCCTTCCACAACTCCTGAAGAAACTTCCTGTGAGACTTGTGGTACTTTTCGGCTCTTATGCGAAGGGAAATTTCACCGTCTTCAGCGATGTCGATCTTCTTGTCGTGTACGAAGACCCGTTCAGAGAAGACGCTTATAAAATAGTGAAAAGGACCATCAAATTGAAAGGACTGGAACCGCACGTCTACTCTCTGAGTGAATACAAACAGATGGAAAAGACCATCTCGAAGATGATCGAGGGTGGAGTGGTTGTTTATAAAGCGTTATAGAAATCTCGACACCCTCGACAGGCTCGACAGACGCCGAACGGGTTCGACGAACCGTCAGATCTCCATGTAACTGAACTTTCCAGAGATCCTGTAGCCTTCTTTTTCAACAAGGAGTATTCGCTTTTGAATGAGTTGATCCATGACTGAGTACGCCGTTGTTCGCTTGAAGCCCTCTTTCTGAAGTGTTTCTATGATCTTTTCTCTGGTGTAGACAGAACCTCTCAGGATTCGAATGGCCTTTTTCTGGTTTTCTGTCAGGTTCAGAGTCAGCCCGGTGTACTCTGATATCGTCCTGTTGATCGTGTTGATCAGATCCTCTTTACTCAACAGTTCCTTGTGAATGTTGTCGTAGATCGCCTTTGTCAGTATCCACAGGCCGTCTCTTGGGTTTCCATCGGAAAAATCGGCCACTATATCGAGCACTCCGTCTTCGATGAGTTCAATGTAAGATCCAAGCCTTTTGATGATCAACTCTTTGATCTCAAGTTTCTTCAGAGGCTCAACAAAAACGATGTCTGTGAATATGTTTTCCAGATTTCCTGCTTCGTTCCATCTCAGTCTGTCGGCAGCGTACTCTCGGTATATAGAAAAGGGAAGAGAAAGTATGACGACAAAGTCCTCCATGATGATGAAGTTCTTTATCGAATCTATCACCCTGAGAACGTCTTCTTTCTTTTCCTTGTCCAGTTCGTCTATGATCAGAAGGAATTTTCCTTTTCTCTGAACCGTCTGTTTTATCAGTTCTCCGAGCTTTTCTCTGGCTTTGAAGAAATTGAACCTCGGTCTGATCGATTTTTCATGTGTCAGGCTGGCGTTCACACCAAAGGAAACACCGAGGGAAAAGCCTTTTATGGTTGAAACTTCATCCGTTATCCACTTTCTAACCTCTTTTGCAAGATCCGACACTCCCTCCACCTTCTCCAGGGAAAGCGCCAGACTGTGCAGAAGATCGTAGAGTATACTCTCCATGGAGTCTCTGAGCGAGATGTTCACCCTGACCGTGAAGACTCCTTCCGGGTTCACGAAGTTGAGTACCGTCGTTTTTCCAATGCCCGTTTCTCCAGAAACACCCACGATCCCAAAAGGTTGGTGGAGTGCTATTGAGTTCAGATAGTTTATCTCCCTGGCCCTGTCCACCAGATATTCTGATTCGCCTTCTCTGAGCGGTCTGTCCACCAGAACACTCAAAAGATCGGCCACTGTTTGCTTCACAAAATCACCCCTGTGTTATTTTCTGTTTTGTTTAGATTATACTACAAATTCCTGTTACCGTCTCGACACCCTCGACAAACTCGACAGACACCGGACAGGTTCGACAGACTTCAGAAAACACTTTCGATGCTCGGACTGGTTTTAACCTGTAGATATTTATCGATCGTAATCGATAAATTCGTACGAGTTTATCGAATGTGTTCGATAAATTCGAACGGTTTGGTATAGTTGAAGGGAAATTCTCATCACCCAGGATACCATCTTCAAAGACGAAGGTATCGTAGGTATTCCCGCATGGCTGTTTCTGGCCCTGGTGGAGGCTGATTGAGATTTTTTACCTGTGCAGGTTTTTGAAATGGTTTTTCAGATAGATCATCTCGTCTCTGTACAGAAGCAAGATAAGAAACATCCCTGCGACGGATAAAAGAGGAAAGATCAGGGAATTTTGCAGGAAAGTTCCAAAAAATGCTATCAGTAAGACAACAAGGACACCAGCGTAGATCTTCTTCAGGTTAAAACCGATCGGATAAAGTTTCTCGGCTATGAGTGTTCTGAGGGTGAAGAAAAGAACATATGAAAGACCTGTGGATATGGCGGCACCTTTTGCACCAAGGTATGGAACAAGAAGCTGGTTTCCTGCAAAATTGGCCAGGGCAGAAAGTCCGGTCACAACGATGTGCCAGTATGTCCTTTTTGTGAAGTTTATCCCAAGAACCGTTGTCTCCGATATAACGTACATGATCGGCTGTAGAATCAAAAAAGGAGCAATGAAAGATGCATTTCTGTAACTTCTGGCAAAGAGCAAGAAGATCACATCCTTGAAGGAAAGAACAAGAAGACCAAATAAAAATATGGTGAGGCTCACCATTTGATTTGCCTTTTTAAAGAATTCTCTGGAATCGGGCTGGGATTCATATTTTTCATAAGCAAGTGGTACCCAAAATGTGGTAAAACCTGCCTGAAACAGCTGCATCACAGAGACTATCTTGAAAGCCGCACTGTAGAGTCCTATCTCTGTGAAATTTGAGTACTGTCTCAGGGAAATTCTGTCTATTGAAGAAAAAAGCCAGAATAGGAGAGAATTCGGAAGAAGCGGCAAACCGTACTTTAGGAACTCTCCTATTTTTTTGAAATTTACCTTCGCGAACTTCCGTGACTCTCTGTCGGTGATAAAACCCAAAACCAGAGCTGATACGTTTCCACAGATCTGTCCCCAGACAACAGCATAAAAACTTTTTGAAACAGTCAGAGCAAAAACTATGGTTCCTCCCACGTTTCCAAGAGAATTCACTACATCAAGTATAGAATAGAGAACTCCTCTCTTTTGCATTCTGATAGAGAGTTGGTTGAACCTCTGGAAGATGCCCGTCATAAGAGAGATGGAGAAAATAAGTCCTATTCCTTGATAGTCTTTTCCGAAAAGAATCAGACTAAGATGAGACTCGAAAAGAATGAAAATAAGGGATACAGAAATACCAAAAGTAAAAGGTAAAAATACACAACTCCAGAACAACTCATTCCTTTTCTCTTCTTGGTAATAATATCTCACAAAACTCTGATCGAGCCCTGTTAGAGAAACAAGAAGAGCGATGTTATAAACGAGTGTGAACATGGCTGCTTTTCCGAACTCTTCAGGAACAATCAGATAACTTATGACGGGAGTAGAAAAAAAGCTAACAATAGCACGGATCCATGTGCCAGCAGAAAACGAAAGGAATCCCTTTATATACTGTTTCATTTCATCCCACCTGGTTGTAAATTTTTATTTCCCTTTTCACAATCTCTTCCCATGTGAATCTCTTTGCTCTTTCTATCAATTTGTTTCTGTCGTAGCCACTCTTTAGAACATCAACCATTTTTCTGGCAAATCTGTCCTCGAAGTTTTCTCCCTCTTCCACCACATACTCTTCGAAGCCTATTGCTTCTGGAATTCCTCCATTGCTGCTTCCTATCACACACGTTCCACAAGCTTGGGCTTCAAGGACAACACAAGGCCAGCCTTCATTTCTGCTTGGAAGCACCATCACGTCCATTGCGTTCATATATTTTGCAACCTTTGTCTGCACCACCCTTCCAGTAAAGACAACATCGAGTCCTTTCATCTCTTTTAGTATTTTATCTTTCAACACTCCATCTCCAACGATCAAAAATCTGGTGTTGGGAAGTTCCTTCGCTATTTTCCCAAATATCTCAGGAAGTTTATCTGCCCTTTTTATGGGGATAAGATTTCCAACAAAGCCCACGTAGTGTGTGTTTTCTTTGTATATTCCAAGTTCTTTTCTCACGGCATTTTTGTCCATGGGTTTGAACACATCTGGATCGTACCCATTTGGTATCACAACAGCGTTCTGTCCAGAGTATCCAAAAGATTTTGCCTTTTCAAGGAGTGCTCTGCTTACAAAGATACATCTTGAGGCATTTTCAAGGATCTCAATGTATCTTTCTTTTCTTTTTGGCATTAGCAAATTCACATCACTGCCGTGCAATGTTATTACAAAAGGCTTGTTGTATTCTTTTGCTAGAAGATACGCAATCTCTCCGGCAGGAATTGAGTACATACCATGAGCATGTATGAGGTCGAATTTGCTAATTTCAAGGAGTGATTTTATTCTATTTGAATATTTCAATCCATAATAGGATATCAAGCCTGTTTTGAACAAAATCGTTTTTGCAAGGCTGCGCCGAATCAAAATTGGTGTAAATTCCACTTTTCCCATTCGATTCAAAGGTGTGACAGGATTTTTCCTCAGTATTTTCCTTGTCAGCTTTGCAGGCCAATCATCTTCAAAACCAAGCGATACGGCAAAATAATCAACACCAAATTTTATAAATTGCTCAAGCCTTTTCACCACAAATATCCCGGCCATAGGGTTACTATTGGTTGGTGCAAGGTTTGTGATCACTAAAATTTTCATCTTTTCCCCCCAACAAGACTTGAATTAAATTTACCGGATAAATTCTACTACATAGATAACACAAGTTGGTGCGTTTGCTGAAACAGGCATGAGTAAAGAACAAATACATCATTACCTTTTATTAGTCTAAACTAAGTTCCAGAACAAGCTTTAACAAGGGATTTTCCCCAGAAAAACGTCATTTTTACTGTGATGTTCAAAGGAAAGGGCATTCTACATAATGCATTATTGGGAGAAAAACCCGGGTGCTCCAAAAAATTTAAGGAGGTGTTATGGTAGTCGACTCAGAATTGTTTACAACACTGGTGAACTGTCACAAACAGGTAGTCCTGTCATAAACAGAAACAACATCGATATAGACTGTAGATTCTACAAAGACTACGCAAATAGCTCAGATTATAGCTACTCTTACAAACTACACTGTCCAGGAAGTTTACTTGATAGTCACCACGCAGGTTATGTAAGAAGGTGTGGAAGTGGGAAATGAAAAGGTTGTTTCTTGATTTTGTGAATCAAGTGGGAGGTAAAAGAAGAAGGATAACTATTCAATCAACGAAAGAAGATCCAACAAGCCGGCAAGTTTCAAATGCAATGGATGTGTTCATAAGCCTAGAAGTAGTGCCAGGTACTCAGGTACTTATGTAAAAGACAGAACAGCGATAGTAGAAACAACCTCTTATGAATTTTTCAACTTACTCTGAGGAAGTGATTGAATGAATCTGTTTGAGACTTTTCAAGTTATTGGAAGAATCGTGGCATTGGGTGTATTTTTTGTGGAAAGACCTAAGGATGAGGTGAACAAGAAAGAGAAAGCCAAAAAATGATTTTCGATTTTCTGAATGATTTCAACATAAGGCTGCCTATACCAGCCATTGTCCTTAATTTCATGATCGACAATTTAGTAGATTTTCTGAACCAAACTTTATGGAAAAAGCAGACAGCATAAAAACGAGGAAGGATCATCCCTCCTCTTTTGAAGAGTATTTGAAAAATACCAAGCTTTGCTAAAAAAGATTTGTAAAGAGTTCTGGAAAAATCATTGTTATAAATTCGAAATAAGTTCATTTGCCAAATTTCTGAACAACAAAGAAAAACATTTATCCCTGAACACCGGTGAAAATGGTTGTGAGACCAACTTTGAATTTTGTATATTTCAATCTTTTCGGTTTATTTATTTGCTTTTGATTCAACGAATGATCGGCCAAATCTGACGACTTTTGATATGTACTTTTTTTGATTCCATAGAAGGATTGTCAAAAGAACTGCTTGAAGAGCGTACAATAAAAAGGTGTTTTTGATCATCAGTAGAAGGATCGCCTGTGAAAGCACTATAGTAGAAGAGATTACAACATGTTTTACATCAAGTTCCACTTTTACAATTTTCCTTGTGTGAAAAACCCTTACAATCCACATGGAAAGATACGCTAGAAAGGAAGAGACAGAAGCCGCTTGGATGTCGAGGAATCTTATCAACGTAAGTATAGATGTGAGTTTTACTCCTGCCGCAATAGCTGAAGTTGAAAAGGCTCCAATAGTTTTCTTTGATACCGTGTAGTTTACACTGTAAAATGAAGCAAAAGTGTGAAACACTGCCCCAAGGAAAAGAAATGGTACATATTTCCAGCTTTCTACGAAAGCTTCACCAACAAACATGTTCATGAAGGGCTTAACAATCAAAAAGAACAGCGAAGATAGGAGAAACATGATACTTGAAATTA
This sequence comes from Thermotoga sp. Mc24, assembly GCF_000784835.1. NCBI lineage: Bacteria > Thermotogati > Thermotogota > Thermotogae > Thermotogales > Thermotogaceae > Thermotoga > Thermotoga sp. Mc24. The sequence goes on along the minus strand of NZ_JSFH01000012.1, from coordinate 130,276 downwards.
CACCAAAGACCCTTCCGAAAAAGACACCATAGCTTTCTTTACCATATTCTTCAATTGATGAAAGTTGCCAAGCTTGAAAGAAGATTCTGTACAGCACAGTCAGTAAACCTGGAAATTTTGCTGCTACAGAATAAATACCTATCGATTCGTAGCCGAGGAAATACGCAATTATGTATCTGTCTGCTGCGGAAATGATCCACCACATAATGCCATTGGGTATTAATGGGACAGAGTAGATGAGCATCTCTTTCAGAAGATTTTTGTTCAATTTCAAACGAATCTGCTTGTGCAAACCAGCAAATATTATTATGAACAGTGAAGAAATCAGCAAAGCCAAAATATTTGACAGAAGATATGCTTCCACTCCGAGTTTAAGTCCAACAAGGAGTATCAAATTACTTGTGAAAAAAATGATAGAATAAAGAATATCACTGGTTACATACAATTTTATTTTTGCGATGCCACGGATGTACTGTCTTACAATTCCCCCGAGAATTGTAAGATAGAAAATTGCGTAGAAATACGTACTGTACTTCGAGAAAATGCTTATTTTTGTAAGAATTGGATGAAGAGACAAAGAAAAAACGATTGCAATTGTTGAAAAAAGGAGAGCAGAAGATAGAAGATCTTCACTTTTTTGTTCTTTGCGAAACTCAACAGTGAACCTGAAAACCGCTTCGATGATCTGGAGTGAAAGAATTGGGGCTAGTAGTGAAACAGTTGTATTTATGACATCTAGTTTACCAAAATCCTCTGGGATCATGTATCTGGTAAAAATTGGTAACATCAAAAAAATTATACTTTGTGAACCGATATTTCCTATAGCAAAAAGAAAAGTATTCACTGCCAGTTTCTTGTATTGTCTCAATGTTTTTCACTCCTTAAAAATCTTTTTGATCATACGTTTTGCAAAGCTCAAACCTCTTCTTATTATAATACTTCTTAAACCAACAGGTGGTTTGATATATTTTCGTGCTATATATTTCCAACTTTTGTTATTCAGTGCCTTCAAGATTTGTTCTCTTTCTTTTGGGATTTCCAGCCTGCCGGATATTATTCTTGGATTAGATTTGGCGGCTATCTCCAAAGGAACCTGTTCTGCGAAAATCCTTTTTCCTTCTATAAGTTCGGAGAAAAATTCATTCCCTTTTTCCGAATTTACAAGTACTACAGAAACTCCCCTCTCATCTTTGTACTCTTTTGGAACTCCCCAGAAATCACCTAACGTGATGTCGCCTTGACGAGGGATCTTTGAAAATGGACAATTGTAGCATATGCTCGCAAGATATAAATTTATTAAAAATCCATAGAAAAAAGAATCTTTGTAATATACAGCTTCATATTTCTTACCGTCTATTGTCTCTATTACGATTTGAAACCTTGTCCATCCTTTGCTTTTGTTTCGAAATTGTATGGATTCAATCTTGTCCGTCTCAAAATGCTCTTTGAGATACTTCTTAAAAGCAAATAACGATGGTACGCCGTGGCATACAAGATCCACAAGTATGACATCGTTTTCGGTTATTCGCTCTTGTTTGATAACATTCCTTAAACCAGCAATCTGGCACGGCGTTCCAACAAAAAGAACTTGTTTCCCTCCGCTGATGTATCCAATTACTTTCTCGTACGAGTCTCCAACTTTACTTTGGACGTATTTAGAGCCTAGCGTTTCTGGAATTTTCTGAGTATCAGTAACTTCCTTGTGCTCAGCAAACCATTCTTTACTCCACCCAACTGCGAATACTACACCCTTCTTTTCCAATACCATTCTTGCAAGTTCAGGATATATACCCCCAGATGATGAACTTATTCGCGTTGTTTCATTCAAAGACCAAGCAGTGTATGCTATTGGACTTGGAAATCTGTTGCCAGAAGGTATGTTAACAACTGGACAAACGTTTAAACATAGACCACATTCGGAACATAAAGTATCATTAATATTAGGTACATAGAATCCCTCATCTGACAAACGCATTTCTATTGCTTTCAAAGGGCATATGTTATAGCATGCATAACAGCCAGCACATTTGCCCTCATTAACAACCAATGATACATTCTTTTGGTAATATTTCATTGAACTATTCTCTCCCTTATGTTTTCAAGAGCATTTAGCAGCCATTTAACAGAGTCTCTTCTCATTGCATTTAGCTTTTCATGTACTTTGTTCCAGTCTATATCGGTATCTAAACCCCTTCTCAGTATTTCTTTTGGATCTACAAAGTAACGATCTGACAATCCTAATTCATCTAAAAGATAGGTAATTCTACCATTTTGACCTTGTTTTTCTGGTTTATCCCAAAGAATAGAGTAAAAAGGCTTTTTGAAAATAATCGCAAATGCTGTTCCGTGGAACGAAGATGTCACTACAAAGTCAGAGTTCTTTACAAACCAGAGGAACTCTGACGGACCCTCTGTGTAGTAGGTATAAGAGCAATTTCTATATCTAAGTTTTTTAAGTCGAATGATAGGCGTATAATTTACGTATTCTGTTTTCAAATCTTCCATAGCGTCAAGTATATCCTTTGATCTGTAAATGTCATAAACAAATATATATGGTCTTCTAACCTGAAAATTTGGAGGTGAGATGATTTTCGCCCACTCTTCTGAAGTCAGTAACAGCGTCGGATCAACTACTATCTTAGGACTGTAACCAAGTATTTTCTCTATTTCCTGAGCACTTTGTTTCTCTCTAACTGAGATAAAGTCAAAATCTTTGAGGCACTTTTTATAGTAATCCTCGAGAGTAGTTGGGATCTGGTGCCCCACACTTGATGCGTAAGAAATTTTGGGTACCTTTATCTTAAAGTCTAATAGGTAAGCCCGAAGTGCATTAGTTGAAACTATCGCAGGATTCCAAACCTGATCAGATCCTACTAGAAGAAAATGATAGTGATATCCAGTTAGTTTTTCCATGGAAATTTGTAGATCATCGATGTTTGTATAAGATTTCTCACTGAAGGACAAGTACTTCTCTCTAAAATTGTCGAATTTTTGTTGTCTTATTTTTTCTAAATTTCTGAAAATTTGTTTATTAACTCTTATTTGTATATATTCGAAAATACTTTTGAGAGCAACTTTCACCCCATCGTTTCGAAAACGCTTCACAAGTTTATTTAACCGATATTTAATTATGCTTGACCGCGGTTTAACATTAGGGTGATAATCGATGTACTCGGGTTTTATTCCCATTTTCTTTAAAAAAGTTTGTAAGGCAAAAGCTTGCAAAACAGCACCGTAATTGTTGTTGTATTTCCTGCCAACTAACGATAAAATTCCACATCGCATCATATTACCTCCCTATGGTATTACCAATTTCTTTTTTTTGTACGCCCTATATAAACTCTTCATAAAACTTCGTAGAGCGGGCCTTAAGAATATTGCCAAATGTGGTGGAAATAATAACACAAAAGTTCTAAATAGTCGTACGGCTCTGCTAGCATACATTAAATTAGCGTTTCGGAAATAATTGCGAATACGATTGTTACTAAGAATTTGCAACATTATATTGTTGTTCACTTTATTGCTTATATAAATACGGAAAACAGAGAATATGAGTGATTCATAAGCTTTCGATTCGAATATTCTGATCAACGTTTCTTTTTGCTCACCAATATTTTTAATTTTCTCGATTCCTTTGATAAATCTAACGAGTCTTTTAGTACTGCCGTATAGATGTAAGATACTAAGATCGGCCGGTCGATTAGTTACGGAGTCAGTATTTATGAAATAGTAATAAAGATAATCATTCACGAAATAAACTTTGTTGGCAAGCAAAAAACATTTGTACAAGAACTCCAAATCTTCGCCATACTTTGCTCCTGGTGTGAAAAGTATGTTATTTTTAACAACAAAAGACCTTTTAATAGCAACCGTACAAACATAAGAATTCATTTTTCCTGATAAGATACTCTGAAGAAATTCAACACCTGTAGTTTCAATATCATCATATAATCTTAGGAATTGAGCAGTATCTACTAGCTCTGTTCCTCGATGATCTTTTCGAGCATACTTCCATGCAATGATTTCATATTCTGATTTTCTTAACACTTCCTTTATCCGCTGAACCAAATATGGAGATACTGTATCATCACTATCGACAAATACAATGTAATCCCCAGAAGCTTTTAAAATCCCAACGTTTCTTGCCACGGAAACACCTTTGTTCTTTTGTTTTAAAACATACCAATTGGTTTTACCACTTTTTGTTCATCACCCTCCACTTTTCTTACGTTCTCCACACAGTCTATGGACATATCTGATTTGTTCCAGTTCAATACAACGAATGCCACCTTCATACGGAACCTCCTCCCGGGTTATTTTTACTTTAAACTTGAGAGCCATTCTTACCAGGCAGTCCAGCCTCCTCAACAACACCGCGAATAGTGTGAATTCTCACGGGAATATTTTGAAGAACAGCCGGAATCAATACGAGATGCTGTACATAGCCATGCGTGTGTATAATTGATGGCTTCAGATTTTTGATAATTTTCCAGATCCGTGACATGGTTTTGATGTAATACAAGTAGCGTTTCCACCTATCAGTTTCCACGCATTCGGATAGTGTCATATCGGTTGTGTAAACCTTGATACTTGTTTCAGTGAGCATCTCTTCCTCTGGCCAGTACGTGTCCTGGATGACATTTAGCACGCTGACTTCAAATTTCGATCGATCTGAGAACCCTGCCAGATCAGTCACTAACTTTTCGACACCACCTGCGGCAGGGGAACCACACGGAACAATTTTATCATCCCGACTGCTTCCCGCTGTCATCCTGCGGAAGAACCGTTTCGATCTTCTTACACCAGTGCCGGATCACGGATGAAAGGTATTTCTTGATCCTTTATAAGCGGGAATTACGAAGCTTATGAACATGCATTCAACACCTTCTTCTTCTCTTTAGTTACTGATATCTCTCCCGTGAACTCATTTTACTTAAGGCTCAACCAGAAGACTCTTTTGCTCTTAGAACAGCCGTTCAATCGCGCCGAACGGCCTGTATAATTTGTCTGTAAAGCTCGGTCTCTCTTTCGACGACCTTCACCCATGTGAATCCTTTTGCCCTTTCCAGAAGTCTGTTCATATCATATACTTACTCTTAAAACTTCTACCGCTCTTTTCACAAACATCTCTTCAAAGTTATCTCCTTCCTCGACAACGTACTCTGGAAAACCTATCGCTTCTGGAATTCCTCCGTTGCTACTTCCAATCACACATGTTCCACAAGCTTGGGCTTCTATTACAACAGCACCAAAACCTTCTTCTCTGCTTGGAAGCATCATCACATCCATTGCGTTCATGTACTTTGCCACATCTTTCTGTGGAAGTCTTCCTGTAAAGATGATGTTCAAGCCTTTCGTTTCTTTTTCGATCTTTTTTCTCAACGGCCCATCTCCAACTATGATGAAGAACATCTCTGGTATCTCTTTTGCAATGAGATGGAATATCTCTCCCAGTTTATCTGCTCGCTTTATCGGTATGAGGTTTCCTACAAAGCCCACGTACTTGTAGCCTTCTCTGTGTATTCCAAGTTCTTTTCTTACAGCTTTTTTGTCCATGGGTTTGAATATTGTCTCGTCGTAGCCGTTTGGAATCACAACAGCGTTTTTGCCGGAAAATCCTAAAGATTTTGCTTTTTCAAGAAGCGCCTTACTAACAAATATCGTTGCCGATGCGCTTTCAAAGATAGACACGTATATCTCTCTTCTCCGTGGCATGAGAATATTAACATCACTTCCGTGTAAGGTGACAACGAAAGGTTTCCCGTACTTTTCCGCTAAGATCTTTGCTATTAAACCTGCTGGAACACTGTACATACCGTGGGCGTGTATCAGATCGTATTCTCTGAAATCGAACGATTGTTCAATCGCTCCGACAAATCGCTTCGCAATCTTTACAAAATAGCTTCGAGAGATTTTGTTCATCAGTACTGTATGCAAGTTTCTGTGAATCAGAACAGGTTTGAACTTCACTCTCTCATATTCTTCCAATGGATATTCTCCATTCTGCTTCTTCAAGAGTTTCTTCAATAGAACCACCAATTTGCTATTCTCATAGGCTGGTGAAACAGCATCGAAGTTCACACCATAAGTCTTGTAATGTTTCAATCTTTGGACAATGAAGATTCCAGAATTTGGATTTGAAACCTTTGGAAAAAGATTGGTGATGAGGAGAGTGTTCATATTTTGAAGTTAGCTCCAGCTATATTTGTCCTTCCGCAAAGTTTTCTTAGTTTATCAGTAGAAACAATCTATTTTCACCAGAATTCAAATTTTCTATAATTATTTTTGGAGGAAAAATCTTTTCAACATTTCCTGTACTTCTTTTGATTTTCTTGTTATGTAATCTTGATAAATTATTTCTTGATTCTTCGAAATTTCTTTAGCGAAATCCTTATTGGTTAAAAGACATCTTATTTTTTCTGCAAAATCTTCTGGTGTATCAGCTATTAGCAACTTTTCTTTTTTAAAATCATAATCCTTAGCTACAAATGAAGTCATAACTGTAGGCACTCCACTTGCTATAGCCTCTAACACTTTTATTTTTGCGCCTGAACCTGTGAATATTGGTATTACTATGGCATCACTCATTTTGTAGTATTTTTCTACGTTGTCGACCGTACCAGTTACTATTATGTTTTGGGGATATTTCTTTTGAAGTTTGAAAATACTAGGAACAGGATTTCGACCGACAATATAAAACTTCAAATCTTCCATTTTAACGATGAGTTTAGGAAGAACATTTTCCACAAAGAAATGCACACCTAGAATATTGGGATACCAATCCATACTTCCAATAAAAGAAATGATGTTTTGTGCTTCATCAAGGTTATTGAATAGACCCGTTGAAAAATCAAAGAGGGGGGGAATAACGAGAATCTTATCATTCTTTATTCCAAAATGCTTTACAAAATATTGCTTATCATACTCAGATATACTTATTACAAGATCTACTTGTGCTAGTACTTGCTTTTCAAAATTTTCTACAATTTTTTTCTTTAATCTGCTTATAAACCTTCTAATGGTGTCTTTTCCATAAATACCGAGTTCATGCATGATTAGTGATTCAACATTGTGTTCTATTAAGATAATTTTGCTTTTTGATGGCAAAATTTTATGGATATCCTCTAGATAAACAGCAGATGGGAGGTTTGCAAACAGGATAAATTCTGGTGATAAGTTCTTTATCACCTCGCACAGAGAATCGGCGAAATCTCGACGATAATAACGTGCACAATATGGATTTTTCGCAGGAAAAATTAATTCGTGAAATTTTGAAAATCTATTGTCGATATAATTAAAAAAACTATCATAACTAGGCTTTTCTTCAATGTTAACATCATTATTTAGTGAGAACCAAACTGAAATTTCTGGATTGTAGCCAAGATTTTTTAGAGCTTTTTGCATATTTTCAATAACTCCTGAAACGTAGATCCAAGGAGCCACGTTCCTCAACGGAGGAATTGTTGAAACAACCAATAATCTCATAATTTTATCTTACTCATGCCCTCCTTTTTCTATAATTTCAAGCATTGTTCTTAATCTCTGTTCGTATGTATGCTCCATGAGAGCTCTCTTTTGTCCTTTCTCTCGGATTTTTTCACGCTTTTCTGAATTTTTCAGATAGTGGTCTATCTTATCAATCATATCATTCAAAGAGTAGTACACCTCTATTTCTTCACCTATTACAAAGAGATCTTCAAGACACTTTCGATAAGGCGTTAACAGAAAACCTCCAGCACCCGTGATTTCGAAAACGCGAACATTCACACTTTCTATTTCTCCCGGATGAAGGGTGTTGAGGGATATTTTAGCATACCTCCAGGCTTTTGCTTTTTCCTCGTTTGCAAGATAACGACCTGTATAAATGCCCAAGAGTTGATTGCTTGTGTTTACATAATATGGTGGAGGGGATCCATAAATCTTTATAGAATACTTTCCCGTTGAAACCAGCTTTTCCAGAATAGGAACTCTAAAAGAGTGCAAATTCGCCACAACGGATATATCGCAGCCGTAACTCTCTTCATCTTTTGGATCGTACTTTGGAACCTTATGTAAATCTGGATTAAACGCTTCCGGGAGGTAGAAAACGTTTTTGAATCCATAAAATTCACGCAAATATCTTACTACATATGGATCTTTAAAAAACATAAAATCATACCCCGCAGTCATAAAATAGCCCCTTCCAAAATTAGAAACGGCATCTGGAAACCATAAAACAATAGTGGCTTTCGTTGTTTTCTTTATTTCCCTTATTTCTTCGTATGTAAAATAATCATACGTACTTATTATCAAATCGATCTCTTTTAATTCCGATATATGGTTCAGAATATGTTTTAAAAGAACCTTTCTTACTGTCCTAATAGTGTTAATTCCAATTTCAAATAATTTTCTTCGATAAGTTCTAAACATTCTCATGAAATTTCTATCTGCATGAACCTTAGGGCCAAATTCTATACCATAAGCATCGTACCCTATTTTTCTTAACGTATAAAGAATGTGATATCCCATCTCTTCGGTAGTAAATTTACCGACTACTGCTACCTTCAAATTTCCACCTCCTGATCAGCAAATTCATGATCAAATTCTATTTGTAAAGTCTACAAAATTTTCAACAAACGTCTTCCAGCTATACCCCCTTGCAACTTTATAAAGCTCTTCTGCTGTTTTTTTTAAAGTAGTGTCATCTACACTTTCCAGAATTTGTAATAAATCACTTACCCCGGTTCTTACATCAAAGTACAAACCCTTTCCATGTGTTATTTCATAAAGAACAGGTATGTTACTCATAATTACCGGTGTCTTCCGAATGGCTGCTTCAAGTGGCGGTAAACCGAAACCGTCATAACGTGAAGGGTAAATAAAAAGTCTGGCATTTTTGTATAACATTTCTTTTTCACTATCCGATATAAATCCCTTGTAAATAACATTGGGGTTTGTTTGCAGGACTTTTTTTAATTTGATTTCTATAGCCCTATCGTCTATAACACCAGCTAAGACAAGCTTGTATCTGTTGTAGTTGTATCTATCATACAAATCAAGCAAAATATCCGTTCCTTTCCAATAAGAAAGTCTTCCGATGAATAATATATAATCATCCTGTGGTTTTTGATATTCAGCATAAGATGAACTATGAGAGGGGAGAGAAATGCCATTGTATATAACTTTTACCCGTGTTTTTTTGATCTCTTTTGGAAAAAATAATTCTAATGAAGCTAGTGTAAAAGCTGAGGGAACAATGACTCCATCAACATTTTTCAAAGTATCACCTATAAGTTTTTTGAAAATTATCTTTTTTAAGAAAGATCTCTTGCTTACTGGATGTAGAGTAAACAAATCATGAATCATAGTTATAAATTTTGTTTTGCTATTTATTCGTTGAAAGGGATAATAGCTTAATGGATTCCAAAAAAAATCAGGATTGTATTTTCTTATGATTTGCCTGGTTCCTGGAAGGTATCTGAAAATAAAGTCTACGATAGAAAAATTATCACTGTTTAATCCTGAATTAAAAACCACATCTGAGATTCCTAATTGCTGTATATAGCTTTTGTCTATCTCTTTTGGTAAGATCAGAACTATTTTGTAAGTTTTTGACAGTAGTGGCAAAGTGTTTTCTAATATATTTGCAATGCTCTTCAAAACTGGAAAGCACAATGAAGTTCCATCTATGAAGATTGTTTTCATTCGGACACCTCCTGAAATTCGTCTTCCATTAAAGACCAAAAAGTAATTCCATGATTTTCTTTCCGTGTTCAACAAAGATTCTCGTATCAGTTTCTCCAACATAAATGGAAACATTGTAGATGTACAATATGACAATTGAGATTATGAGGAAGTAATAGACAAGATATCTAAATTCCAGTTCTCCAAAACCATGCACTTTTATCGATTTTAGTGATTTTACTCTCTCGAAAAACCATATGGAAAACGATATGAGGCCAAAGAAAACGAAATAGTTTGTGAATCTGATGAGACTTGGATTGAACGCAAAAATACTTCTAAAAATTTGCCCAAAATAGAACATATTGAACGATGAATTATAAAACTTTCGTACTGACTCATCTTCAATACGGATTGGGAAAATAATTTGAAACAGCAACAGAATTAAATAATATCCTCCTTTTGCAAGCACAGATAAGGCTTCTTTGAATCCAAACTGTGAGCTTAAGGATACATAATAAGCGTATCTTTCGTATATGTCAATATTACTAAGGACGATCAAAAGGATTTGTTCAGTTATGTTTTTAAATATGGGTGTGAATCCCAGTAGGGTGATTAGGGAGAAAACCAAAAGATAAAATCTTTTGGAGAAGAACTTCTTAGAAATATTTACGATAGAAATAAAAACCAGAAAGTACAGTATGCTGCTGTAGTGGGTTATGAAAGCGAGAGCAAAGAAGATAAATGAAAGACCTCGTTTTTTCCCTTTTAGTGTAAGAAACAGAATCGAAGCATATACTGAAAATGAAATTGCCAAGGATTGTCTAATAGTTATGAATTGAGAAAAGTACAACCCGGGAGTTACAATATACAAAGCGAAGGTAAGTACATAAACAAATCTTTTAGTCTTGCAAACAGACTCAACAGTCTCAAGTGAAAGTAAAATAAATGTAAAGGTTAATAGAGAGAATAACCAAAATAGAAAACGTTCATCTAAAGATAGCACATGACAAAATTTTGAAAGTATGTTAAACATAGGTTCATAAACATAAATTTGATTTGAATGTGCTAAAGCATATCTGTGCCTATCTGGTGAAACTTCACCAGAAAAGCCGGTAAAAATGCTTAGGAGAAGAGAGTAAAAGTATATCAGCAGACGACTCCTTCTTCCAAGCACTGTCACTGCAAGAGTTATGACGAGTATGAAAAGGTATGGCAATAGACCTATTAATCCCATAACCTTTTTCTCAACCCTTCTTGTATAGTCTCACATAACCTTCCACTTGATTGTCAATTTTAAAATCTTTTGCTCTCTCAACAGCTGCTTGCCCGATTTTTTGTTTTATTGACTCGAAATTTTCCAGTATAAAATTTATCTTTGTGGCAATTTCCTTATAATCAAATCCTGTGAGAAAACCATTGATTTTATCTTCGATTATGTCTTCAGGACCTCCGCATCTAGTTGAGACAACTATCTTCCCAAGGGACATAGCTTCCAAGATGACCAATCCAAAACCTTCCTCGTCCGATGTCAACAAAAACACATCAAAATCTGCCATTAGTTCTATAGCATCTTTTCTGAAGCCAAGAATTTTGACTTTTTCCTTCAACCAGGGTCTTTCATCAAGATACTGCTGAACTTGCTTGGCGTAGAAGTCTTCAACTATACTTCCACCTATCCATACAAAAATCACATCATCCATTTCCTGGACAACTCTTTCTGCAACTTGAAGAAATCGCACAGGATTTTTCGGCCTATCAAGTCTTGCCACATTTCCTACTATTTTTACGTTTTCTGGTATGCCAAGTTCTCTTCTGAGTTTTCCCTTCTGGATGTTACCAATCGGTAGAATCGCATTTGGAATTATCACATACTTGGAAGGTTTTCCAATCCTGTATCTTTCAGCTTTTTCTTTTTCTCTGTTACAAAGAAACACAAGATGATCTGAGTATCTTGCTGCAAATCGCTCCGCCCAGATAAGAAGTTGCTTCTTAAATCCCCTGTACTGCTCTATTCCCCAAAAACCGTGGTATGTGTAGATAACCTTTTTCACTCCACACTTTTTTGCTGCAATTCGAGCTAGAAACCCCGCTTTTGAAGAATGAGCATGGACTATATCGTAATTTCCCTGCTTTATGAGTCTTTTTATCTCAAAATACGCTTTCAGATCTTTTATCGGATCTATTTCACGGACAAGATTTTCTACCACATGATACTTGACACCTATCTTATCAAGCTCTTCGAATAGCATTCCATTTTCTCTACCAGCGGCAACTTCAACCTCGAATTTATCTGAATAGTTCTTTTTAAGACCGTATACGATGGTGTAAAGAACCTTCTGACCTCCAGCCCAGTCTGAACGTGTGATGATATGCAGAATTCTTTTCTTCATTTAGCCCCTCTCCTCCACAGCACAGCCTCCAGTGTTTGAAGGATGATCCTCAGATCAAGAAAGATGTTTCTGTTCTTCACATACCAGAGGTCGTAGCTGAGTTTCTTTTTGGTTTCAGCCAGATTGGAAGAGTACTTGAACATGAGCTGAGCCCATCCTGTGATACCGGGTTTCACCTTGTGTCTCAGTTGATAGAAAGGAATTTGCCCTTCAAATATTTTAACAAATTCTACCTGTTCCGGTCTAGGTCCTACAACGCTCATTTCTCCTCTGAGCACATTCACAAACTGAAGCACCTCATCGAGTCTGAAGGGTCTGATGAATTTTCCGACTTTCAGTATCCTGTCTTTTTCCTGATCCACGAATTTTGGTGAGTCTTTTTTCTCGTTTCTCATGCTTCGAAACTTTATCATCGTGAAGATCTTTCCGTCTTTCCCCACCCTCTCCTGCTTGAAAACCACCGGCAGTCCATCTTCCAGATATATTATTATAGCAACGATCAGCATGATCGGCGAGAAGACAGCGAGGGCGACAAGTGAGACAACTACATCGAGGATTCTCTTTGCGGGTGAGTCGTCTTTCACGTTGTTGAACGCGACTTCGTAGTACTCTCTGAACTTTTCCATGACCACGAGGGGAATTCTCTTGAGGGTCTTTTCCACCAGGTTTGGAAGGTATTCCAGGTTCTCAACGCGGACTTTCTCCAGGATGTGTTCGAACTGGGGATCTGCGAGGAGAACTGCGTCGTAGAGTTTTTGCTTTGCTTTCACCGTCTCGACGGAAGGATTGATGTACTCAACGAACCTGTATCTTCCAAGAGATTTCTCCTCGACTTCTTTCAGGACGGGTTCGATCTCTTCTCTTCTTCCCAGAACGAGATATTTCTTCACGGGTAGTTTCTTTGTGAACAGTCTGTGCACCAGAACGTTCAAAACGGGAACCCCTGCCACGGAGAACAGGAAGTTCCCGAAGAAATGGTATCTGTTAATTTCGTTTTCAAGCAAGGAATAGCACATCAACACGATAATGAAACTTGCTATCGTTCCCACTGTGGTTCTTATCAGCTGTTCGTTGTAACTTTGAAGGCTTTCCGTATCGTAGAGTCTAAAGGCAAAAAAAGAGAGGGTCAAACTTGTGGCGAACAGAAGCGCTGAAAGCCAGTTAAAAAAGAGGAGGTTGAATGAGAAAACCATCAGGAAATCTATGAGGATTAATCCGTTCAATCTGCCTCCCCCTCAACACTGTTTTTAGAAACACCTGTACACTCCTATGCACTTTTCCGCGTACGATGGATCCGTAGCGTACCCGAGTTTTTGGAGAAGTTTGAAGTATTTCTCTGGTTCCCTTCTATACTCCCAGGGCTTATTATAACACTCTTTCATAAGAATAAGATAGGCGATCATACTGTTTTCTGGGCTGACAAAAGTTTGAAACATATCGATCATTTTCACTCCATCGAACTCTTTCGTTTCCGCTTCAATTCCTCCTTCAAGCCAGGAAAGTTTTTTTATGCCAAAAAGGTTGTTTCCCACCATGTGTCTTCCCCAGCCGGTTTCGAGGGCGGACTGGGCAAGGAGTATCTTTGGATCCATCCCGGTGAGCTTTCCAAGAAGGAAAGCAGTTTCGCTGAATCTTTCGAGAAACTCTTCTTTCATTTTATCACCTCCGGAAAAAAGAAAGCAAGGATGGCCCCGCTTTCGTTCAACGATCTTTCTCTTCGAAATCTTCCAGTTTGCATCGAGATTTGTACTCTGTTTTCAAAATGTCGAACGGAGCGTTGCTGCATCCCGGAAGGGGAATCCCTTGAATGAGATCGATCACTTTTCTGTTTATGGTGGACTTCAAATGAGCGGCGAAGGTACCTTTGTTCTTGTTCCATGTTTTACGAGCATAGCAAAAGATACAACATATCGCTTGGTAAAGATCTTCGAAAGAAGAGATCTTTTCCTTGAACTTTTTGAAGAAGAATCCTGCCTTCTTTCTTATCTCGTTCTGGTATTTTTCGAAGAGTTCATCAATGGAGAGGTCTTCGTCCTTTGTGTTCTCGAGTTTTCTTCTGGTGTGATTAAGCATTGTTCCACACCCGATCGTTGAGGAAGTCCACCACGAAGTCTATGGCGTAGTCCAGGATGTGATCCAGGATATCGTCGTCGAAAGGAAGGTCGATTCCGAAGCTGTTGAAGAGACTGAAAACGATCTCTTTCACTTCCTCCTTCTTGGACTCACCGTCCCCCGGCCTTTCGACCAGGGAGACGGCGAGCAGGAGGACGTCTTTGAGAAATGGAAGTATTGTCATCATACAGACGCCCTCCCTTCGTCACTGAATGAGATCGAAGAATTCATTGGAGTTCGTTTCAACTATCACTGCTCTGTCGATCACGTAGCCTTCCAGGACTTTTGAGTCCAGAAGCGTCTGCATGGCTTCTTGAACTTGATCTGCTGTGAGTCCGTCAGCTGGACTGTTCACGACGATTCTTCTTCTCTTTCCCTCTGCCTCGTTGTAAAAATCCATGTACAGTCTCTTCATACCACTTCACCTCCTCAAATGGTTTCGTACGTGACGAGCTGAGCGGAAACGTAGGTATAACTCGAAAGGGAGTCGAGAATGTTCACCGCGTTTACAAGATCCTGCACTGTCGCGTTTGGACTAATAGAGATGGTCTGCCTTTTAGTCACGGGACTTCCGTTTTCGTCCACTTCACCCGTTGCCCACACGATCCTGAGGGCCTTTTCCATGATAACACCTCCTGTGAATTTTTGGTGGGCTGCGCAGTCCCTCCAATAAATAAGTCCTGACAGAAATGTTAAATAACTTATAAAATTTTGTATATTCAACATATTAGTGAATAAAAGACGGTTAGCGAATCAGTTCTGATTCGATTTTTTCTGGACATAAGGTATAATTTTCAGCAGAATAAGGTGAAGAGGAGGGTTCGAGATGAAAAGAACGCTGATCTTTCTGTTTCTCTTAGCTACGGTGTTTTCTCTGTCCTATACCATAAGGAAGGGAGACGTCCTAATGATCGAGATAGTGGGATATCCAGATCTAACAAGGAATTGCATGGTGGACATAGAAGGTGCAATCACCTTCCCTTACGTGGGGCGCGTGAAGGTGGAAGGTCTCAGTGTGGATCAGGTGACAGAACTTCTCAAAGAAAGGCTCTCCAAGAGTTTTTCTGAACCTGAGGTGATCGTGTCTCTTCAGCAGATCGCACCGAGGAATGTTTATGTCTCCGGTGTTGTGAACAGAGTGGTAGACATGGGGATGGAAGATCTCAGCGTTTCGGAGCTTCTCTCTCTTCTCTCTGTGGATCTTTCCTCCGTTGACCTTTCGAGGGTGAAGGTCCTCAGGGATGGAAAGGTCTTTGAACTGGATCTCTCTTCGCTTCTCTGGGGTGAAGTTCCCGAGGAAGACATGGTGCTCCAGGAAAACGATCAGGTGGTACTCCCGGAGAAGAGCTACACGGGGTTCGTGAAGGTCGTTGGGGCCGTGGCAAATCCCGGGATCTATCCGTACAGAAGAGAGATGACCCTGCTTGATGCCGTCGCATCAGCGGGTGGCACCACGCGGGAGAGTTCAGGAAAGATAATTGTTCTTTCGAAAGACAAAACGGTTGAAGTATCAGAGAAAGATATCTATCAAAGGAACCTCCTTTTGAAACCAGGAGATACGGTGCACGTTCAAAAGCTCGACGAGAGGTTCGCTTACGTTGTGGGAGCGGTGGCAAGACCAGGGATGTACACCTTCTCCAGAGAGGAGTCTCTCACGCTAAAGAACCTCGTTGCGAAGGCCGGTGGAATCTCCGTTGAGGGTAAGTACATAGAAAAGGTTTTGATCACAAGGGATGGGAAGACCACGGAGTACGCGTCAGAAGTACTGGATGAGAATGTTCAGCTGAAGGTTGGAGATGTCGTTGAGATAAAGAAGTACGAAGAAACAAAGGTCTATGTATCAGGATACGTGACAAGACCTGGTGTTTACGAGATCTCCCCGAAAGAATCGGTGACTCTGGAAAAGCTCCTCTCGATGGCGGGGGGGTTTAGAGAAAGTGCGGAAGGAGTTGATTCGATCACAATAACAAGGGGCGGAAGTGTCATAGAGCTCTCACCAAGCGAGCTGGACTTTCCAGTGAAACCCGGCGACATAGTGAACGTGAAGGAATTCGTGCCAAAGAAGGCTTACATCCTTGGGTACGTGAGAAATCCCGGACTTTACACCTTTGGAAAGAACGAAGTGTTCACACTGAGGAATCTCATAGCAAAAGCCGGTGGTTTCATCGACGAGAGTCAGGTTGTCTCCGTGAAACTGTCTGGAAAGGAATACTCTCCTGAAGATATAGTGGAAAAGGACATTCCCCTTGAAGACGGAGTGTTCGTTTACGTGGAAAAGTACACGGAAAGATTCGTCTACATAGTGGGAGACAACGCCGCAAGGAATGGGAGGATGAGCTTTGCGAAGGATGAACCATTTATGCTCTCAACAGCCTTGAAGAAGTACGGGATCGAGGATTTCTCCCTTGTGAAGAGTCTTTCACTCTTGAGGGACGGTGAAGAAAAGATCTTCGATCCGGAGAAGATATTGATGGAGGATGTTCCTCTCAAAACCGGTGACACGGTCCTCGTGAAGGCTGTACAGAAAAAAAGAGTCTATTTCACCGGGGACGTGTATGGGTACGTTGATTTTGCGAAAGACGAAGACATCACACTTGAAAAGGCTCTTGCGAGTTTCGGAAAGATACAGAAGAAGTACATAGCGGGATTGAAAGTTCACTCGAACGGAAAGGTGGAGGAACTGACGGAAGTTACCGATCTTCCGCTCGAAGACGGCGCAGTTGTCGAGGTGGATGTGAAAGAGGCCGTCAGAGTATACGTGGACGGCTTTGTGAAGGTGCCTCAGATGGTTGTCTTCGAGCCCGATGAGTCGGCTCTCTTAGACAGAGCCATTGTGAAAGCTGGAGGATACAGAGAAGACACTCTCTTTGAAGCAGGAGACGTGTTCGTTTTGAGAGACGGCGGTGAGATCACTGTTCCTCAAAACCAGCTGAGTTCGTTCAAACTTAAGGACGGCGACCTCGTATACGTGAAATACACCGAAAGACCACACGTTTACGTCTTTGGAGAAGGCATCACGAACACTCTTGTGACCTTCAAAGACGAAGAAACACTTACACTCAGGAACGTTCTGGGCAAGGTGGGGGGCATAAAGAGCACAGGATCGAGAAGGATCGTCGTTGTGAGTCCATCGGGAGAGAAGGAAGAAGTGGATTATGAAGACGTGATCAATACGGGCGGTCCTGTTCTTGAAAATGGAAGCGTGGTCTTCGTACCTTGCGAGACGGAGAACTTCGCCTACGTCGTGGGAGAGGTGGTGAGACCCGGTGCGTACGAACTCAAAGGAGACGTGACACTTCTGAAACTCATCGCACAGGCCGGTGGTCTGAGCAACTGGGCACTAAAGACGAAGGTGATCCTGAGAAGGGGAGAAAACGAGATAGCCTACGACTTCACGAACATAGACGAGGTGCAGAAAGTGAAGATAGAGCCGGGAGACGTGGTGTACGTACCACCCGTTGAAACGAACTATGTGTACGTGCTCGGTAACGTGAGAACACCGGGTATCGTGAAGGTGGACAGGTACTCGACGGTGTTCGATGTGGTGATGAGGGCCGGTGGGTTCACGGATAGAGCTGCCACGAACAGGATATTCCTCTTCAAAGGAGGACCTCAGGGAGAGGTCACCGTTTGCGATCTCTCGGGAGTTCTTTCTGGAAAGGGTGGAGGTGTGAATCCGAATGTTGCACCGGGTGATGTGGTCTTCGTTCCCGACAACCCGCTTATACAGGTGACAGAGGCGCTCTCCATAGTAAACACCGTGATAAACACGATCAGCAACGTCAAAGACTTCATGGGGTGGTAGTGTGAGGAAAGCCGTTTTATTTTTGAGTGTTCTGCCGTTTTTTGTTTTTGCTGGTACGAATATATCTTTTGATCTCTTCTATGAGAGCAGTTTCAAATGGATGGGGGAGCTGTCTGGGAGTGTCTGGCTCGACGAGAACTGGCAGTTTAACTACAGAGCCGGTGTGGGCAAGGGATTCGGTATAGTTCACACTGGGATCATCGATGAACTGAAAAAATTCGTGGAGTTCTACTACTTCCCGGAAGCGAACCTTTCTGGAAAGATAGGCCCCTTCGGACTGAAGGCAGGGATCCTGAACGAAGAGAGAGGTCCAGGGATCGACAAGCTCTTTCTGGGCGACAATTCCCGTTTTTACGGTTTTCCTGGATTTTCTCTGAAGTACTGCCGGGACAACTGGCACGTTGAATCACTCTGGCTTCGCATAAACGACGAGAAGAGTTTCAACTACAGAACGGTGGTGTTCGACCTTGGGCTCTTGAAGATCGCCTACGAAGACGCCGTGGTTTATCTAAACGAGGTGTTCAATCCTTACTACTTCTTCGTTCCCATCCCGACGATCGCCGTACAGGAGATCTGGCAGTACCAGGAGGGAGCTCCCTGGAAAGATCCTTCAGAGAACGCAAACGCTCTTATGGGTGGATGGGTTGAGTGGAACTTCGGGGCGGGAAGGGTCTATTTCGAAGCGTTGATAGACGACATGAGCCTGAACAGACTTCTCGGGACGGGAGGTTATCTGAACCCGGACAAGATAGCGCTCCTCCTCGGCGGTGAGTACAGAACAGGTCCCTGGAGTTTCTACGGAGAAGTCTCCGGTGCCAGCGCGTACACTTTCGAAAGGACAAGCTCAAACCTTCCCTACGAGTACACGTACTTCTCCGAAGGAGCTATCGAAGATAGGATGATCGGATACAAATACGGCGAAAATTCCTTCTCTTTGAAACTCGGTGTCGAACGTTCTCTTGGCTGGTGTTCTTTCGGTATGATGTATCACTATCTCGTCTATGGAGACAGAACACCAGAGGAACCCTGGCACGGTGAAGAGATGCCACCGGATACGAAGTGGCTCATAGGAGACCTCACAAAAGAGCACACGGTGAAGGTGTCATTGAGCACTTTCTTTGGAGAGTACGGGGGAAACGTAGGTATTTGGTGGAACAGTCTCAAGGGGCTTAGTCTGGAGGTGAGGCTCGAAGTTGGTTTCTGAAGTGAAGAACATCGTTTTCGATCTTGGAGGGGTTTTGATCGACTGGAGACCGAGTGAGTACCTGCTCGAGTCTTTTCCGGAAGAGGTGGCGAGGGTTCTTGAGAAAGAGATCTTCAAGCATGAAGACTGGAAGCTGATGGACAGGGGTGTTTTGTCTGAGAATGTTCTTTGGGAGAAGAAAAAGAGGGAACTTTCAGAGCTCAGAGAGTACGTGGAAAGACTCGAAAGAGAAGTTCCGGAAATTCTAAGGGCTATCGAGGAAAATGTGAGACTTCTTCCGCTGTTGAAAGAAAGCTTCAAGCTCTACGCTCTTTCCAACTACGGAAAAATCTACTTCGAGACGGTGAGAGAGAAGTACGACTTCTTCAAGCTCTTTGACGGCATGGTGATTTCTTCTCACGTGGGTTATCTGAAACCGGAGAAAGAGATATACCTCGAGCTGATTAGAAGATACGGGATCGCACCAGAAGAGAGTCTTTTCATAGACGACACACCGGAAAACGTCGAGGTTGCAAGAAAACTTGGTTTTCGAGCTGTCCGTCTCGAAGAGCCGTCGAGATTGAAAGAGATTCTGCTCAGAGAGCTGAACATCGAATTGTGAGGGGATGATTATGGGGAAGTGGTGGGTTTTCTTCGTTGTGGCCTTCTCCACTGTTTTGTTTTCAGAGCCGTTGATCACAGAACTCGCACCTCAGATGATTTACGAGTACGTTCTCGAAAGGAAAGCGCTTCCCGGCATTCTTCCTTTGCTGTCCGGTGAGAGAAAAAATAGGGTTTCTCTTGAGGTTTCACCGTTTTTTTATTTCGGGAATTTCGAGGGAAAGACGAAAACGGGATGGTTCGTCCTTTCTGATCCTCCATGGGAGAACTTCTACCTGTACGAAAACACCCCTCCCTTTTTGAACATTTCTTTCGAGGGATTCGTGGGAAGGGTTTCGTTTTACACAGAGATCCCCTACACGAACAACTACAACGACTTTTATCTGGACCTTCACGGCAACGTTCCGCCACTGTGGAAAGAGCTGTCGAGTGTCGATTCTACATTCCCGTACACCGCTTACGGTGTCTACGATGATGAGAATTTCTATATAGTTGTGGGAAGATCGAAGATCAGGTGGGGAAGTTCTGAGTTTCCCGTTGCGATCTCGGATGTGAGTCCTTATTTCAATCATTTCACGTTCTCGACAAAGGGGAAAATCTTATACACGTTTCATTTGATTTCGATTAACTCAGTCCTGACTAATGAGGAGTGGGAAAAACAGAACACTTTCAGGCCAGTGAACGCTGATCCCCTCTCTCCGTACACCGAGAAGGTGAAAACTTTGGTGGCCCACAGGTTCGACTTTCATCCTATTGAGAACTTCAGGTTCGGTGTGGGGGAGCTCACGATGATCGGTGGGAAGTATCCCGATCTTTTCTCCGCGAGTCCTTTTGCGATCCTGCACAACAACTACAACGAGGGCTACACGAACTCTATGGCGGTGCTCGACTTTTCTTACGTTCCGCTGAAAAGCTGGGAGATCCACGGAGAGTTCGCTCTCGACGACCTTGTGGGAACAACTGAGAACGAGTTGAAACCCACGGCCTACGCGTTCAATGTGGGAGCGAGAAAGGTGTTCTCAGCAGGAGGTTTGAGAGGTGTTCTGGGTGTCGAGTATGCCTTAGCCACGAAGTTCGTGTACAACACGTTCCTTCCGTACTTGAAGTTCAACAACAGATTTCTCTACCTCACGAACTTTCCTTCCTCAAGAACGATCGTTGACTATCCGGTGGGGTTTGTATTCGGGCCGGACGCGAGGATCTTCAACGTCTCGCTCGATCTGTTCGGCAGAAATCTAAGTGTTGGAGTGGACGTTTTCTACTTGGTGAAAGGACCGAACACACTGCAGACGGAGTATCCGAAGGAGGAAGAGGGAGAACCAAAGAGGACGCCCGGTTTGAGCATCAGAGGAAGTGTAAAAAATTTTCTCTTTTCTTTAGAGCTGTTTGAAGGGAACACGAGCGTGGGGCTCGGCATGAAATGGGAATTCTGAGGAGGTGAGGAGATGAGGTGGTTTCTTCTTGTGGCATCTGTGACATTTCTTGTCGTTGGATGTGCGGTACCTGATTTGGTGGACAGTTTGCAGACCCCCGCTTCTCTTGTGGTGAACACAGGGGAGGAACACGTTGCGGGAAGATACGCGCTGATCGATGTTCAGGTGTTCGACAAGAATGGAAATCCTGTTTCTGGGGCGACAGTGGAACTCTACAGAAAGTATGGTTATTACTACGTGAAAGAAGATGAAGCGAAAACGAATTCTTTTGGATGGGCTGAATTTTCATTCTTTTCTTCAAAGGAAGGTGAGTACGATCTTTACGTTCAGGTGAAAGAGAATCCTTCCCTCATGAACAATTTTTCTCTCAAATTCACCTCTCCTGAATGGCTTTTTGTGGTGTGGATGTGTGGAGACAACAATCTGTGGGAAGCCGGCAATAAAGACCTTGAAGAGATGAGAAACACCAACGAAAACGTCTCCGTGTTGGTGTTTTACGATGGTGGAGGTACGAGCGACGGAATTCTGGTTCTCGACGATGACGGAAACTGGAAGGCAATCATGGGAATAACAGGAGTAGACTTCAACAGTGGTTCTCATGAAGACCTCGAGTACTGGTTGAAATATGTCTTTGAGAACTTCTCGGCAACCTACAGGGCACTGATCATGTGGGATCACGGAAGCGCGTGGATATCCGATTCGGGGTTCACTTCTTCAAAAGCGATCAGCTTCGATGATACCTCTGGAAGCGCAATAGCAGTGAGAGATCTGAGAATGACTCTTGAAAACGTGGTCAACAGCGTTCTTGTCGGACAGAAACTCGACATCCTCGGGTTCGACGCGTGCCTCATGGGATCCCTGGAAGTGATATATGAGCTTAGAAACACGGCAGACTATATCATAGCGTCCAGCTTCAGTGAACCAGCTGAAGGATGGGACTATTCCTTTTTTGGTTATGTAGCACCAGGTAGCACACCACTGGACGTGGCAAAGATGATAATTGATAGTTACAGAAAGTACTATTCCTCTGATATTTATCAGAACGAGCTGAGTCTTGCGGTGTACGACACTTCACAAGTGAAGGAGTTTGTTTATTATTTAGATTTATTCACTACTTATGATCTGAAAGTAAACCTAAACGAAGTTAATTCGATCTACAGCGACGTCGTGAAGAGTTACGTTGATTATTACAATCAAACTGTTCTTGTTGATCTTGGGGATCTTATAGATAAGTGGGGGAAAAAACTCTCTATAGTTCCCGATCTATCCTCGTTTGTTGTTTATTCCTACGGTAAAAAAGGTGATCAAGAACTCTCCGCTCCTGTCAGTATCTTTATGCCTGAGAATCTAGCTATTTATCAAACTTATAAGGATGACTACATGACTCTCTCCTTCCCCAGCGACACACTGTGGGATGAGTTTTTAGAATACTGGCTATAGCTATCGCAACCGTGAGAAAAACAAAAGGAGGGGATTCCCCTCCTCATTTTTCTTCCACGTACGCTGAGTTTCTCTTCGTCAGACCGTTCAGAATGAAGCCGTCTATCTTCTTCAGAGAGTGAAGCATCTTCAAATCCTCCGAGTAGGTGTGTTCGAGCCTGATCACGATGTAGACAGTATCGCTTTTTTCAGCTACCGGAAGGAACTCTGGCGTTCTCTTCAGCGAGGGCGCATCGATGATGATTCTGTCGTAGCTATGTTTGAGATTCTCTAAGATCTCTGGATCTTTCAAAAGTTCGAACACGTCTCTTTTGTCGAAAGAGCCTTCCACATTTTCCTCGGTGAAGAGAAGCACTCTCTCTTTCTTCGAAGCAAGATTTGCCATGTGTTTTGCGAGTGTGCTTACTCCTGCACCGTCTTCAAGTGAAGTGATGAAGGTAACCTTTCCTGATTTCACGGCGGGAATTCCCAGGGCTTTTTCTATCACCTGTTCACTCTGTGTTAGTGGAACTCTTGCGATGATTTTTTCCAGGCCAAGGAGATACTCTGCTTCGCTTTCAGACTTGATCCTTCTGTCGGAGAACTCTGCGAAGAAAACAGCGAGGATACCAAGGAATATCCCCAGAACACCTCCAATTGCAAGGGTGAGTTTTTTGTTTGGCTTCGAGGGTGAAAGAGGAGGAACAGCCC
This sequence comes from Thermotoga sp. Mc24, assembly GCF_000784835.1. NCBI lineage: Bacteria > Thermotogati > Thermotogota > Thermotogae > Thermotogales > Thermotogaceae > Thermotoga > Thermotoga sp. Mc24. The sequence continues at coordinate 106,939 of NZ_JSFH01000012.1, read as the reverse complement.
AGTCTATGACGTTAACGTTGGCCGTGATCGCCGCTTCAGAGATGAGAGACTCGTACTTTGCCTGAAGCAATGTGGTGTAGATCGTTTCTTTCACTTTGTAGTCTCTTTCAAGTTCTATCAGTTTCTGTTCGAGTTCGGGAAGTTTTGAGAGTTCTTTTTCGAGGTCTCCGTAAAGCTTTTTGAAAGCTTCGTACTGTGTCTGGTAAAGGATTTTTTCGGATTCTGCCTTTATGAGACTGCTGAGTGCTTCTCCGTAGATGGTGTAGCCTGTTTTCTTTACCTGGGATGTGAGGAGTCTTTCGAGTTCCACTTTGAGCTGTTTCTGGGTTTCTTCGAATTCCGCTTTTTTCTGTACCACTGCAGGGTTTGATTCGGTATAGCGCTCCATGAGCCCAGCGAGTTCTATTTGAATGTTGATCAGCCTGTTTTTGAGCTGGGAAATGATCGGGTCGAACGTGATGCTGTCTCTGAGCTGTTCTATCTCAATATCGAGGTCTTTGAGTTCATTTGAGAAGAATTCAGCCTGTTTCTGAGCTGCTTCCATGGCGATTTGAGATTCTTCCATTTTTTGAAGAAGAGAAGCATAATGTTCTATAAGCGTTTGATATTGGGCTTCAACAGAATAGATTTTGTTCTGTTCTTTGAAGACCTTGAGTCTATTCTCCGCTTCTTTGAGTTCCTGCTCCACCTTCGGGATCTGTTCTTCGAGAAATTCTTTTTTCGCTCCGAACTGGGTTTTGGCGATGCCCTCGCTGATCTTGACGTAGTTTTCTACGATCTTGTTCACCACCTCGGCGGCGAGTTTTGGATCCTGCCAGGTGAATTTAACTTCCAGTATGTTTGAATTTTCCACAGATTCGACGGTTATGAGCTTTTTCACCATGTAGCTGTAGAGAGAGAGTTTCAAATCGTCTTCTGTGAGACCGTTTTCCATAGCTTTTTTTATATCTTTCTCGTCGAGGAGTTTGTGAACGAGATCGAGCTCGTCTATCACAGCTATGATGTTTCTTCGAGAGAGTATGATCTGTACCTCGTCTTCGAGATTTCCTTCACCTCCGAGAAGACTGGATAGGCCACCAAGAAGACTTTCAATGGAAAGTCCAAGGCTCATACCCTTCTGTGTAGGGGCCTTCACTTTCGCGGAGGCTTCGTACTGGGGTGTCGCAAGGAAAAGATAGATCCCTGTCACACAGACCGTCAGAACAAGAACGAGCCAGAAAAGTTTGGACCTTCTCTTGAACATCAAAAAGATGTCACCGAGTGTTAGTTCTCTTTCTTCCACGTCTTTCCCTCCTTGGTGTGTTCTGTTTATATTCTATCAAAGGTGATGGGAGTTCCACGGCGGTGCTTTTCTGCAAGCTCGAGGATCTTCTTCACTCTCTCTACTTTTTCTGGGTTCTCACCTTTCAGGCTCTCTCCTCTGTCAATCTTCATTAATATGCGGTCGAGTTCCATGTAGCTCATGCCGAAGGCCATCTCGTCTGTGACACCGGGAATGAGATCTGGAGATGGCGGCTTCCTCTGAATCTTCTCCGGAACGTTCAGCTCTTTTGCGAGTTCAAAAACCTGTGTCTTGTACAAGTGAATGATGGGCTCTATGTCGACCGCCTCGTCCCCCCACTTCACGTAAAGTCCTGTCAGATACTCCGTTCTGTTTGTTGTTCCTATAACGGCGTATCCTCTTTTTTCTGCCTCGAAGTAGAGAAGGCACATTCTAACTCTATGCTTTACTCTGTAGTAGGCAAGTCCCTTCAGAAATTCGTCGGGGCCGGAGTTTCTAAGATCGTCCAGGAAAGGATCCTTTGAAAGAGAGTTCCATTTGTTGAGGACGTATCTTTTCACGATCGAGTCTGGGAGGAAAAGTCTTGGAGGAAAGAGTCTGTAAACACCGATTTTTCTCAAGATGGGAGTGATGGATCTCACTCTGTACTCCACATTCAGGCTTTCGCAGAGTTCAATGGTGTCTTTCACCGAGTCTTTCGAAGAGTCGCGCTCGGGTAGGATAAGTGCAAAGACATTGTCTTTTCTGAGTGCCTGAACACACAACGAGAGAACAACGGCGGAATCGATTCCACCGCTCACACCGATGACCGCTCCTTTGTAGTTGTACTCTTCTATCTTTTCTTTTATGAAACTGATGAGACTTTCTTTCATTGTGGTCACCCTATGGGATTTTAACATGTAGAATTATAATGAAGAGGATTTACATGGCAGTTTTGATTATCATAATCATAAATTGTTTTTATCCTGACAAGGAACCTTAGAGAAGAGTTCTTGAAACAGATTTGAAAAGAGAATACGAAGTGAAGTTTCAGGAGTGGAAGATGAAAGAGGAGAAAAGGATCAGAAAGGATGCCATTGACAAAAGCAAAAGTGTGATAATGGGTCCGGTCACAGAGCACCTGATACCTTTCTTCCCGGAATTCAGATACAATCCAAAAGATACAAGATTTACAAGATTTATTAGGAACTCCAGAGGATTTTGTGGTCTTCGGTGGTCTGGGTGAAGGAAACGTTAAGAAGATAGTGTTCGTGGAAGTTAAAACGGGAAAAACAGGGAATCTAACCACCAGAGAAAGACAGGTGAGAGATATGGTGGAGAGGAAAGGGGAATGATCCCATGTTCATCGGCTTTGGATACGACAGACATTCGCTCGTTGAGGGAAGAAAGCTGGTCTTTGTCGGGGTGGAGATAGAGTCTTCTGTGGGAAGTCTTGGGCATTCCGACGGAGATGTTCTCTCACACGCGATCATAGACGCCCTGCTCGGAGCCGTTGGTCTTGGCGACATAGGAACGTGGTTTCCGGAGACGGAAGAGTACAGAAACGCGAACAGTCTTGAGCTTCTGAAAGAAACGGTGAAGATGTTGGAGGAAAAGGGATTCAGTGTGGTCAATGTGGATGCAACGGTTGTGACCTCCATTGTGAAACTTTTCCCCTACAGGGAAAGGATCGTGGAAAATCTCAAGAGTGCACTTAAAACATCCCGTGTGAACGTGAAGTTCAAGAGCGGAAACACGTTGGGGTTCGAAGGGAAGGGTAGAGGCATTTCAGCTTATGCGGTGTGTCTTGTGGAGAAGAAAAAATGTACGAAGAGTACATAAGGGCCTGGGTAGAGAGAAAAAAGAAATGAAGAAGAAAAGATGAAATTACTAGCTCAGAAGGTTCTCAAAGAGGCAAAAAGGGTCGTAGAAGTGTTGAGGGAAAGGTACGGTGTGAGGGGAGTAGTTCTTTTTGATTCACTCGCAAAGTGCCTGAAAAGAACAGGTAAGTTCACAGAAAGGGCCGACATCGATCTTGCGGTGGAAGGGCTTCCGAAAGAGAAGTACTTCAAAGTGCTTTCTGAGATCAACAGGCTTTCCGAGTTCGAGATAGATCTGAGCGATCTTGAAGGATGTCCTGAATTTCTCAAAAGATTGATTGAAAGAGAGGGGATAGAGATTGAAGAAAGAACAGATCCTCTTACTGATAACGGAGATACCTTGATGTGGTTGTGAAAGAAATAGAAGAGAAGAGTCTGATAAAGAGCCAGACCTGTTCATTCTGAGAGCGTTCGACAGCCTTTTTCACTATTTTTACACGATCATAGAAGATATTTTCGAACTGATATCTTATGAGATGAACGGAGTGAGGTAGGACAGTTACGACTGGTACAAGAGACTGCTGAACAGAGTGTCACTTGAGATCCCGGAAGTTCGTCCCGCTGTGATTTCAAAAGAACTCAGGGAAACTCTTGATGAATATCTGAGATTCAAACATGTTTTCAGGGACGTGTACGGTTATCTTCTAAAATGGACGAGAATGAAACCCCTTTTGGAAAGAGCGTGGACTGTTTATGAACGTTTCAGAGAGGAGATAGGGAAATTCAAAGATTTTCTTAAAGAGCTTGCAAAAAAATGTGAATCAAGGTGCCCTTCCTGTGGGAGATCTTCTCCCATTGAGCACGTCCTGAGCGATTTTCAGAAGCCACTCCTCATTCGAGAAAACAAGCACCCCACCGCTCCACGGATCGTTCACGCTAATTTTTCTGATATTTCTGTCCAGAAGAACGATGGAATTTTCCAGCACTTCTCTTCTGAGAGATTCGTAGTCTATCTCCTTTTCATAGCTCCAGGAGAATTTCAAGGGTTTTCCAACAAGAACGTTCCCCTTCGTGTCGATAACGAGTGTCGTTGTGTAGCCGAGTCTTTTCAGTTGTTCGTACTTTTCCGCGCTTTCCACCATCACAGGATAGGTGGCCTTTCTTGTTATAAGAGCAGCGATCACCTGATCGTTCACTTCTCCTGTCGCATTGAACACGGGCACAACTCCTGCTATTGAGAGCCCCTCTGCAAGAAGAGAAAGAACCTGAGCGGTAATGTATGGGGAGGTGGAAACTTTCGAGAGGGGGTCAGGGTCCGTTCTTCTCAGAACGTCGAAACTTCCAAAGATGTAGTAAGAACCCCCCTTTTCTTTTAGGATCTTCCCCACGGCGATTCCTACGTCCTTTGAGAAGTTCAGGTTCCCGGAACTTCCAAGACAAAGAAGGGAGACGTCCTTTAGAACGTTTTGAAGGGGAACGTTCAACGCCACAGAACCGCTGGCGCTTTCTGGAATTTCATCCATCAAGACAATCTGTGGAAATGAGCTCAAGAACGTAAGACACACCAGAATCGTTGTTAGTGAGCGTGACAACGTCCGCCGCCTCCTTCACTTTGTCGATGGCGTTACCCATAGCCACGCGCAGACCCGCTTCCTCGAACATGAACAGGTCGTTCTCGTTGTCACCAAAGACGACGATCTCTTCTTTCTTCCAGCCCATTCTCTCTCTGAGAAATCTCAGTGCCTTTCCCTTGTCCACGTTCTCTGGAACAATCTCTAAGTACGTCGGAAATGACTTGAAGACTTTCACCACATCGTTGAACTTCTCTGAAAGGATCTTCTTCAGTTCGTCGAGCCTTTCTGGGGTATCAATGAGAAGGATCTTGGTCGTTCCTACTTTCGAGACGAGTTCCAGAAGGTTCGGTTCAACGCGGTATTCCACACTCGAGTGTTTCGCGTAGCCTCTTATCTCTTCGCTGTCTCTCTTGGAGTAGAGCACGTCGTCTATGTACGCCTGCCAGTGCACGTTGAACTGTTTCACGTACTCTACAATGTCTTTTGCAACTTCTGGTGGAATCTTTTCGTTCAGGATCACACCCTCTTCTGGAAGGTACACCATTGCGCCGTTGTAGGCTATCGTAGGAAAAGTCCTGCCGAAGTACTTCTTTTCCACGTTCAGTGTGGAGACGAGCATCCTGCCGCTTGCAAAAACGACGTGGCACTTTCTCGAGAGCTTTTCAATCACTTTTCTGTCCTTTTCTGATATCTCTAAGTTGTCGTTCAGGAGCGTTCCGTCCAGATCAAAAACGAACACCCTGTACAAAGTATCCCCTCCAGATTCTTTCGAACTCTTCTACAAAAGATTCTACGTGCTCCCTGTTACTCGTTTTGAACACAACCTCCACGTTTCTGTGAAAACCACTCTCCGTGAAGTTTGCAGAGCCCGTGATCAGAGTTTTTCCATCGACGACAAGGAACTTGTGGTGCATCAGGGGTTCTTTCACCTCAAGAACATGGAAGGTTCCGAGCGGAAATTCTCTAAGTCTGGAAGACTCGAACCACTCATCCGTGATGATGTACACCTCCACACCCTGCGAGGAGAGAAATTTCAACGTGGCAAAGACATCTTCGTCTGTGAAAGCGTAACTGCAGAGAAGAACGTACTCTTTCGCCTTCCAGAGTGAGTCTAAGACGATCTCCTCGACATCCACTGCAGGGATCAGGAAGAACTCACCTTCTTTCGTTTTGAGTCTGGCCTGTGGCCTTTTCCCAAAAACGAGCCAGTCGTAAATTCTCTCGAAGAAGTCCGCTATCTCTCTGGAGTGAAAGACGATGAGGTTGTTCAAATGTTCTTTTAGGCTGGAACGGTTGAAGTTCGCTGAGCCGAAGATCACCGTCTCGTGGTCGAGAACAATGAACTTCGAGTGAAGAAGTCCATTTGAAACGTGAACGAAAGCGCCCTGAACGGGCACTTCGGAAGCCATTTTCGCTGTTTTCAATCCAAGGTACTCCGGGTCGATCGAGTAGGCAACGATCGTGATCTCGCTTGCGGAGTTCAGGTGTGAGAGAACTAGCTGTGAGAGATCGTCCACCGTGCTGAAATAGACCCGCGAGAAAATTATCTCATTTATCAGAAGAAACAGGAGAAGAAGTTTCTTCAACCCATACCACCTTTCCGTAGAGTGGACCGGCCGTGATCTTTTCGACTTTCACGTCAGCGAATCGGCCGATCATCCACTCTTCACCTTCGAAAGCGATGATCTTGTTTCTGATGTCACGACCGTAGAAGAGGCCGTTCTTTGCCTGAGCTTCGACAATGACACGCACCGTTTTTCCTCTATAGCGCTCGTTCAGCTTTCTGTTGATCCTCTTTTGGAGGTTCATGAGAAACTGCATGCGTCTCACTTTCTCCTCGTAGGGCACGTCGTCTTTGTAGTACTTCCAGGCCATCGTGCCTTCGCGTGGAGAATAGATTGCGAGGTTGAGGCGTTCGAACTGTGCCTTCTCTACGAGGTCGACCGTCTCCATGAAGTCTTCTTCCGTCTCCGTTGGAAAACCGACGATGATGTCGCTACTGATCGCAACGTCTGGCACCTTCGATCTGATCTTCTCAAGAAGGGCAAGGTACTCTTCCTTCGTGTACCTTCTGTTCATTAGCTTCAGTATCCTGTTGCTTCCAGACTGCACCGGGAGGTGAACGGACTTTGCTACCTTCGGATTTCTGGCGATCACTTCTATGAGTTCATCGGAGAAATCCGTTGGATACGAGGTAAGGAACCAGATCCTTTCTATTTCCTCTATCTTTGATGCTTCTTCAAGGAGTCTGGCGAGGGAAGAGCCGTCTTTCAGGTCTTTTCCGTAGGCGTCCACGTTCTGACCGAGGAAGGTCACCTCGCGATAGCCCTGTTTTGCGAGTTCCCTCACCTCTTCCAGAATATCCTCCATCGGTCTGCTCTTTTCTCTACCGCGCGTGTACGGAACGATGCAGTAGGTGCAGAACCTGTCACAGCCGAATATGATCGTGACCCAGGCGTGGTGTTTGCTGGATCTGATACGCGGAAGATCGTGCGCGTATTCATCGAGGTGTTCTCCCAGAAGTGCTACCTTTTCCCCCTGCAGCGCCCTTTTCACTGCTTCTGTCACCTTCGGAACCGCACGGGTTCCAAGAACAAAATCTGCTCCTCTATCCAGGAGTTTTTCTCTTTCCTTTTCGGCGACACAGCCCGTAACCCCCACAACGAGCTTTTTTCTTCTTTTGATTTTCAGTATTTGACCGAGTTCGCTGTAGGCCTTCTCCTCGGACTTTCTCCTCACCGCGCAGGTGTTTATGATGAACACGTCCGCCTCATCGGGACTCGAGGCGGGGGTGAATCCCTCCTTCATGAGAAGACCGGCCATCGTCTCCGAGTCGTTCTCGTTCATCTGACAACCGAAGGTCTTTATGTAAAACTTCATGTTCGACCTCCTAGTTCGTTCAGGCTAATTAGATTATACCAGAAAGGAAAAACCCCGCCAGAGCGGGGTCGATTCACATCAATCCGAGCTCTTTCTTTATGAAGTTCGGAAGGGCAAAGGACGCGACGTGAACCTCTTCGTTGTAGTACTTCAGCTCTTTGTTGAAATTTTTCACCTTTTCAGGGTTGAAGTCTTTTATCGGGTCTATTCCCTTGGAGGCGAAGGTGTAGGACCACATGCCGGAAGGATAGGTGGTCATGAATCCAAGGTAAACCTTGGCTATTGGAAAGACCTTGCTGATTCTCTTGTAAGCGAGCTTGAACCAGCCGATGTCGTAGAATGGGTCTTCCGTCTCAGCGGAGAAAACTCCGTCTTCCTTGAGGGCATCGTAACAGGCCTGGTAGAACTCTTCGGTGAAGAGGTGTCCGCCCTGGCCCGCCGTTGGGTCCGTGGAGTCTATGATGATGACGTCGAACTCGTTCTTGAACTTCCTCACGTATTCGGCACCGTTCGCTATCACAATCTCTGTCCTCGGATCGTCGAAACCGCAGGAAGTCTGCTTCAAATACTTCCTTGCGGCTTCTATGACGAGTCCGTCCACTTCGCAAAGAATGGCCTTTTCCACGTTGTTGTGTTTCAGGACTTCTCTAAGTGTTCCGCCGTCTCCACCACCGATGATGAGCACCTTCTTCGGGTTCGGGTGGAGGAACATGGGAACGTGTGCGAGCATTTCGTGGTACATGAACTCATCTTTTTCCGTGGTCATCGTAATACCGTCGAGCGAAAAAACCACACCGAGATCGGGATTCTCGAAGATATCTATTCTCTGAATGTCGCTCTGTCCGGAGTAAATCATGCGGTTTATTCTCATGAAGAGCCCCACGTTGTTTCCCGTGTAGTACTCGAAGTACCACAGGTGCTGTCTCGGCTGGAGTTCTCTTTCGAATTCTTTCAACTTTCACACCTCCTCAAACGGTGACTTTGTGTGGTGAGTCTTCGGGTATTCCTATCTCGTCGTACCTACCTCTCTCGTGCTCTACCACGTGTACCCTCTTCGCCTTCAGCGCTTTTTTAAGATGTTCGAAGGCTTTCCAGGGATCGACGTCATCTCCGCAGGTGAACAGATCGATAGCAGCATACCCGTACTCTGGCCAGGTGTGAATGGTTAGGTGGGATTCGGATATCACCACCACACCACTCACCCCATAGGGGAGGAACCTGTGAAACGTTGACGTGACTATTGTTGCTCCACTTTCATAGGCTGCCTGTTTCATTTCCTGTTCTATCAACTGCACGTTGTCGAGAACCTCTTTGTCACATTCGTAAAATTCCGCCACCAGGTGTCTTCCCAGACTCTTCATGTTAATCCCTCCCCTCTGAAATTTTTAGTCAATCATGATCCAGAGTAACACCGCCTTCTTCTTTCCCGGATTCTTCACGTAATGTTTCTTATCCGCTCTGTAGTAGAAACAGTCTCCCTCTTTCAATCTGTAACGTTTGTCGTCAAGGTAAAGATCTATCTTTCCCTGAATCACGAAACCGAACTCTGAACCTTCGTGGTACGATTCTTCTTCTGTCTGCGCACCGGGTTCCAGTGTCACAAGAATCGGATCGATCTCTTTGTCTTCCACACCGCTCATCAGAATTTCACTCTTCACACCTTCTGGCTCGTCGTAGACCGGAACCCTCTCTTCCTTTTTGAACACAACCCTCTCTTCTTCCACGTCGGAAAAAAAGTGCTTCAAATCTGTGCCCAGCGCTTCCAGAATCCTTTCAAGAGTATCGATAGATGGAGATGTCTTGTCCGATTCGAGCTGTGAAATGAAACTTCTTGAAAGGTCAGTACGCTCCGCGAGTTCTTCCTGTGTGAGTCCTCTTGAGAGCCTTAATTTCTTGAGTTTTTCTCCGATCCTCACAAAGTTCCCAACCCCTTTGACCACTATAGTTGACAAACTTGTTCAGTATCACAGTCATTATTATACCCACCACCCCTTCGTTGTCAAAGTTAATTTTGTGTTGCGCAAATTAACAAAAGGTAACACTCGATAAGAACAAAAGCTGTTCAATCTTATTGCAACGATGAAGCTTTTTCAACGAGAGTTTAAGATAAAAAATCAAAACCATTACAATTTATAATTATGTGGTAAAATGATCTTGGATCAATCGAGATACTGGGAGGTGAAAGGATGAAGGAAATGACGAAGAAGTTTCTCGAGGATGCCTTCGCGGGAGAGAGCATGGCCCACATGAAATATCTGATCTTCGCGGACGAGGCAGAGCAGAGGGGATTGAAAAAACTCGCAAATCTTTTCAGGGCGATCGCATACGCTGAGTTTGTCCATGCAAGGAACCACTACAGAGAACTCGGAAAGATCTACAAAGAGATGGCCGAAAACGTCCAGCAGTGCATCGACGGTGAAACCTTCGAAATCGATGAGATGTACCCGGTTTACAACACCGTCGCACAGTTCCAGGAAGAAAAAGGAGCGGAAAGAAGCACCAAGTTCGCCTGGGAAGCCGAAAAGATCCACGCGGAGATGTACAAAAAGGCCAAAGAACTCGTGGAAAAAGGAGAAGACTACACGGCGGAGAAGATCTACATCTGTCCTGTCTGCGGTCACACCGTTGAGGGAGAACCACCAGAGAAGTGCCCGGTCTGCGGTGCACCCAGAAGTGCCTACAGAGAATTTTCGGTCTAAAGGAGGGATAGCATGAAACTTTCTGATTTCATCAAGACGGAAGATTTCAAGAAGGAAAAGCACGTTCCGGTCATAGAAGCACCCGAGAAGGTGAAAAAAGACGAAAAAGTTCAAATCGTGGTTACCGTGGGAAAGGAGATCCCGCACCCGAACACAACAGAACACCACATCAGGTGGATCAAAGTTTTCTTCCAACCTGATGGTGATCCATACGTTTACGAGGTGGGAAGGTACGAGTTCAACGCGCACGGAGAGTCCGTTCAGGGGCCGAACATCGGCGCTGTTTACACAGAGCCTACTGTCACAACCGTGGTAAAATTGAACAGATCGGGAACGATCATAGCCCTCTCCTACTGCAACATACACGGCCTCTGGGAAAGCAGTCAAAAGATCACTGTTGAAGAGTGAGGTGAGTTCTGTGAAGAAGTACAGGTGCAAACTCTGTGGTTACATCTACGATCCTGAACAAGGAGATCCCGACAGCGGAATCGAACCGGGGACACCCTTCGAGGATCTTCCAGACGACTGGGTCTGTCCGCTCTGTGGAGCTTCGAAGGAGGATTTTGAACCGGTTGAGTGATCTGGAAGTCTTACCGTCAGAGAAAGGGGAGGCTGGCCCTCCCCTTTCTCTTTCCCCACGACCCGGCGGGCTCGGGCGGGATCCGAAAAGAAAATGATAACTCTCGTTATAATAATACCATAAAGTAGATAAACAAACAAAAAATCTGGGGGGAGAAAGATGATCGGATTTCTCACAGACTGGGGCTTGAAGAGTCACTACGTGGGAGTCGCGAAGGCGGTGATCAAGAGGATAAACCCCTCCGCGGAGATCATCGACATCACGCACGAAGTAGAACCTTTCAACGTGAGAAAGGCGAGTCACGTTCTCTACAGAGCCTCCCTCGATTTTCCTCCTTCCACCGTCTTTCTTGTGGTTGTCGACTACGGCGTTGGAACTTCAAGAAAGGCGATCGTGATGAAGACCAAGAACGACCAGTACTTCGTGGCACCCGACAACGGAGTTCTCACGGTTGTAGCTGAAGAATACGGAGTTGCCGAGATCAGAGAGATAGAGAACAGAGAGCTCTTCTACAAGAAGAATCCTTCCTTCACTTTCCACGGAAGGGACATCTTCGCACCGGTTGCCGCCCACCTCGACATGGGACTTCCGCTGGAGAGAGTGGGAGACAGACTGCTCTCGTACGAGGTTCTCAAGATGAGAAAGCCTGTTGTCGAGAACGAGAAAGTCATCGGAGAAGTGGCGATAGTTGACACCTTCGGAAACGTGTCGACGAACATTCCCTTCGATCTCTTTTTGAAGCTCAGTGTGGATTTCGACGACGTGGTGAGAGTGAGAGTGGGAAGAAAAGAGTTCAAAGCGGCTGTCGCGAAGGCCTTCGGAGATGTGGACACGGGAGAACTGCTCGTTCATCCAGACAGCGCAGGTTTCCTCGAAATCGCCGTGAATCTGGGAGACGCGAGTCAGGTGCTTTCGGTTAAAGAAGGAGACGAGATCGAGATATGCAGATGAAACAGGTTCTTCTTGAGGCAAGGCAGGATTTTCTGAGTCTTCTCAAAAGAAGAGGCTGGAAGGAGAAAGACCTGAATATACTGAGAGGAATCTTCCTTGGAGAGCTTTCCAGGGTGGACGTGCCGGCTGACATCTTTGAGCTTGCTATCAAGGAGGCCGTGAAGGGGAACTTGAAGCTTTCTTCGAAACTCCTTGGAGTGAGTGAGATAGACACTCTTGAGATCCTCTTCTGGTACCTGCCGAAGAAGTATCCCCTTCCTTCAGAGAGGCTCAAAAAGAGGCTGAAAGCCGAAAGCGTGAAAGAGTTCATCGAAGAAGCCAACAGACTTAGGGTGAAACTTGGAAAGAAGGATTTCATGGAGCTCTACCTTCATCTCGAAGAAGCGGAAGAAGAGGAAGAAAAAAGAGAGAACACGGATCTTCTGGAGAGAGTTCGAAACCTTTCGATTGAGAAACTATCAGAGAGTGAGATTGAGGAGTTGAGATACTTCTACTCCTTGCTCGATCTTCGAGGAAAGGAATCCGTGAGAACGCTGAACGTTCACCCGTACATTCTTTCTGCCATCATCAGAAACCCTTCTGCACCGATCGTCATCGATGGAAGCAACCTGCTCTGGCGTGGAGGACTCTCCGTCTCTTACATCTACGAGGTGTTTGAGAGGCTTGCTGTTTTCAGGGAGTTCTTCTTTCCCTACAGGATCGTTTTCGACAGGAACGCGGAGTTCGTGCTGCCAGTTCACGAGAGGAAGGGATTCGAAAGGTGGAAAAACTCTCCGAACGTTCTCTTCGAATCTCCAGCGGATGGCCTCATCATCTCCCTTGCGAACACCATGGACGCGGTGGTTCTGAGCGGTGACAGGTTCAGAGATCACGGTCTTCCCAGGAGGGTTAGGGTCCTAACACCGGAGGAGATAGAAAAGGGGTGAGCGAGCTCACCCCAATTTCTTTTCAATGTAGCTGACGATGTCGCCGACCGTTGAGATCTTTTCAAGATCGGCGTCATCCACCTTTACACCGAACTCGCTTTCGAAATCCATCACGAGATCAACGAGGTCGAGGGAATCCGCACCGAGATCGTCTATGAGTTTTGCCTCCTCTGTGACCTGTGACTCATCCACTCCGAGTTTTTCAGAGATTATGCTCTTCACCTTTGAAAAGATCTCCTCTCTGCTCGCCACTTTTCCACCTCCTCTTAGAAGTGTCGAAAAAAATTATAACACAATCACATTCTCAAGTAAGACCCTTTCATCCCAGCGCTCGACGAACCAGCCCGGATTCAGGGTGTGAACGGGCACTATGTAATCCGGGTTCAGTTCGTTCAAAATCTTTTCCAGACCCTGAGGAGAAACGTGGCCCGAGGCGTGGAACTCTTTTGTGAAGACGATGTTTCCGTTCACTTCTCTTATACCGAAAGGAACTATGTTGAAGTACCTGAGCCAGTTCATGAAGCGCCTTGCGTCGATCTCCTGCTCTTCCGTGTAGGCTTCGCTCGTTGAGTGGATATAGACGGCGCCGTTCAGAACTCTTTCGTCGAGATCGAGGATGTGCGGGAAGTCCCAGTATCCCGCAACCATGGTGTGTTTTTCTGGATGCAGGTTTATCTCCTCTGGTGAGAGAAGGATCCCTTCCTCTCTGGCTCGAAGCAGTGCGTCTTTTTCGAGGTTTATGTAGGTGACCTTCCCGGGGTGGTACACACGAACGAAGGACCTTTCCTCATCCGTCAGCTTCCAGAGTGGTTCCACTCGTTCCATCTCGAGAAGATAGGCGTAGTCTTTTGGCATGAGAACGAGTCTTCTGTCGTTTTCCATGCAGACCTTAAGGAAGGTGAAGAGCCTCTCCAGGTGTCTGATGGGAAAATCTACGAGTATCAGATTCTTCGTCCCCCTGAAAACTCTCATCGCGTTTTCGAAGACGTCCTTTTCCGTGTTCTCCACGTTCTCTTCCCTCGTGACTCTGGTTCCCTCAACGATGAGAACGAGCGGGCGCTTGTCTTTCAGATTCTCAAAAAATCTCGAGGTCCTGAGAGAAAGCGCGAGTCTCTTTTCACCGAGAGTGTCCAGCCAGTAGCGCTCTTCTTCTGCTGTCTCGGGACCCGTTCTGAAGTCTCCGGTGTAAGCGAGCCAGAGATCGTCCACCCTTGCCGCAAGGCCCGCGGCTCCTATGACGGAGTGGTACACAGGTTCAACGAACAGCTCGTTCTTCCACAGGGAGTTCATATCGACAACAGTTGAATCGTCGTTGAGTTCGACCTCTTTAGGAAAAGAAACGCGTCTTGTCAATCTTTCCGCGCTCTTCGAATTTCCCGGGCTCACCGTGAGGTCTTCGCGGATTCCGTTTTCCAGATCTTTATCTGAGACCCTTCTTCTTTTCTTTCCACCGAGCTGAGTCAGAACGTTTGAGTTGCTCGTGTACACACTGGCTCTCATCACAGCGAAGGTTTCGCCGGTCATGAGGAGGGGGATCTTTTCGTCTATGAGGCCCACCATTCCGGTGTGATCCGCATGCGCATGGCTCAAAAAAAGAAAGGCGTGGTTCACAGGATCTTCGAACTTTCCATCGAAGAGGTCGTCCCTGTAAATGTTGAGCCGGGGAACCATTTCGAGCTTCAGCAGGTCATGAAGGATCTTACCTGTTCTGGGGTTCAAAAACTCCTCGAAGAACTCTCCCCATCTGGAAAAGTTCAATCCAAAATCCAGCAGAAAACCGTCGTTCTCAGAATCAACCACTCTGATCTTGTTTCCCCCTATGTTTCTGTGCCCGTCGAGTATCTCTATTCTCACGGAACCCCCCCAGAAGAGAAAAGAGTTTGTCGGGATCAACGCGGTAGAGGTTGGTTTTCACCCTGAGGTCACTCGCACCGAAGCTCTCTATTCCTTCAAAATGATATGATAACACATTCGAGATCTCCTCTTCGATATTTCTTCCGCTGAACATTATCAACCCGGCGATCTGTGCGTGATCCAGCAGGTAGTCGATGTGCCAGTGTTTCTTTTTAGGACCGAGAAAATAACGGGGGATCCTCTTGAAGAATCCCCCCATCGCGGATCCTACGTAGGCGTAGTAACCTGGTTCCAGATGAGATGTTTTCTTTCCATACCTCAAAGCAACACTCTCTTCGAGTTTCAAAAGCAGAATGTAAGTTCCCTTCATAGGATACTCAGGTATCTTTCCGCGTGGTCCGGTGCAACGGTCACGACCCTCGCGTCTGGCCCGAGTTTCTGGGCTACCTTCAGAGCGGCTGCGACGTTGGCACCGGAGGAGATTCCCACAAGGAGTCCCTCTTTCTTTGCGAGGTATCTCGCCATCTCGTAGGCCTCTTCGTCCTCCACGGTGATCACTTCGTCAATCACGGATCTGTCCAGGATCTTCGGAACAAAGCCCGCTCCTATGCCCTGGATGGCGTGTTTTCCCGGCTGGCCTCCAGAGAGAACGGGAGATTTCGCTGGTTCCACCGCTACTATCTTCACTTCGTTTCCAAAAAAGCCTTTCAAAACCCTTCCCACTCCGCTGATCGTACCTCCCGTTCCCACTCCCGCAACGAAGGCGTCTATCCGATAGTCCATCTGTTTGAGGATCTCCGGACCTGTGGTGAACTGGTGAGAGTAGACGTTGTAGGGATTTTCGAACTGGTTGAGCATGTGTGCACCGGTTTCTTTGGATATCTCTATCGCTTTTTCCACGGCACCCTTCATTCCCAGTTCCCCTGGTGTGAGAACGAGTTCCGCCCCGAGCATTTTCAGGACCTTTCTTCTCTCAACACTCATGGTCTCGGGCATCGTGAGGATCACTCTGTGTCCTCTCTTTGCTCCAATCATCGCTATGGCGATTCCCATGTTGCCGCTCGTTGGCTCCACGATGCCGTTCCTGAGAAGGTCTCTTCTTTCCGCATCGAGAATCATGAAGAGGGCGGGCCTGTCCTTTACACTGCCACCGGGATTATTCTTTTCCAGTTTCAAGAATATTCTCGAGTCTATCGAATCGAGCCTCACTATAGGAGTGCTCCCTATCAGTCTTTCCATCATCGCAGAAATCCCTCCTCCACTTGACTATTCTTGCAGGAACACCTACGACAACGGCTCCGTCTGGAACATCCTCAAGGACGACCGCGTTCGCACCCACAACGGCGTTGTTTCCAACTCTTATCGGGCCGAGGATCTTCGCTCCCGTTCCAATCATCACGTTCTCACCCACGTCAGGGTGTCTTTTTCCGGAGCACGGCTTTCTCGTCCCGAGAGTGACTCCGTGGTAGATGAGCGTTCCCCTTCCCACCGAGGCGGTGCTTCCGATGACCACACCGATACCGTGGTCTATCACCACTCCCGGAGCGATTCTTGCCGCTGGATGGATGTCCATGGAGAACACAACACGCACAAAGTAATAAATGAGGTAGGCGAGGACTTTCAATTTCCACTTGTAGAAGAAATGAGCGAATCTGTACCACATAAGACCCTGGAAGGAAGCGTAGAAGAAAAACACCTGAAGCTTACTCTCTGCGGCGGGATCGAGCTTGAGGTACATCTCAAGATCCTCTGATATGTGCTTGAAAATACTCACGAAATCCCTGAAGAACTCACCAACCTTTCTGAACAACAACCGCATCCCGATACCATATCCACCACCTCCAGATCGTTTGATCCAATAGAATTATATCAACCTAATTGTTAAGGTCAAAGAAACCTTTTCATCACAAAAAGGTGAACCTCTTCACTTTTTTCACAAAAGCCTTTGTGTAGTATATTAACACAGGAGGAGGGATATTTCAATGGTGGACACGCACACGCATCTTCATTTTCACCAGTTCAACAACGACAGAAACGCTATCATCTACAGCTTTGAAGAGAACAGCATTGAATTTGTGGTGAACGTGGGTGTGAACCTCGAAGATTCGAAGAAATCACTCGATCTTTCAAAGACAAGTGATCGCATCTTCTGTTCTTTAGGTGTGCATCCACACGACGCGAAGGAAGTTCCCGAAGATTTCATAGAACAGCTCGAAAAACTCGCGAAAGATGAAAAGGTGGTCGCTATAGGTGAGACCGGACTCGATTTCTTCAGGAACATCTCTCCAGCCGAAGTCCAAAAAAAGGTCTTCGTTGAACAGATCGAACTCGCAAGAAAGTTGAACCTTCCCCTCGTTGTTCACATCAGAGACGCGTACAGCGAGGCGTACGAGATACTCAGATCAGAACCGCTTCCAGAGAAGCGGGGTGTGATTCACGCTTTTTCTTCGAACTACGAGTGGGCGAAGAAGTTTATAGACCTCGGCTTTATGCTTGGAATAGGAGGCCCTGTGACGTATCCGAAGAGCGAGGCTCTGAGAGAAGTGGTTAAAAGAGTGGGCCTTGAACACATCGTTCTGGAGACGGACTGTCCTTTTCTTCCACCACAGCCGTTCAGGGGAAAAAGGAACGAGCCGAAGTACCTGAAGTACGTCGTGGAAACGATCTCGCAGGTGCTGGATGTGCCTGAAGCGAAAGTGGATGAAGTGACCACAGAGAACGCCAGAAGGATCTTTCTGGAGGTGAAGGAATGATCCACCTTTTTGATCTCACAAGGCAGTACGAGAGAATCAGGGGAGAAATCTTGAACGCGATAGACAAGGTGATCTCTTCGGGAAGGGTGATTCTCGGAGAGAACGTGAGAAGACTCGAGGAAGAAATCGCCAGTTTTATCGGCGTGAAGCACGGTGTTGGCGTTGCGAGCGGAAGCGATGCGCTTCTCATAGCACTGAGGGCGATGGGAGTGGAAAAGGGAGATACGGTGGTCACAACACCCTACACCTTCTTTGCCACGGCGAGCGCACCCTACAGACTCGGTGCCAGGGTGATCTTCGTCGACGTGGACGAGAACACCTTCAACATAGATCTGAACCAGCTCGAACACGTTCTGAAAAAAGAGAAAGTGAAGGCTGTCATTCCCGTTCACCTCTTCGGTAGAACCGTGGATCTTGAGGCGCTGAGCTTTTTGAGGGAGAAATACGGAGTGATGCTCCTCGAAGACTGTGCTCAGTCGATGGGATCGGAGTGGAAGTTCTCGAGTGGTGAGATCAGAAAAAGTGGGTCTGTAGGGGATGCGGCGATTTTCTCTTTCTTTCCCACGAAGAATCTGGGGACTTACGGCGACGGCGGAATGATCGTGACGAACAGCGATGAGATAGCGGAAGAAAGCAGGATCTTGAGAGTTCACGGTGCAAGAAAGAAATACTTCCACGAAGAGGTGGGATACAACTCGAGACTCGACGAGATACACGCCGCGATTTTGAGGGTGAAACTCAGGTATCTGGAAAGGTGGACAGAAGAGAGAATACGGGTGGCAAGGACGTACCAGGAGCTGTTCGAGGAGAAAAAACTGCCGATGGTCTTTCCCCGTGTGGAGGAGAAAGGCTTCAGGTACCACGTTTTCCATCAATATGTGGTGATCTTCGAAAGTGAAGAGGTGAGGGAGAGAGTCAGAGAAGGATTGAAAGAGAGAGGTATTCAGACGGCGGTTTATTACCCCCTACCTCTCCACCTTCAAAAGTGCTTCAAAGATCTGGGATATCGAGAAGGGGATTTCCCAGTGGCCGAATCACTTTCAAAAAGAAGTCTTGCGCTTCCCATGTTTCCAGAACTGAGGGACGACGAAATAAAAGAAGTCGTTGACACGATAGCGCTCTTTTTTTAGGTGAGATCTTTTACCACCTTGAGCGTGGCCGTGGCCACTGATTTCAAAAAGTCTCCTTCGAGGGGTGCAACCCCAACTTCCGTTCTTTCTCGATCTTCGTCCTGGATCGTGAGGTGGACGAGCACGAACTCTCTTCCAGCCAGAAAGACCTTCTGAACGTCGTCCACCGAGACGGAATATTCAGGATTGAAAGCCTCTATCACCGCTTCTCCAACGAGCCTTGGAAGGTTCGTGGATGTTCCAGGCCCCGCACTTTCACCCACCATGTCTTCGTCTTCGAGAGGGTTGCGTATTGTGACTTTCACCTGCTTTTTCCTGTCGAGGTTTTTTACCTCTATGGAGGTGATCTCATAAGTCTGCGAAGGAGAGAACCTTCCCTGACTCAGTTGGGCAATGCTGATGATCCTTCTGTCTATCTTCATTCCAAGAGACGCGAGGGCAACAGTTTCGATATCGCGAACGATCTGTTTTGGATTCCTGGAAGGATCTGCTATGACGTGGATTTCTCTGGGTTGACCGTCTTCCTCTATCACCTTGGCGGAGATGACCCCGGATATCTTCGATATGACTTCTTCCAGTGTCTTTGCGCTGCTCATCCAAATACCCCCCACGCACTGTTTTTTACTATTTTACCAGAGCATCTATTACCACGAAAACAACGCTCTGGAGAAGATCTTTTTCCAGAGGAGCCGCACCGATTCGCCAGTTTTCTTTTCCATTCTTCGAGAGTGTGAGATGAGCAAAAACGAACCTTCTTTCTGCGAGAGCGACTTCTTTGATGTCGTCTAATGAAAGCTTCTGTTACCGCTTCTCCGATGAGTTTGAGAAGGTTCCGGGATGTTCTGGGCCCTTCACTCTCATCAGAAAAGATCTTACCACGAGGATCTCTCAGAACGATCTTCACACGGTATTTCTTTCCGGAAGAGGAGATTTTCAAATAGGATTTGATCGATTTTCTATCGATATAAAATACTTCCCTGCTTCGTTTTATCACGAGTATTCTGCCCATATTTGTTTCCCTCTTTTGTTTTACCATACTTTACCATCCTTTAGGAAAAGATAGATCTCCCGTAGAAGTATGAAACCGAGGGAGGTAGATGGACCTTGCCTGGAAAACGAAGAGGTTTTTTCGTTGTTTTTTTAATAACGTTTCTGATACTCTTGATTCTGTTCATGTACGGCTACATCTCCTTTGAAATAAACAGGCTGTACGGTGGAAGAGTTTCTCCTTTTGAAGACTGGAGGAGTTATATCGCTTTTCTTGCTTCCAAGGTTCCGTTTTTGAAAGACAGAATCAACTATCAGCCTCTCAAAGCGGAAAGTCCCGCTGAGTACTACTCTAGAATTTATCAGAAATACATAGAGATATACAACCAGAAGATAGACGAATTGATCAGCAAAGAAAAAGAACTCGAAGAGCAGGCGAAGGTGCTGGAAGCGCAAAGAAACGTTGTTGAGAAAATGATCGAAGATATTCAATCCCTCAAGAATCAATTGTTCGAGGAGAAAAACAGGCTGGAATCCTACAAGAAGCAGGTAGACGAGCTCGTCAACGTGCTTTTGAACACCGATCCGAAGAATCTCGCAAGCGCACTCAACGAAGTGGATGATGAGACGCTTGCTGTGATCTTTAAAAGAACCGATCCAGAGTACGCTGGAGAGTTTCTCGAGGCGCTCTCCGGTGTCAACCCACAGAAAACCGCACGGGTGATGGAACTCATGGTGGGTGTGGAAAGCACCATTGAAAGGCTCGAAATGCTGGTTAAACAAGCTCAGGAAGTGGTGAAACAGATGACAGAAAAAGAATCTCAGCTTTTCCAGAAAGAAGCCTATTTGAAATCGGTGGCGGACGCTTTGAACAACATCACACCAGAGGTAGCCGTCGATTTCCTGAGAAGGGAGAATGTGGATCCAGAAACTTTGAGAACGGTTCTTTCCATGATGGATAGGGAACACGCTTCTGTTCTGGTTCAGTACATAGTTCAGAACGCTCCGGATCTTCTGGAGGAGAGAAAGTGAAGGTAGGACAATTTTCTCTTTTTGCGATGATCAAGACGGCAGAGGAAAAAGGTGAATTAAAAAAGAAATCAGCGGCGGGTCTGTTTTCTCAATCCGTGAAGGACCTGATGAAATCTTTAAAGGGCAAAGAAAAAATAATCGATTCTACATCTGGGAAGAAAAAAGAGATCATTGAAAAGAAAATTGGATACCTGAACAATGCTGATGGTAACTTTCTGAATGTTCAGGAAAAGGCAAAGTCGGGGTCATCTGAAAATCATGCTGAAGCCCTCAAAAAGACAAAAAGAAACGTGTTAGACGATCTCGATGGTACCAGCGCCCAGCATCTTTCGTTGCCGGTTGGGAAAAACGGTAGACTGGAAGAGACACTGGACAAACAACTTTTGAAAAGATTTCAAAACGATTCTGAGGATCAAAAAGGACTGATAGAAGAAGCTGTGCGTTCATCTTTGAGTACGTTGGACAAGGAGATTAAAGAAACTCATGATGAGTCCAGCGAGAAGCATGTTTTGCGAGAAATATCTAAAAGAAATGAAAAACCAGAACACCTTTTTGAAAATATTGATGAAAATCACGGTGATGAGCAAGGAGAAAATGAGGGAGGAATTTTCAAATCCAAAACACATGATGTTTCAACTGAAAAACTGTGGTTTTTCATTGGACGTGAAAAAGTGAAAGAAAATGGTCTAGAGAATAAAGAGAGTGCAGAACAGATTTCGTTCGAAAAGAAACATCGTTCTGTTTTGCATTCGGAATCAGAGATTTCGCGGAGTGAATCGAACAAAAAGCTTTCGAGTTCTTTTAAAACACCTGTTGAAGTTCTTCGAACAGGTTCTGAGTCTTCTTTGAAATCGGAATCTACGAAGGTTTTCAAGGAACCTCCCACTTCTGCTCAGGATAAAGAGCACACAGCAAAACAGCCGATCTTCGTCGAGACAAGATTTCTTCCTCAAAATACCGATACGGAGAAATTATCAAGAGACCTTGGAAAGACGGTAGTTATCGAAAACAGACTCTCCGAAGAAGGAATTACGAAAGATACCGGGAATGAAATAAAAATATCCAATCTCAATGTTGTTCCACTTCTCCTGACAAATGGAGAACAGCGATCAGTGAACGGTGATGGTGAAAGGGTTTGGGAAGTCAGCGTTCAAAGAATTTCACAGAAAAACTTTGAAAACTATGGTTTGAATGAATCGCTTTTTGTGAATGAAGGTTCTATAAATCTCAAAGAAAATCCGAAAGTCTACTCTCACACAAGGAAGGAAGATACTCACACAGAAAAACAATCAGAGAAAGTGAAAGAAACCGGGTTGCCATTGAGAAATGATGGTTCTTCTTTAGAAAAGAACACCAGAAACGTTTTGAACGGCTATGGTGAAGAGCCTTCGATAAAGAGGGCAACACCCGTGAACAAGTTCTATGGTCAGAAGGCTGTTGAAAACGAAATACGTATATCTCAGGAAAAAACTTTCGAGAAATCTCTTTCACAAAACCGAGAGAAGAATCAGCCAATGGAGATGGAAATGAGATACGAAGAAAAAGGAAAAATCGAGAGTTACAGAGAAGTAACAAACAGGGAGGCGCTGGAGTTTCTGTCTCAGGAGAGGGCGAAGCAGGTTTATTCGCTCCCCGAATTGAAAAGAGCAGAGACTGTTCATCTGCCAAGGTTTGTGGAACAGATGTATTTTCACAAAACAGAAAGGGCCGTCATAGACCTTGAGCCACCGGAGTTGGGAAAACTGGAGATAACCATAACAAAGGAAGAGAACCAGTTGAAGATAGTCTTCAAAGTTCAGACAGAAGAAGCCAAGCACGTTTTAGAGCACGATATACCGCGACTGATTGGAAGATTCAACGAAAAGGGATTCGATGTGCAGATCTACGTTGAAAAACAGGAGGAAGACTACTTGTATCAGGAGAATCAGAACAAGGAGGAAAATCAAAGACAACAAAGAGAAAACCAGAAGGATCACAAACGTGAAACTCTGGGCAGTCTATTTGAGGAGTTCATCCAGGAGGTGAAAACGTGATCTACGATATGAGCGGTATATACCTCTCCTCTCTCACAGGAATCAGAAACAATTCCAGCTCTTCGAATAACTCTCTCGACAAAGAGGCTTTTCTCAGACTCCTTCTTCAAGAACTGGAAATGCAGGATCCACTGGAGCCCATGGAAACGAAGGACATGATATCTCAACTCTCTCAGCTCACAAGCCTTGAACAGATCACGAACCTCACCAGCGCGGTGAAGGATTTCGTCGAAGCCCAGACGAGTGTGAGTCCAGCCCAGCTCGCTTCTCTGATAGGAAAGTACGTCGTGGTGAGAAACAACACGGTGAATCTTGTAGATGGCCAAGCGGACAGCATCATATTCAACGTGGATGAAGATGCGCATATCGTGCTTCAAATACTCGATGAAAACGGAAAAGTGGTGAGAACGGAGGATCTTGGAACTGTCCAGGCGGGAGTTCACGCCTGGCAGTGGGATGGAAGGGATGACAACGGGATCAGTGTTGAGGATGGCAGTTACACTTACCACGTTTACAAACTCACTTCAGACGGGTTGGAAGAAATAGGGGGAATGGAAGGCGGAGTAGTGGAGGCCGTTCAGATAAAGAATGGAGAGGGATACGTTTTAGTGAACGGTTCGCTCTATCCTGTCGATTCCATCCTGGAGATCTCTCAGGAGGGTGATGCGTGATGATGAGATCACTCTACAGCGGCATAACGGGTCTTAAAAACTTCCAGGTGGCGATGGATGTTGTTGGAAACAACATCTCCAACGTGAACACGGTGGGGTTCAAGGCATCGAGGGTGAACTTCGAGACGATGCTCGCACAGACGATCAAGGCGGGAAGATCTCCTCAGGAAAATGTGGGCGGTACAAATCCCATGCAGATAGGTCTTGGTTCTCAGGTGTCGAGTATCGACAAGATCATGACGCAGGGCTCGTTCCAGAACACGGGTGTGAAAACCGACCTTGCCATTCAGGGAGATGGGTTCTTCATCGTTTCAGATGGCAATTCTTATTATTACACAAGAGCCGGTGCGTTCACTCTGGACAGCAATGGAAACTTGATTCAGACTTCTACGGGTTACAAAGTTCAGGGATGGACAGCCGTTCAGGATCCGGATACCGGTGAGAGGTACATCGACACCAACAAACCCATAGGGGATCTGGTTATCAGCGCAGGTATGACGATGCCGGCGAAGAAAACCTCAAACGTTCGTTTTGAGGGGAATTTAAACTCCAAAGTAGGACCTGGTTCATTCGTTATCACATTAACGGATGAAAACGGCATCGATCACGATGTGAGAGTGTGGTTTGAAAAAACACAAAACGATCTGGGAACAGATCCGTTCGGCTCTTCTCAGAGGTACACAATGAAGATCGACATCGACAACGATGGAACAGCCGATGTGAATGGTTACATGGTGTTCAACGAATTTGGAAGAGTGGAAGAAGCGGGAATATATGCTGAGTCTCAGGTCGTAACAGCAACCACCGATGGAAGTGTTTCTGGAAGCACGTCTCTGCCAGACGGTTCTTACCAAGCCATTGTCATGGATTCTTCCGGAAATGTGATATACAACGATACCACGAACGTTTCTGGTGGTAGTTTTACAATTAACGATTCTGACATCACTGCTGGAAATGACTACACTGTGATGCTATTTCCACCGACTCCTACTTCTTCTACTATAACGTCCCTTCCTATAGCAAATGGTGCTGAACTTGTCATCCCTACCTCCGGTGAGCCCAGGTTCTACGAATCGGACAATCCAACGAATTTCGTTCAAGTCGACTACTCCTCTCCGAGGTACACCACCGCTGTTCAGGTGTACGACTCCCTCGGGAACGCGTACACCGTTTACTATGAATTCGTCAGGCTTGGAAACACCACGATTGATTCGGAGAGTTTCAAGAATGCCTGGATCTGGAGAGCGTACACGGACAGTGGAGAACCGGTCTCACTGATCGATGAAGACGGCAGCGGTGGTTATGTGGCGGGTCTGATAGATTTCGATGAATCTGGAAGACCCATTAAATACTTAGGGCTTGATTCTTCTTACAATCTCAGCTCAAGAGAAGTTAGAACGATCCAGTTTGATACGGGTCAGAGTGGGGATGGTGTTGTTAGCATAACCGCCGATCTTTCTGGAATAACTCAGTTCTCCGGTGATAGCACTCTGAACATTCCGTGGCAGGACGGAAATCCGATGGGTGTCCTGGAGTCCTTCGCCATAAACGAGCAGGGAGAGATCATAGGAACCTTCAGCAACGGGCTCACAGATGTTCTTGGGCAGATCGCCCTCGCAGTGTTCAACAATCCTTCGGGACTTTCAGAGGTTGGTAATTCGCTCTACGCTATGTCTGCCAACAGCGGTGTTCCAAAGATAGGAGCTCCTGGCAGCGGTGGAAGAGGAGTTTTGATTCCTGGTGCCCTTGAGATGTCCAACGTGGATCTTGCGGAAGAGTTCACCAAGATGATAGTCGCGCAGAGAGGTTTCCAGGCAAATGCGCGAGTCATCACGACAGCCGATCAGATTCTTAACGAGCTTGTGAACATCAAGAGATGATGAGAGATGATCAGGTTGACGAGGATAGATGGTAGATGGTTCTTCCTGAACGCTGATCTGATAGAAACCATCGAAGCGCTGCCGGACACGACGATCACCCTCATAAACGGTAGAAAATACATCGTAAAAGAATCCGCAGAGGAAGTCGTTCAGAGGGTGATAGAATACAAGAGAAAGATCTTCAACTGGTGGAAAGAACAGGGAAGGTGATCCTATGGACCTTGCGACCCTGATGGGTCTTGTTCTTGTGATAGCGGCTCTTTTCATAGGAATCCTGACAGGTGGAGGAGATTTTGCAGCGTTCATAAACATCCCTTCGCTGTTCATAACCGTTGTTGGCTCCATCGCAGCAACCATGGTGGCTCATCCGAAGGACAAAGCCTTCAAGATCGTGAATATCATGCTCTCAACTCTGAGAGAGCCGAAGATCGATCACGTTTCCCTGATTCAGACGATGGTCTCTTTTTCCGAGAAAGCACGAAGGGAAGGTTTGCTCTCTCTGGAAGAGAATCTGGAGAGTATAGAAGATCCATTCATGAAAAAAGCGCTCCAGCTCGTGGTGGATGGAACTGATCCGGATCTTTTGAAGAACATGATGGAAACGGAAATGGAACTCTTCGAAGAGGAACTCGACGGAGAAAGGGCGGTTCTGGAATCTGCAGGGGCGTACGCTCCCGCGTTCGGTATGATTGGAACGTTGATCGGTCTCATTCAAATGCTCAAATCTTTGAACGATCCAGAAACCCTCGGTCCCTCTATGGCGGTTGCGCTGATAACAACACTCTACGGTGCCGTTCTGGCCAACGGTGTCTTTCTTCCCATGGCTGAAAAGATCAAAAAGAGAAGGGACATTCTGGTTTTGGAGAAAAGGATGATACTGGAGGCTGTTCTTTCTATCCAGGCGGGAGAGAACCCGAGGATTCTCGAAGAAAAACTCAAGTCGTTCCTCCCTGAGAAAGAAAGACAGGCTTACGAGGCGGCTTCTCAGGAGGCAACCGCGTGATGGCGAAAAAAAGAAAAGAGGAACAGAAAAGCAGTCCTCAATGGATGACGACCTATTCAGATATGGTGACACTGCTTCTCACGTTTTTTGTGGCTTTGATCTCGATGTCCACTATCAGTCCCGGAAAGTTCCAGCAGGTGGCGGTAGGGCTCAGAATCGCGTTGAGTGGGAACCCGCCGGGCGTCCTCATGGGAGGAAAAAGCATAAACGAAGAACCCTTGATCACATCAAAAAGAGGAATATATCAAGAACTCATGAGATTGTCCGAAGAATATAAGGGAAAGATCACAGTTGAAGAGAGAGACGAAGGAACACTGATCGTGTTGAAAGACATGGTGTTTTTTGAGACGGGAAGCGCCAAGCTCACAGTGGAAGCCAAAGAACTCCTGGCCAAAGTGGGACAGATAGTCATAGAACACACCACGAACGTGCTCGAGATCTACGGTTATGCGGACGACAGATTACCTCTTCCAAACTCGATTTACGTCTCCAACTGGCATCTTTCGAGCGCACGAGCGGCGAGCGTCGTGAATTTCTTTCTCACCGAGTTGAGAGAGAAGAGAATGATCGAAAGGGCTGCGGACATAAAGCTTGGACGCTTCAACATCGAACTTTTCTACAATCCAGACAGATTCTACCCAATAGGACTTGGAGACAGGGAGATAAAGAAAAAGATCCAAGATTTCGAAAACCGGATCAACGTCGAGAAAGCCCTTCTCAATGAGAAATTCAGAAACGGGGAGATTTCTCAAGCGGAATACGAATCGGAACTGAAAAAATTGGAAGAAAAGTATCAGCAGGAATTAGATAGATTGAGAAAAGAGTTCAGAAGAATAGATATCCTCATAAAACGAGAGAAGCTGTGAGGTGAGAAGATGGCAGAAGAAGAAAGAAGAGAAGAAGAACAACCGAAACGTCGAATGGGTGCGTCTTTGATCATGAGCATCGTTGTTCCGCTTGTGGTTTCCGTGGCGGTGTATTTCTTGCTGCCCATGTTCCTCGGTTCGAATCAGGGTGAGCAGGGTGAAAACGTACCTTCGACTCCAGTAAGGATAAAAGCGGTCCTCATTCAACAGGGAGAGAACCAGACCTTCCTTCTCAAAGGTGGAAGGGACGTGGTTGTGATAGATTCTCTTTCTTTCAGTGTGGGGAGCGATGCCTGCAGGGCAGCTGTAGCCGAGAGGAAAGACGAGATCATGGATGCGCTCATGATGATCTTTCTGAGCAAAGACAAGAGCGAACTTAGCACCGTTCCGGGTCTGGAACTGTTGAAACGTCAAATAAGAGACGCGGTAAACACGATCACCGGATTCGTTGGTGATAAAGAGAAATACGGAGTTCTGGATGTGTACCTGTACATCAAGGCGTTTGCGACCACCGAGTGAGGTGGTAACGTGTCTGATGTTCTCAGCCAGGAAGAAATAAACCAGTTGATCGAGGCATTGATGAAAGGTGAATTGAAGGAAGAGGACCTCCTGAAGGAAGAAGAGGAGAAAAAAGTTAAGCCTTACGATTTCAAGAGACCGAGCAAGTTTTCCAAAGAACAGCTTCGAACCTTTCAGATGATACACGAAAATTTCGGGAGGGCCCTTTCTACGTATTTCTCAGGAAGGCTGAGAACTTTTGTGGATGTTGAAATCAGCATAGATCAGCTTACTTATGAGGAATTCATAAGATCCGTGATGATCCCATCGTTCATAGTTATCTTCACCGGAGACGTTTTTGAGGGAAGCGCCATCTTCGAAATGAGGCTGGATCTCTTCTATACCATGCTCGACATCATAATGGGAGGTCCCGGCGACAATCCTCCAAACAGACCCCCCACGGAGATAGAGACCTCCATAATGAGAAAAGAAGTGACCAATATGTTGACCCTTCTTGCTCAGGCCTGGAGTGATTTTCAGTACTTCATTCCTTCGATAGAGAACGTGGAGACGAATCCTCAATTCGTTCAGATCGTTCCACCCAATGAGATCGTTCTTCTCGTAACTGCTTCCGTCTCCTGGGGCGAGTTCACGAGCTTCATCAACGTGTGCTGGCCGTTTTCGCTTCTCGAACCCTTGCTCGTGAAGCTTTCGGATCGCTTCTGGATGATGGGAAGAAAACCCGAAAGAGTCGAAGAGCGAATGGAAGAACTCAAAAAAGTTTCTCAAAGGGTACCTGTGACTGTTCAAGCGGTGATTGGAGAGACTGAGTTGAGATTGAAGGAAATTCTGGATCTGGAAGTGGGAGACGTCATAAGGCTCGGCACTCACTACAAGGATGAGATAAGAATAGACGTTGAGGGGAGACCCAAGTTCACGGGAATTCCCGGAACGTTCAAGGGAAAGTACGCGGTGAAGGTGACCGGTGAATTCACCAACGGAGGTGAATACGAATGACGGAAAATGAATTCCTTTCTCAGGAAGAGATAGACAAACTCCTAAGTGGTTCTGATACCGGTGGTGTCCTCACTCCCGAAGAGAAAGACATGATAGGCGAGATAGGAAACATCGCGATGGGGAGTGCTGCCACGACTCTCTCGATGATACTCGGAAGGGACATCAATATCACCGTTCCAACTGTTCGAGAAGAGAAAATGAAGAATGTCAAGAGCGACTTCAGCGGTGAACAGGTAGTGGTGAGTGTGGAATACACGGAGGGACTTGAAGGTTTGAACGTCCTTGTCCTCGATAAAAAGCTCGTGGCGGTGATGGCTGACCTCATGATGGGGGGAAGTGGAGAGGTGGAAACCGAGGAACTGGACGAAATCAAACTCAGCGCAGTTGGAGAAGCGATGAATCAGATGATGGGAAGCGCTGCAACGTCGCTTTCTGAACTTCTGGGAATAACCATCAACATATCTCCGCCGAAGGTGGAGATATTGAATTTCGATGATCCAAGTACTCAGTTTCCACCGGTGACCGACAATCCAGAAAAAGATGTCGCCGTCGTCGAATTCGAAATAGAGATAGAGGGGCTTCCGAAGTCGAAGTTCTATCAAGTGATAAGCGCCGATTTGGTGAAGAAGATGTACGAGTACTTCACAAAGAAACAATCCGAAACTAAAGGCGGTGAGAAAAAAGAAGAAAAGAAAGAGGAGAAAAAAGTGAAGGTTGAACCGGTAGAATTCGCCGAGCTGAAACCTTCTGAAACCAGAAAAACGAAAGTGCCAAATGAAAAGCTGGAACTGCTTCTCGATATACCTCTCAGAGTCACAGTGGAACTTGGAAGAACTCGAATGACTCTGAAACGGGTTCTGGAAATGATCCCCGGCTCCATAATAGAGCTGGACAAACTCACGGGAGAGCCTGTGGACATTCTTGTGAACGGAAAGCTCATCGCCCGCGGAGAAGTTGTCGTGATAGATGAGAACTTTGGGGTGAGGATAACAGAAATCGTGAGTCCAAAAGAGAGGCTCGAACTTCTCAACGAATGATGTTTTCCAATCCCCAGGTCAGGAGTTCTGGGTGTTCCCTGTTGATGAAATTCGGGTCTTCCAGGAGTTCTGAGTGTTTCACACTGCCTTCTCTGAAGCGCAGGACTTTTGAGATGTAGTCTTTCATGTTTCTGACATCTTCGATGGTTCCAACTTTTCCGTGGCCCGGTACGAAGTAATCCGCCTGTACTTTTTCGATCTCGCTGAGCGCTCTTATCCATTCAGAGAGGTCACTGTCCGTGACTATTTCGGCATGGATGCCGGTTGTCAGAAGATCTCCACAGA
Organism: Thermotoga sp. Mc24; assembly: GCF_000784835.1. Taxonomy (NCBI): domain Bacteria; kingdom Thermotogati; phylum Thermotogota; class Thermotogae; order Thermotogales; family Thermotogaceae; genus Thermotoga; species Thermotoga sp. Mc24. The sequence continues at coordinate 77,202 of NZ_JSFH01000012.1, read as the reverse complement.
TGGCGATTTTTTCGTTCTTCAAAACGAAGATCGAAGAATCCGGGGTGTGTCCTCCTAAGTGAACTGCCTCCACCACAATGTCCCCAAATCTGTAATTTTCTCTTTCGGTGAAGGTCTTATCTGGAAACTTCAGAGAAACCTCCACGCCGATCTTTTTTATATACTCTTCATCCATTTCTTCCAGAGCTTTTCTGGTTAAACTGTGGGATATGATCCTGTCAAAAACCGTGTTTCCGAAGGTGTGGTCGGGATGGTAATGCGTGTTGAAAACGACAACGATGTCTTTGCCCAGAATTTCTGTAGCGAACTCTTTTATCTTCCTTGCCTTTTCAGGAAAAAGCGTTGAATCGAAGAGCACACAAAATTTTTTTCCACAGACAAGCACACTGTTTGCCGATGTTCCTGTTCCTATCACGAACACTCTGTCGGAAAGATTCGTGATCATCTTTTCACCTCGTGTAGTATAATTCTCCAAGAGTATTCTTCTACACAATGAGGTGATTTTCCTTGGCAACGGCCTTTCTCTGGGGATACTACGGCTTCGACAACTTCGGGGATGAGCTGATGTTCAAAGCGTGCGTGAATCTTTTGAAAGAACTGGGATTCGGGACCATATACACACCCCTGCCGAAGAGAAAAAGAACTATAGGGGTCACCGCTGTCGATAGATATTCACTCAAGATACTCTCTTTTTTGAAGAAGTCTCAGGTTTCCATAGCGGGTGGAGGAGGATTGTTTCAGGACGTCACCAGTCTCCGAAGTCTTCTCTACTACTATTCACTCTCGAAAGCTTCGCTTCTCATGAACAAACCCCTCATTTTCTTTGGAAACAGCGTGGGACCGTTGAGAAGAAGGCTTTCAAAAAAGCTTGTGTGGGACGTTTTCAAAGATAAAAGAACCGTTTTCATAGCGCGTGATCCCGCTTCTTACAGGTACGTCAGAATGGTTGGCGGAAATGCGATGCTCGGAACAGACCCGGCCATAATCCACCTTATGGAGTCCGATATGGAAAGGAATGCCGAAAAGAAAGCGGTGTTTTTCCTGAAATCTCCGATAGATGTGTCGTATATCTTGAAGAGTCTCAGAGGTCAGGGAATAAACGATTTTGTTATATCGACGGCTTTTCCAGGGGATCACTCCTATCTTCCACCTCTCAGGAATGGAGAGAACTTACTCGAAGAGATAGTGAGCTCGTCTATTGTGATAACGGAGAGGTTCCACCCGGCGCTTGTGGCGGCGTATTTCGAAGTACCGTTCATTATCATCGACTGTCAAAAAGCGAGAAGATTTTTCGCAAGATACACAAAAGAGGATCATTTCTTTTCAAAGAGAGACCCTTTGGAAATCTCTTTGAAGGTTCCCGTTGTGTTGAAGAAGGAATTACAACTGAAAGAGAAAATGAGAAACGACGCTATCGAGATGAAGGAGATGCTGAAAGGAGTCTTGAAAGGATGGTGAACATGAGGATAATAGTTCCCACGCTGAGCAACATACTCACAGGGTTTCTTGCAGTGCTCATAGTCGCTACTCCCAGAGAGTACATCAAAGGCTTTGTAGCCTACAAACTCGGCGATACCACACCGAAGCAGGCCGGAAGGCTTTCTCTGAACCCCTTCGTTCATCTCGATCCACTGGGAACGATCTCTTTCATCCTCTTCGAATTCGGATGGACGAGGTCCGTGCCCATTCGTTACTGGAAGTTAAAAAACAAGAAAAAAGACCTTTTGAAGATCTCGCTGATCGGTCCTGCCGTTAGCTTCATACTCTTCTTTCTTTGTGGATTGATCGCCTCGCATCTTCCCGAAGAGGATTTTTGGTGGTTTCTCATGGTGAAGGCCGCCAAATACAACCTCACGTACGCGCTCTTTTCTCTTTTTCCTATACCGCCTCTCGATGGAAGCAGGATTCTCGCTTCTCTTCTTCCTGACAGGTACATGGAGTGGCTGGTAAAATACGAGGTGTACGGCGTTCTCTTCATGATCGCTCTGCTCGTGCTCTGGATAATACCACTCGTCATGAATCCTTTTGTAAGGTTCATCGATGGTTTTGTTTGGATGATCGTGAGGTGATTTTTTCTGATCGTACTCAGATATCCCGTGTCTCTGAATGTTATTAGAAAATTGAAGACAGGAGATGTGGTTTACTACACAGGAAAGATCGTTGTGATGGACAGAAGCGTTGTGGACGTCCTTGAAAAATACGAAAAATACGAGGGAACAAAACTCTACGACCTGACGGGAGAAATAGTGGTGTTAGGAACGTTCAGGAAGAACCAGCTTCAGTTTCAAGAGATGAGTGAAGAGCTCCTGGAAAAACTCTTTCTTCTGGGAGTGAACGGTGTGATTCTGGAGAAAGCGCATCCTTTCTCTGCCACGAAGAGGTTTTCCAGGGTGTTGTTCGAGCCCCTCGAAGAAATAAGGGGAACAAGGAGAATGATTTATAAAACTCTGGACGACAAGAAACTCGAGGAATTGGAAGTGGAGAGGCTGGTTCTCCGTGTGGTCCAGGACTCTTCTGGCAAGATATACTCGAAGGTTTAGATTCCCAGTTCTTTCTTGAACTCTTCGTACGTTTCCAGTATCCTCCGCGCGTAGGATTTTCTGCTGTTTCCGCCGTTGTAGTACTCGAGTGCCAGTCTTAAGTTGTTGAACTTGTCGAAGAGATATTTCAAGTAGTGAGTTCCGTATTTTATGTTCAAACGGTAGTTCCACACGAGTTCCGTCCAACCTGACTCTGGTATTTCCAAGCCGTACAGATTCGCCACCATCTCCGCAGTCTCTTTTTTTATCTGCATCATGCCGAGTTCTCCGTACAAGCCCACAACATTTCTGAAGTCGCTTTCCACATCTATGACAGATATTATGAGAAGGGGATCGAAATTCGTCTCTTTCGCTACGTTGTTTATCGTTTTCCACAGGTCTTCAAGGAATTCTTCATCGCTTTTCAGTTTGTAAGAGGCTCTTCTTGATCTGACCAGCTCTTTGAACCATTCCTTCACTGCAATGGAGTTGATCTCGCGAAAGGAAATATTATCTTCCGGAGGAACGGTGCTCAGAAAAACAGGGACCACCACGAGCACCAAGATCAAGATAGTTATTTTTTTCACGATTTTCCTCCTCTGTTCAACCATTCTTAATGTCTCCTCTGGTATAATAAAATCTGGATGCAATTCGATTATAACATGGGGGGATTCCGTGGAAGTTCTTTACAGGAAGTACAGACCAAAGACTTTTTCTGAGGTTGTCAATCAGGATCATGTGAAAAAGGCAATAATCGGCGCGATTCAAAAAAACAGCGTGGCCCATGGATACATATTCGCCGGTCCGAGGGGAACAGGAAAGACTACTCTCGCCAGGATTCTTGCGAAATCACTGAACTGTGAAAACAGAAAGGGAGTTGAACCCTGCAATTCCTGTAAAGCCTGCAGAGAGATAGATGAGGGAACCTTCATGGACGTGATAGAGCTCGACGCGGCTTCCAACAGGGGAATAGATGAGATCAGAAGAATCAGGGACGCTGTTGGATACAGACCGATGGAAGGAAAATACAAAGTTTATATAATAGACGAAGTTCACATGCTCACGAAAGAAGCCTTCAACGCACTTCTCAAAACGCTCGAAGAACCTCCTTCCCACGTTGTGTTCGTGCTGGCAACGACAAACCTTGAGAAGGTTCCTCCCACTATCATCTCAAGATGTCAGGTTTTCGAGTTCAGAAATATTCCCGATGAACTCATCGAAAAGAGACTCCAGGAGGTTGCAGAAGCGGAAGGGATAGAGATAGACAGGGAAGCCCTGAGTTTCATCGCCAAAAGGGCTTCTGGGGGATTGAGAGACGCGCTCACCATGCTCGAACAGGTGTGGAAGTTCTCGGAAGGAAAGATAGATCTCGAGACGGTACACAGGGCGCTTGGACTGATTCCAGTACAGGTTGTTCGAGATTACGTGAACGCTATTTTTTCAGGTGATGTGAAAAAGGTATTCACCGTTCTCGACGACGTCTACTACAGCGGAAAGGATTACGAGGTACTCATTCAGGAAGCGGTCGAGGACCTGGTCGAAGACTTAGAAAGGGAGAAAGGTGTCTATCAGGCTTCAGCGAACGATATAGTTCAGGTTTCGAGACAACTTCTGAATCTTCTGAGAGAAATAAAATTCGCCGAAGAAAAACGACTCGTCTGTAAAGTAGGCTCGGCCTACATAGCAACGAGATTCTCCGCCACGAACGTTCAGGAAAACGATGTCAAAGAAAAAGATAATTCAAACGTTCAGCAAAAAGAAGAGAAAAAAGAAGCGGTGAAAGCAAGGGAAGAAAAAAAAGAAGATAACGAGTTTGAGAAACGCTTCAAAGAACTCATGGAAGAACTGAAAGAAAAAGGTGATCTTTCCATCTTTGTTGCTCTCAGTCTCTCAGAAGTCCAGTTTGACGGGGAAAAAGTAATCATTTCCTTCGATTCATCGAAGTCCATGCATTACGAGTTGATGAAGAAGAAACTGCCTGAACTGGAAAACATCTTTTCCAGAAAGCTCGGGAAAAGGGTAGAAGTTGAGCTTCGACTGATGGGAAAGGAAGAAACAATAGAGAGGGTTTCGCAAAAGATCCTGAGATTGTTCGAACAGGAGGGATAATTTGAAAAAGATCAAGAGTTTTGGAGGAAAGAGTCTGGGCGGGGGAAAGCAGGAAAAATTTTTGAAGGACTTCACCAGGATGCAGGAGGAGCTCCAGAAGAAAATCCAGGAGCTCGAGGAGGGCTTTTCACAAATAGAGGTAGAAGCTTCCGTTGGTGGAGGAGCCGTCAGAATCGTTGCAACCTGTGATAGGAGAGTCAAGGACATAGAGATAGACGAGGATTTGAAAGAAGACATCGATACACTAAAGGATCTTCTGATAGCGGGAGTGAACGAAGTCATGGAAAAGATCGAGAAACGTCGTGAAGAAGAGATGAGCAAAATAACTCATCAATTTGGAATACCAGGATTGATGTGAGAAGGAGGGAAAGAGCATGGTAAGAGTGGCTATTAACGGTTTCGGTAGGATAGGAAGGCTTGTCTACAGGATCATCTACGAAAGAAAGAACCCCGACATCGAAGTAGTGGCCATCAACGATTTGACAGACACCAAGACCCTCGCACACCTTCTGAAGTACGACTCCGTTCACAAGAAGTTCCCCGGCAAAGTCGAGTACACTGAGAACTCTCTGATCGTCGATGGAAAAGAGATCAAGGTTTTCGCGGAGCCCGATCCTTCGAAACTTCCTTGGAAAGACCTCGGTGTTGACTTCGTGATCGAATCTACCGGCGTCTTCACAAAAAGAGAAAAGGCAGAACTTCACCTGCAGGCTGGGGCGAAGAAAGTCATCATCACGGCGCCCGCCAAGGGAGAAGACATCACCGTTGTTATCGGTTGTAACGAAGACCAGTTGAAACCCGAACACACCATCATATCCTGCGCGTCCTGTACAACCAACTCCATAGCACCCATTGTGAAGGTACTCCATGAGAAGTTCGGAATCGTCAGTGGAATGCTCACAACCGTTCACTCCTACACGAACGACCAGAGAGTGCTCGATCTGCCTCACAGAGACCTGAGAAGGGCGAGGGCGGCCGCGGTGAACATCATCCCGACAACCACAGGCGCCGCAAAAGCAGTCGCACTCGTTGTTCCTGAAGTGAAGGGCAAACTCGATGGAGTCGCTCTCAGAGTACCAACTCCCGATGGATCCATCACCGATCTCACAGTACTGGTCGAAAAAGAAACCACGATCGAGGAAGTCAACGCCGTCATGAAAGAAGCCACAGAGGGAAGACTCAAGGGAATCATCGGCTACAACGATGAACCAATTGTGAGCAGCGACATCGTTGGAACTACGTTCTCCGGTATCTTCGACGCCACACTCACCAACGTTATCGGTGGAAAGCTCGTGAAAGTGGCTTCCTGGTACGACAACGAGTACGGATACAGCAACAGAGTTGTTGACACACTCGAACTGCTCCTCAAGATGTGAAAAACGGGCGGGTTTTCCCGCCCTTCTCAGACTCAAAAAGGGGGTGCGAACATGGAAAAAATGACCATAAGGGATGTTGATCTGAAAGGCAAGAGAGTCATAATGAGAGTGGACTTCAACGTTCCAGTGAAGGATGGGGTCGTTCAAGACGACACGAGAATAAGAGCCGCCCTTCCAACGATAAAGTACGCTCTCGAGCAGGGAGCGAAGGTGATACTCCTGTCCCATCTTGGAAGGCCCAAGGGGGAGCCTTCACCGGAATTCAGTCTCGCACCGGTCGCCAAAAAGCTCTCTGAGCTTCTTGGAAAAGAAGTGAAGTTTGTTCCCGCTGTTGTCGGTGACGAGGTGAAAAAGGCCGTTGAGGAACTCAAAGAAGGAGAGGTTCTCCTCCTTGAAAACACCAGATTTCATCCGGGAGAGACCAAGAACGATCCTGAACTCTCGAAGTTCTGGGCCAGCCTTGCCGACATTCACGTGAACGATGCCTTTGGAACGGCCCACAGAGCACATGCTTCCAACGTTGGAATTGCACAGTTCATTCCCAGTGTGGCAGGATTCCTCATGGAAAAAGAGATAAGATTCCTTTCCAAGGTGACTTACAATCCAGAAAAGCCGTACGTTGTGGTCCTTGGCGGAGCAAAAGTATCTGACAAGATCGGTGTCATCACGAACCTCATGGAAAAAGCCGACAGAATTCTCATAGGTGGAGCCATGATGTTCACCTTTCTGAAGGCTCTTGGCAAAGAGGTTGGATCGTCCAGGGTTGAGGAAGACAAGATCGATCTCGCGAAAGAGCTCCTCGAAAAAGCGAAAGAAAAAGGTGTTGAGATCGTTCTTCCCGTCGATACCGTCATCGCTCAGAAGATCGAAGCCGGTGTGGAAAAGAAGGTTGTCAGAATCGACGACGGGATACCTGAAGGATGGATGGGTCTCGACATAGGACCTGAGACAATAGAACTCTTCAAGCAGAAGCTCTCCGATGCAAAAACTGTTGTCTGGAATGGTCCTATGGGAGTCTTTGAAATCGACGATTTCGCTGAAGGTACAAAACAGGTCGCACTTGCGATCGCGGCACTCACGGAAAAGGGAGCGATCACCGTTGTGGGTGGAGGAGACAGCGCGGCAGCGGTGAACAAATTCGGCCTGGAAGACAAATTCTCCCATGTTTCAACGGGTGGAGGAGCTTCTCTCGAATTCCTTGAAGGAAAAGAACTTCCTGGTATTGCCAGCATCGCAGATAAAAAAAAATAACACGTAAGCTGATCCTTGCTGGAAACTGGAAGATGCACAAAACGGTCGCAGAAGCGAAAAAGTTTGTGTCATTGCTCGTAAACGAGCTCCACGATGTGAAAGAGTTCGAAATAGTGGTCTGTCCTCCGTTCACAGCTCTATCCGAAGTAGGGGAAATACTTTCGGGTAGAAACATCAAATTGGGAGCTCAGAACGTTTTCTACGAAGACCAGGGAGCGTTCACCGGAGAAGTTTCTCCTCTCATGTTGAAAGAGATCGGCGTTGAATACGTGATCGTCGGACATTCCGAGAGAAGACACATCTTCAAAGAAGACGACGAACTCATAAACAGAAAAGTGAAAGCGGTGCTTGAAAAAGGTATGACTCCTATTCTCTGCGTTGGGGAAACACTCGAGGAAAGAGAGAAAGGACTCACTTTCTGTGTTGTGGAAAAACAGGTGAGAGAAGGTTTCTATGGTCTCAGCAAAGAAGAAGCACGGAAAGTGGTAATAGCTTACGAGCCGGTTTGGGCAATTGGAACGGGAAGAGTGGCGACACCACAGCAAGCTCAGGAGGCACACGCGTTCATAAGAAAGCTGCTCTCGGAGATGTACGATGAAGAAACAGCTGAAGCGGTGAGGATTCTCTACGGTGGAAGCATAAAACCGGACAATTTCCTCGGTCTCATCGTTCAGAAGGATATAGATGGTGGTCTCGTTGGAGGAGCGAGTCTCAAAGAGTCTTTCATAGAGCTTGCACGAATAATGAGAGGTGTGATTTCCTGAGGCCCCGCCCCGCGGGGTCTCGATTTTTGGGAGGAGGTATTCAACATGTCTCTGAAGGAGAAACTAATGTCGGATCTGAAAGAGGCTATGAAAAACAAAGACACGATAAAGATGAATACCCTTCGCATGATACTCACAACCCTGAGGAATCTGGAAGTGGAAAAGATGAAGGAAGCCACGGATGAAGAAGTAATGGAAGCGTTGATGAGAGAAGCCAAGAAGAGAAGAGAGGCAATAGAGGAGTACGAAAAACACGGAAGAGAAGAACTCGCAGAGAAGGAAAGGAAAGAACTGGAAATAATAGAGTCGTACCTTCCGAAGCAGCTTTCGGAGGACGAAATCAGAGAGATCATCATGGAAGCGATAAACGAGGTGGGTGCTTCTTCTCCAAAGGATCTGGGAAAGGTTATGAAAGTAGTGATGCCAAGGATGAAGGGAAGAGCGGACGGGAAACTTGTGAACAAGATGGTCAGAGAGATCCTGGAATCGTTATGAAGTTCGACCCCGATATCATCAGATGTGTTGAGATAGTGGACGCGGGTCCTCAGCAAAAACCAACCCACGCCTCATCGCTTCTCGTATGGTATGCGAAACCATCCAAGGACGTCAGAAACGTTCTGGAACTTGGTAGCGGTGTGGGAACGGTGAGTTTTGCCCTCGCAAAGCTCTACAACGTGCAAGTGGTTGGAGTGGAAAAAGAAAAGGAATTGTACGAGAAGGCTCTCGAAGGTATCTCGTTGAACAAACTTGAGGGAAAGGTCTCTTTTGTGAATTCCTCGGTGGAAGAACTTCCCTTTCCATGGGAATCTTTCGATATGGTCGTTTCGAATCCCCCTCATCACACAAAGGTTAAAAGCCCCAACCACTTGAGAGCCTCCACCCGGAGCATTGAAAAGAGAGACATAGAAAAGTTTGTACAGGCAACGTTTCGTTTTTTGAAGAACGGGGGAACAGCCGTTTACGTTCTTTCGCCGGAGAACCTTGTGGAGTGGCTGGAAATGTTTTTGTCTTTCAGATTGGAGCCCAAGAGAATGTGTTTTGTCCATGGTAAAATTGAGAAGGCTGCAACCCTCGTTCTTTTAAGATTGAGGAAAAACGGAAAAAGGGGATTGATTGTAGATCCTCCGGTGGTCCTTTCATGATAATTGGTGTGGGTGTTGACATTCTGGAGATAGATAGAGTACCAGAAAAATTCGCAGAAAGGATCCTCGGTAAAGCGGAAAAGAGACTGTTCTTGGCGAGAAATCGAAGGAAAGAGTTCATCGCTGGAAGGTTCGCTCTAAAAGAGGCTTTTTTCAAGGCTCTGGGAACGGGCTTGAATGGACACAGTTTCACGGATGTGGAATTTCTGGAAAGCGGTGGAAGACCGGTTGTATGTGTTCATAAGGATTTTGGTTTTTTCAACTACGTTCATGTTTCACTTTCTCACGATAGATTCGTTGTGGCTCTTGTTGTTCTCGAAAAAAGAAAAGGTGATATCATTGTAGAAGGTGACGAAGACTTTTTGAAGGAAAGGTTCGAAATCCTTGGAAGGTCAACCGAGGGGTGGGAGATAGAAACTTCTCTCCCGCCGTTTGCTTTGAAAAAACTTCTGGAAAACTCAAATTGCAGGCTTGTGAGGTATGGTAACATCCTCATCGGAGAGTGAGAGAAATGGACATCGATGAAATAGAAAGAAAAATAGACGAAGCGATTGAAAGGGAAGACTATGAAACGCTTCGTTCTCTTCTGGATAAAAGGAAAGAGTTGATGGAAAGTCTCCCAAAGGACAAACTGTCTGAGATCCTTGAAAGAGACAGAAAAAGATTGGAAATCATCGAAAAGAGAAAAACAGTGCTTTTTCGGGAGATCAATGTTATCAGGGAAGCCAGATCGTCTCTTCAAAAGAATATATGGACCAGAGGAGATACCTTAGGAAGAGGATAAAAACACGACAGGAGGGATGAACAGTAATGGAAGTGAAAGAGCTTGAAAGAGACAGAAACCGTGTTGTGCTGGAGTACGTCTTTGAAGCAGAAGAGATCGCACAGGCCGAGGACAAAGCGGTCAGGTATCTGAACCAGAGGGTAGAGATCCCCGGCTTCAGAAAGGGACGAATTCCAAAGAATGCCCTGAAGATGAAACTCGGTGAAGATTTTCAGGAGTACACGCTCGACTTTCTCATGGACCTCATACCTGATACGCTCAAAGACAGGAAGCTCATTTTGTCTCCTATAGTTACTGAAAGAGAACTTAAAGACGGCACCGCCAGAGTGGTGGTGGAGGTTCATGAAGAACCGGAAGTGAAAATAGGTGATATCTCAAAGATAGAAGTGGAAAAAGTGGACGAAGAAAAGGTTCTGGAGAAATACGTGGAGAGGAGGATAGAAGATCTCAGGGAGAGTCACGCACTCCTCGAGCCCAAAGAAGGACATGCCGAAGCGGGAGATCTCGTGAGAGTGAACATGGAAGTGTACAACGAGGAAGGGAAAAAACTCACCTCTCGTGAATATGAGTACGTGATAAGTGAGGACGAAGACAGACCTTTTGTGAAAGACCTTGTGGAAAAAAAGAAAGGCGACATTGTGGAGATTGAAAGAGAGTACGAGGGAAAGAAGTACACATACAGGCTCGAAGTGATGGAAGTGTACAAACGTACTCTTCCGGAGATCGGCGATGAATTTGCAAAGTCAGTGAACAACGAATTCGAGACACTGGAACAGCTGAAAGAATCTTTGAAGAAAGAGGGAAAAGAGATCTACGATGTGGAAATGAAAGAGAGCATGAGAGAACAGCTTCTTGAGAAACTCCCCGAAGTTGTGGAGATCGAAATTTCCGATAGAACACTTGAAATTCTCGCAAACGAAGCGGTCAACAGGTTGAAGAAAGAAGGAAGATATGAACAGATTGTGAATTCATATGAGAGTGAAGAGAAATTCAGAGAAGAATTGAAGAAAAGAATTCTGGATGATATGAAGAGAGACAGGGTAATAGAAGTCCTTGCACAGGAGAAGGGAATCAGTGTAAGCGATGAGGAACTCGAAAAAGAAGCGGAGGAACTCGCTCCCTTCTGGGGAATCTCTCCTGAGCGTGCTAAGAGCCTTGTCAAAGCACGTCAGGACCTCAGAGAGGAATTGAGATGGGCCATTCTGAAAAGAAAGGTGCTCGATCTGTTACTTCAGGAAGTCAAAGTGAAGGTGGTTGAACCAAAAGGAGAGGGTGATGACAGTGAAGGAAAAGAAGATAATTGATCAATACGTTCCCATAGTCGTTGAATCCACGGGAAGGTACGAGAGAGCCTACGACATTTTCTCGAGGCTTCTAAAGGACAGAATCGTTTTCCTCGGGTCTCCCATAGACGATTACGTGGCAAACCTGGTAATAGCTCAACTTCTGTTTCTGGAAGCGGAAGACCCAGATAAAGACGTCTACCTCTATATAAACTCTCCCGGAGGCTCTGTGACGGCGGGACTCGCCATCTACGATACGATGCAGTACATAAAGTGCGATGTCTCAACCATATGTGTGGGACAGGCGGCTTCCATGGCGGCTGTACTCCTTGCAGCTGGCGCAAAGGGGAAAAGATACGCGCTTCCGAACGCTCGAATAATGATACATCAGCCACTCGGTGGTGCTGAAGGACCTGCCAAGGATGTGGAGATCATAACGAGGGAACTTCTGAGAATAAAGGACCTCCTCAACAGGATTCTGAGCAAGCACACAGGACAGCCGATAGAGAAGATAGAGAGGGATACAGACAGGGACTTCTTCATGAGTGCAGAAGAAGCGAAAGAGTACGGGATAGTTGACAAAGTTGTCAGCACAAGAGAGTGAGGGCACCTTTCGGTGCCCCTATTTTTCTGTCAACTTTTCGTTCAGGAGGTTTACGATCTTTTCTGCTCTTCCCGAAACCTTTTTTTCTAATACTTCTTTGGAATCGATTCTGTACACGTTGTAGTACTCCCTTGTGAGGTCTAAGTCAATATCTACCTTTGCTCCTTCCAGAGAGAAACCCGCGTAGAATCCACGTGCGATTGAATACGAGTAGACAGAAGCGTCGAGATTGTAATCGGCACTGAGTCTTCTCCCAAGGGGTCCCGCCGCGACACTCAGTGATCCTCCGAGGGTGATGTTTCCCTCGGCGAAGGCATCGACATTTTCCATGATGACGGCTATGAGAGAAACGGATTGAAATCCTATCTGTGGACCGAAACTCAATCCGTACATCTTCACGAACAGAGGACCGTACCAGGTGTTCGTTTCTGGATCTCTTTTCAAAAGCACTCCCTGACCGTACTGTCCTCCCAGTACCCAGCCGAGTTTCAGATATTTGGGCACAATGAGTATACCTCTGGCCCTCTCGAGGAGAGATAGGAACGCACCGCTATCTGGTTGATCGAGGAACTCTTTCAGTGCGAGGAACGATTCATCGATTATATCAAACGCACTTGCGAAAGAAAACAGCGAAGATGTGAGGATCGTTAAAGCAACGAGGAATCGTTTCACCTCATCACCTCCTCAGATCATCTGAAAATATTTCTGAAGCAACTCGATGAAGAAATCGAGGATTTTCTGTGTCATCCAACCGCTCAAAAACAGGATTGTGAGAAACAACACGATTATCCTGGGGGCGAACATCAGCGTCTGTTCATGAATTTGCGTAACAGCCTGGAAGATGCTGATCACAAGTCCCACGATGAGACTCACAACGAGGGGTGGTACGATGATTTCCAGTAGAAGTCCTATTCCACTTTTCATTATATCCAGAAAGACCTCTACGGTCACGGTGAATCACCTCACAAAACTCTTTATCAACCCTTCTACAAGCAAATCCCAACCGTTTGCCATGACGAAAATGAGAATTTTGAACGGCAGAGAGACAAAAACCGGAGGTATCATGATCATTCCCATCGCCAATAGTATACTGGCCACTATCATGTCTATCACTATGAAAGGTACATAAAGAACAACTCCCATTTTGAAGGCAACTTCCAATTCCCCCAGAACGAAGGCTGGTATCAGAACGGCATTCGGTGCCTCTTCGATTTTTGCGATTTCAATGTTTGAGTTTTTCGCCAGCATGAAGACGTTATCCTCGTTGTGATGATTCTTCAGTTCGGTGATCATGAACTCTCTTATACGGGTGTTTACCCGTTGAAACATCTCCTGATAGCCCATCTCTTTGTTCAAATACGGTGTTATGGCGTTGTTGTAGATATCGTTCCAGACGGGTTGCATGATGAGAAATGTGAGAAAAAGGGCAAGACCTATCATGACCTGGTTTGGTGGAGTTTGACGCGTTCCAAGGGCGTTTCTGAAAAATGAAAAGACAACGATTATGCGCGTGAACGAGGTGAAGAGAACGAGAATGGAGGGTGCGAGTGCCAGTACGGTCAGTACAAGAAGGATCTCGAGAGTAACGACGAGGTCCTCTGGTTCTTCAGCGGGTCTTACACCTATGGATATTGATGGAAAAGGTATCTCCTGAGAAAAATACAAAAGGGGAAAAAGGATTAAAAGAATCAGGAGAAACTTTCTCATTTAATTTTTCTCCCCAATTTCTTGAAGAACATGCTGGAGAAAGATTTCTCTTCGTAGTCTTCAAGTTTCTTTATGACGGTAGCACCAGAATCTGTTACTAAAATGACAAAATATTCATCGATCACTCTAACAATGGCTATGAAAGTCTTTCTATCCAAATAGTGCCTTTCCAGAACAGAAATACTGGATCCCTTTTGAATGAAGATTCCCCTCTTCACAAAATAGTAAACCAGAAGGAGAAAGAAGAGAACTATCCCAAACGCCAGAAGAAACTGTAAAATCCCGCTCATGGAATTTCACTTCGAAACCTTGTTGAGAGCCTCTACCACCCTGGAAGGCTGGAAAGGTTTTACGATGAAGTCTTTCGCTCCAGCTTTTATGGCTTCTATGACCATTGCCTGCTGTCCCATAGCACTGCAGACGATGATCTTTGCGTTGGGATCGATCTTCATGATCTCTTTGATCGCATCGATACCGTTCATCTCCGGCATGGTGATATCCATCGTGACGATGTCCGGTTTGAGTTCTTTGTACTTTTCAACGGCTTCACGACCGTTCGTTGCTTCCCCTGCAACTTCGTATCCCGCTTTTGTGATGATATCTTTCAACATCATCCTCATGAACGCTGCATCATCGACTATCAAAACTCTCTTTCCCATCTTTTACACACCCTCCTTAACGGTTATTTCTTCGATTATCTTGTCGATGTCCAAATAGATGATGAGCTTTCCGTCGGTTTTTATGAGACCCTTTGATTTTTTACCGAATTTATCGGACACGTTCGTCAGATCGAGTTGATTCTCGGTTATTCTCAGAACTCCAAGGACCCTATCGACAAGGAATCCCACTTCCACATCCTTCGTTCTGGCGACAATTATACTCCTCATCCTCTGTTCATCAAACGAAATGCCCAAAATCTTTGCGAGGTTCACTACAGGAATGATTCTTCCCCTTAGATTGATCACACCCTCCACGAAGTGTCGTGATTTTGGCACAGGTGTTATATCGGATTTTTCAATCACCATCTCTATGTTGTCAACATCAAAAGCCAGTGTCTGTTCATCTATTTCGAAAGATAAAACTTCGAATTCTTTCAAAGCATCCGCCAATGTTTTCACCCCCGTTATACAATGCCGGAGACGTTGATTATCAGCGCTATACTACCATCACCGAGGATGGCTGCTCCGCTGAATTCTTTCACATCGGAGAACACCTTTCCAAGAGATTTTATCACGATATCGTCTTGACCGAGAAGTTCATCCACAACAATACCGTATTTTCTGTTTCCTACCCTCACAATAACCGCTTCCATTTCTTTCAGTTCTTCTTTGTGCTCTATTTGAAGCACTTCCCACAGGCGGTAAACAGGGACTACTTCTCCTCTTATAACGATCACATCTCTGTCCTGGATTCTCTGGATATCTTTCTTCGAAATACTGAGTATCGTGTCTATGTTCGCTATCGGAATCGCGTAGACGAGATTGTTGACTTTGACGAGGAGCGCCTGAATGATGGCCAGAGTGAGCGGTAATCTTATCGTGACTTTTGTTCCTTTGTCTTTCTCGCTTTCTAT
The DNA here is from genome assembly GCF_000784835.1 of Thermotoga sp. Mc24. Classification (NCBI taxonomy): domain Bacteria; kingdom Thermotogati; phylum Thermotogota; class Thermotogae; order Thermotogales; family Thermotogaceae; genus Thermotoga; species Thermotoga sp. Mc24. The sequence goes on along the minus strand of NZ_JSFH01000012.1, from coordinate 62,090 downwards.
GCTTATGCTTCCATTCAAAGATTCCACAACATTCTTTACAACGTCCATTCCCACTCCTCTTCCGGACACTTCTGAGACTTTCTCTTTTGTGGAGAATCCCGGGACGAACAAGAAGTTCAGAATCTCCTGATCAGAAAGGGTAGCGGCCTTTGATTCATCTATGAGTCCCTTTTCTATGGCTTTTCTGATGATCTTTTCTTTGTCTATACCCCTTCCGTCGTCTTCGACCTCTATTACCACGTTGTTTCCCTCGTGACGCGCCGAGAGAATGAGAGTTCCAACGGGGGGTTTTCCTTTGGCTATTCGCTCTTCCTTGGGCTCTATACCGTGGTCGATGGCGTTTCTCAAGAGATGGAGCAGCGGTTCGCCTATCTCTTCAACGAACGTTCTGTCGAGCTCTGTGTCTTCTCCTCTCATGATGAAATTCACTTCTTTGTTCATCTTCTTGGCGAGGTCTCTCACCATTCGAGGGAATCTGTTGAAAACGAAGGAAATGGGAACCATTCTGATCTTCATCACGACGTTTTGAAGGTCCAAGGTGATTCTGCTGAGCTGAGACAGACTCTCATCCAGTTCTTTTATGTTGTATTTCTTGAGGGTTTCCAGTATTCTGCTTCTTGCGATGACCAGTTCTCCCATCAAGTCCATCAAATTGTCCAGTTTCTCTATATCTACCCTGACTGTTTGCGAAATAACCTTTTTTCTTTCAATCTTTTCCTCAGCTTTTTCAGTTTTCTCTTCTTTCTCGGTTCTTTTTTCAGCCTTCGATTCTTCGACGACAGCGGTTAATTCTTTGATTATTACCTTCTCTATGTCGGCGATGCTCGACAGAGCTTCAGAAAGTTTCTCCAGATCTACAGGAGAGATGACGAAGAGTTCCACTTCGTTTTCGAATTTCTCTTCTTCTATCTCTTCAACCGAAGGAACCGTTCTTACAACTTCACACTTCAGTTCTTCAAGCTTGTGGAAAACGAGGTAAATCCTGGCGGATTTCAGTTGCGTTCCTTCTTTGAGAATTACTTTAATATAGAACGTTTTGAAGCCCTTGTTTCTCGCTTCTTGAAGAACGTGGACGACTTCTTCAGGAAGAACCATGGCTTCTTCATTGCTTGTTGATTCTCCTTTGTGTTCTTCCTCACCCTTTGTTTCCGTTTCACTTTCGATCTCTGAGGCTTCCTTTTTTCCCGATGAAACAAAGCTTTTTATGGTGTCCGAAAACACATCTATGTTTTCTCCGATGTCGTCACTTCCCTCGGAGACGATCTTATCAACCATTCTGGTTATCATGTCGACCCCCGCGAAAATCTTGTCGAGGAGATCAGAAGTTATCTTTATATCGCCGTTTCTGGCTTTATCGAGGATGTTTTCTAAGGTATGGCAGAGCTTCGCCATACTGGAAAACCCCATTGTACCTGCCATTCCCTTCAGGGTATGAAGAGCCCTGAACGCTTCGTTTATGAGCTCCATATCCTCGGGGTTTTTCTCCAGTTCGAGGAGGGTATCGTTCAGATTCTGAAGGTATTCTTTTGTCTCATCGACAAACACTCCGAGATATTCTTCCATCATACTTTTTCACGCCCCTTCAAGTATTTTCTGAGGTTTTCCAGGGCCATCATGGCGGATCTGGTTCTTATCGTGTTACGATCGCCTGTAAAATTATACCTCATAGTGATGTGTTCATGTTCGAAGATATCTATGAAAACCGTCCCCACAGGTTTCTCCGGAGTACCACCTAATGGGCCCGCTATTCCGGAGATGGAGACACAGATATCCGCTCCGGTGAGTTTTTTAAGACCCTCCGTCATCTCCTGCACACATTCTTTGCTCACTGCACCGTGTTTTCTGAGAGTGTCTTCTCTAACACCGAGGATGTGTTTTTTCAGATCGTTACTGTACGCCACCACACCACCGGCAAAAACCTCTGAGGCCCCAGGGACGTTCACCACTAAAGAAGATAACATGCCACCCGTGCAGGATTCTGCCACAGCGAGCGTTTTTTTCCTGTCTTTCAGGAGTCTAACCACGACTTCTTCCATTTTTTCGTCGTTCATACCGTAGAGGTGTTCGCCAGTTTTTTCGAGTATCTTTTTCACCATCTCATCCAGATACTCCTTGTTCTTCATGTGGGTGGTCAACCTGAGCCGTACTCCTTCTACATGATCGGCCATGGTGGCCACTTCCACTATGTTTTGAGAATAAAGAATATCCTTCAAAAGATCTTCGAGAACGGCTTCAGGAATACTGTAGTATTTCAACACAATCTGATACAGGACATCCGTCGTTCTTAGCCGATCTTTAAGGGCATTGAACATGGGGATCAATTCTCTGGGAGGTCCTGGTAGGAGAATTATGGTTTTTCCATCTACTGTAAGAATCTGCCCTGGAGCACTGCCCACGGGATTGTCCAGAACTTCGGCACCATCTATTACTAAAGCTTGTCTTTCAATGTTCTGTGGTACTTCGGAATGGTATTTCTTTATCTTCGCTTTTATCTCCGAGAGAAGCGCCTCATCGAGTTTGAGACTCCTGTTCAGCGATTTCGCGACGGCATCTCGGGTGAGATCATCCTGTGTGGGACCGAGCCCTCCTGTGAGAACAAGGAGGTCGACCTGAGGAATGAGAGTTTTCACCTCTTCTGAGATGGTGTCCAAATCATCTCCTACCGTCGATACCTTGACAACTCTATATCCAAGATTCTTCAATTCCTGACAGAGGAACTGCGCATTCTTGTTGAGTATCAAACCTTCCAGTAGTTCGCTTCCGATAGTGATGATCGCCGCTTTCTTCATACGACCCCTCCCTGGTGATATGATAACACACAGGGGGATGTTATGAGAGAAAAGCTCTTTTGGATTCTTAAAAAGTACGGTGTGAGTGATCACATTGCGAAGGCTTTTCTGGAAATACCCCGAGAGGAGTTTCTGACGAAGTTTTATCCTCCTTCTTACGTTTACGAGGATATCGTTCTGGTCTCTTATGATGACGGTGAAGAATACAGCACTTCAAGTCAACCTTCTTTGATGGCATTGTTCATGGAATGGGTAGGCTTGGATGAGGGGATGAAAGTCCTCGAGATAGGTGGAGGAACGGGTTACAACGCTGTCGTGATGAGCAGAGTTGTGGGTGAGAAAGGCCTTGTGGTCTCCGTGGAATATTCGAGAAAGATCTGTGAGATCGCGAAAAGAAACGTGGAGCGCCTTGGAATAGAGAACGTTATTTTTGTCTGCAGAGACGGATACTACGGTGTCCAGGAGTTTTCCCCGTACGATGTTATCTTCGTGACAGTCGGTGTAGATGAGGTACCGGAGACGTGGTTCTCTCAACTCAAGGAAAGTGGGAGGGTGATAGTACCTATCAATTTGAAACTCTCAAGAAGACAGCCCGCTTTTCTGTTCACAAAAAAGGATCCGCATCTTGTGGGAAGCTACAAATTGGAAACCAGATTCATAACGGCAGGGGGCAACCTTGGAAATCTCCTTGAGAGGAACAGGGAGCTTTTGAGAGAATTTCCATTCAGCAAAGAGATCTTAATACCACGTTCTCATACCTTTGTGGAATTGGTGGATCTCCTCACCAGGAGACTCGCAGAGATTGGTGGAAAGTTCTACTACGCTGGGCCAAACGGCGTGGTAGAGTTTCTCGATGACAGGATGAGGATATACGGAGACACTACAGAGATAGAGGACCTTTTAACTCAGTGGGGAAACTGCGGTTACAGAAGCTTTGAGTATCTCACACTTCATGTGGGTTACAACACATTTTCACGTATATCCTGTTCTATTTGACCATCTCTTATCTTTATAACCCGGTCCGCTTTCTCTGCTATTCTTTCGTCATGAGTCACGATTACCAGTGTGGAATTTCTCTTCATTTCCATCAGAAGGTCTATGATCATTCTTCCTGTCTCGTTGTCCAGGGCACCGGTGGGTTCATCCGCCCATATGACTTTTGGGTTGTGGACGATGGCCCTCGCGATGGCAACGCGCTGTTTTTCCCCTCCGGAGAGTTCCTCAGGAAATCTATCACACTTGTGAGCCAATCCCACTTTCCTCAGAATTTCGAAGGCTCGCTCTCTTGCTTCTTTTCTGTTCACACCCAGTATGAGCAGAGGTAGTTCCACATTTTCAATAGCGGTAAGAACGGGAACGAGATTGAAGAATTGAAACACGAACCCCATGTTTTCCGCTCTGAACCTCGTTCTTTCCTCTTCTGAGAGTCTGTACAGGTCTGTCCCGTGAATTACTACAGTTCCCCTTGTGGGACGATCCACACCAGAAAGACAGTTCAGAAGAGTCGTCTTTCCAGAACCTGATGGACCCAGGATCACAACAAATTCTCCAGTGTTTATTCTTAGATTTATACCCTTCAAGGCCGTTACTTTCTCTTTCCCATTGTACTCCTTCCACAGGTTGTGGACTTCGATCAAAGCCTTCACTCTCCTTCCCTCATGGCTTCAAGTGGTGAGAGTTTTGACATCATAAAACTCGGTATCACCATAACGGCTGAAGCAAGAGCAACCACTGTGAGAAGCGACAGAAGTATAGAAGCTACCGGTACGGAAACCATGAAAGTTCCGAGGCTTTCAGACATTGCTTCTGAAACGAAATACCCCACGAGAACACCTGAGACGGTACCTATGAGTATTCCTCCGAAGAGGAAGAAAAGATGTTCTATCAGGAAGGAGGTTACCAACTGGTTTATTTTCATCCCCACGGCGCGGAGTGTTCCCATTATCTTTACTCTGGAAAAGTACGATTTCAGAACAAAAAGTAGAAGTCCGGAGGAGGCAGATAAGAATCCAAACAGGAAAATGAACCTTATTACGCTGACGAGCCCCTCTATTCCGCTGTAGAGTTTTTTGAATTCCTCATCCAAGAAAAAAGGATAGGCAAATTTTGAGAGGTAGAACTGTTTCACATTGGAAGCACTGCTTTTTTCAACTTTTCCAAGAAGCAGAGATAAGGGTTTTACGTCGCTGGCGGCGTTTGAGATAGGTGCGATCATGTCGATCGGGACCAGATAATCGTTCTTGTTGTAAACGCCAGCGATTTTAAACTTAACATCTTCTCTTCCACCGAGTGGGAGGATGGACTTCAGAGTTCCTGTTATTTCTTCAAAATCAACAGGATCTCCTATCAGAACAGTATCAGAGGCCTCCAGAGATTTCACGGATCCCCGAAGAAGCTTCAGCGTTGAGTTTCTAAAAAACGATTCATCAACAAAAGCGATCATTTTTTCTCCCTTTTCTGTTTTCAAGGTATAAAGGTAAACTCTGCAAGGATCTTTCAACTCTTCATGAAGGGGGAGAGATGTTTTCGCCAATAAAGACCTGAATGGATTTTCCAGAACCAGAAAATTGTATCCAAAGAGCCCTCCTCTCACCTTTTCCTGAACAAATCGGTCCGCGCTGGCAGAAAGTATGTTGAAGACTGTGACAGAGAAGATCAGAAAGGCGAAGGTCAGGGAAACTGTGATACCTTTCTTTGGAAAGCGCTGGACGTAGGAAAGTCCTATCAGTAGGGAAAGATTGCCCTTAGACATGAGGTTGTTGAAGACGTTCTTTGAAAGAAGAACCACCGAAAAAACCAAAAGAGTCACACCAAAGAAAATAGCGGATCCTTTGTTCAGTGATGATAGAATGAAATCCCTTTCACTTTGAAGGTTCAAATCGGAAAAGAATCCCATACCAAGGTTCAAAGTGCCAAGAGCCATCATTATGAATGGATTCTTCAGTTTGATAGCGATGACCAGTGACAGCAAAACCACGGAAAACACACGAAGTTCGGAGAAGAAAAGAACTAAACCCAGAAACACAACGAAGATCAAGAGTTTCCAGGAGACATCCAGCTGTTCTCCCATTTCTCTGTAAACGGGCGGTTTCCCAGTTATTTCTCTCGCTTTCAGAAGGAAAAGGATCATTGGGAAAAGAACCCCGAGTCCAAGGGAAAGAAAGAGTGTTCTGATCGAAAGGTGAAATACTATCTTATCAACGTGGAAAAACGAAGATGAGATCACATCAACGACTTCCTGAAAACGACTCAGAAGAAACTTTCCGACGAAAATCCCAATCAACACACCTGCTGCTGCCGATATCAGAGAGTACATGAAACCTTCCAGAAGCAGTATTCCCCACTCTTCCATCTTTCTGAGCCCTATCTTTCTCAGAGTCACGAGTGTGGAGCTCCTGTCTCTCATCACGTCCTCACAGAACATGTAAAAAACTAAGAAACCAACGAAGATTGAAATGCCAGAGAAAGCCAGTGTCACGTAAGCGAGGGACCTGTTGATCGGAGATTTGAGAAAGCTGTACTTTATATTCCTCACCCTGAGATTCGTCTCTATGTTCGTTTCTTCATGTTTTTCGATTGGAAGGCTGTAGTAAAGGTAACACTTTGTGGGGAAAACTCCACTGGGAAAATCTTCCGCGTTGATGAAAACAGTTCCAGGCAGACTCGCCGATTCACCTTTGAAGTTCAAAAAACCTTCCTCACCGATTTTTACAATGGTAAATTCCCTACTTCCTGATGAGAAGAGCAGGGTGATTCTGTCTCCCACCTTCAGGTTCATCAGTCTTGCAACAGACTTTCCAACTATGGCCTCTCCCGGATTCAAAGTCAGTGACTCGCCGACGAAGTCTGAGAGGGATTCCGGTTCTGTAGCTATCACGAGAACGTCCAGAGAGTTGTTCAACCTGGCGCTGTCTTCTGAGACTGGGAGGACACCTTTCACCTGTTTTTTCAGGTTTTCTATTTCAGAATCATCGATTTTTGAGGTTGCAAATGAGAAAAAGAGAAAGGAAGGGCTCTTTGGCTCAGCCACGGCATCCGCGTTACCGAAGTTTTCTTCTATCCTTTCCCATTTCCACACGTTTATCGAATCCGAAAGAGACAGCGCTCCCGTTACCAGCGACAGGCTGATGGCCAATCCTAAGATGACAACGAGGGAGATTTTCAAATTTTTTGTGAAGTTTCTCAGAGCGATTTTCAGAATCACAGATGTTCCCTCCACAAATGTTAGAATTTTCTTCGGAGGTGTCGCCTTTGGATTCAGTAAAGAACATTCTTCTCGAGTACGGGCTTAGATTTCAAGAACCGCAGATAGAAAAGGTAGATAAATACATCGAGGAACTCCTGAGAACCCCTTACAACCTCACCGCTCACAGGGATTTAGACTCTGCTGTCCATAAAAATGTTGTAGAAATTCTACTTCCCTTAAAAGAAGAACTGGAAGGGACACTCCTGGATGTTGGTTCAGGTAATGGTGTCCCAGGGCTTATTTTAGCTATCTTTTTTCCGAAACTCAAGGTGGTACTTCTGGATTCCAGAGAAAAGTCGGTGAATTTTCTCAGAGGAGTAATAGAAAAGCTGGATCTGGAAAATGTTTCAGCTGTCAAAGAGAGAGCAGAGAATTTCTCCAGAGAAAGGCGAGAAGAGTTTGACTATGTCACAGCCAGAGCTGTGGCGCGGTTGAATGTACTGGTGGAGATCTGTGCACCAGCATCGAAAATCGGTGGGAAACTTCTTTTCTACAAGGGGCCTTCGTACAGAGAGGAATTGAAAGAGGCGCAAAAAGCCATAAAAGAACTGAAGGTGGAACTCGAAGAGGTGCGGGAGTATTCTCTAAAAACCGGCGAGAGAAGGGCGCTGCTGATATTCAGAAAACACGAGAACTCTCCTGAGAAATATCCAAGGAGGGTGGGTGTGCCATTCAAGAGACCTTTGTTGTGATTGAAAAAGGTGTTTTCCCTGGGGCGTTGAACATGGCCGTCGATAGCTTGATGGCGGAGTGGGCTGTGAAGATGAACGCGGTGTTGTTCAGGTTTTATGGTTGGGAAAGACCTACCGTTTCCCTGGGACGTTTTCAAAAAAAGGGTGGGATAAACGTTCCTGATTGGATAGATGTTGTGAGAAGACCTTCTGGAGGCAGAGCGCTGCTTCATCACCGGGAGATCACCTATTGTCTTGCAGTTCCCAGAAAAGTAGACGCCGGGAAGCTTTCCGTTCTGGAATTTCACAGGCTGGTACACAGTTTGATAAGGGACGCTCTGGTAAAAGCCGGGGTGCCCGCTGAGTTGTCAAGCGAAAGACGGGGAAACACGATGCTTTGTTTTGATGCACCGTCGAGGTACGAGATCGTGCTCAACGGTGTCAAGGTGGTAGGGAGTGCGCAGTTCAGAACGGCTGAGTCCATCGTTGAACATGGATCCATAGTTCTGAAACAGGATGTTGAGCTTCTGAAAACCATTTTTGGGGATGGTATTCCTCCTTTGAAAGGTATCCTGGATCTTTACGATGTGGATGTGAAGACTCTGGAAGAAAGTATCTTGGCGCAATTTGAGAAGGTTTTCGGTCCTTCGAAGAAGATACAGCTGGACAGTAGTATGTTGAAAGAATCGAGGGAAAGATCGTCTCTTTTTGAGGTAAGGAGGAGATAGTTTGGGGAAACTGATCATAGTGGGAACACCTATAGGAAACCTCGAGGATATCACCATCAGGGCTTTGAAGACGCTCAGAGAAGTCGATCTGATACTCGCGGAGGACACCAGGAGAGTTGTGATCCTTCTAAACAAATACAGAATAAAAAAACCGCTTCTTTCGTTCAACGAGAGGAACTCGAAGAAAAGAATAAAAGAAATTCTGCCGCTTCTCAGAGAGGGAAAGAAAGTAGCCCTTGTCAGCGATGCGGGGATGCCGGTGATCTCCGATCCAGGATACAACCTCATAGAGGAATGCTGGAGGGAAGGTATAGAGGTGGATATCGTTCCGGGACCGAGTGCCCTGACGAGTGCCGTCGCGGCAAGTGGATTCCCAGGTTCGAAATTCATCTTTGAAGGCTTTCTGCCACGTGGAAAGAACAGAAGGAGACTTCTCAAATCTTTGAAAAAGGAAAACAGAGTAATTGTGTTTTTCGAGTCACCGGAAAGGTTACTCTCAACTCTGAGGGACATTCTGGAGATAATTGGGGATCGGGAGGTGTTCATCGCAAGGGAGATGACAAAGCTTCATCAGGAGTTCTTCAGAGGAAAGGTGAGTGAGGCTATTTCGTACTTTGAAAAGAAAAAACCTCTCGGTGAGATTACAGTGGTATTATCGGGAAAGGAGTGAGAATGTGAAACAACCCTTTGAAAGAATTCTCAGAGAGATCTGTTTCATGGTGAAGGTGGAAGGCAGGAAGGTGTTGAGAGATTTCGGTATAACACCGGCTCAATTTGACATTCTTCAGAAGATCTATTTCGAAGGTCCCAAACGTCCAGGAGAACTCAGCGCTTTGCTGGGAGTAGCGAAGAGCACGGTGACCGGTCTGGTGAAAAGACTCGAGGCAGACGGTTATCTGACACGCACTCCAGACACTGCGGACCGAAGAGCCTATTTTTTGGTTATAACAAGAAAAGGGGAAGAGGTTATAGAGAAGGTCATCGAACGAAGAGAAAATTTCATCGAGAAGATCACGAGTGATCTTGGTAGGGAAAAATCCTCAAAGATACTCGACTATCTGAAAGAGCTGAAAAGCGCTATGGAGAAAAATTTTTCCAAACAATAAACCGGTTGTTCACGGGGTGTTTTCAAGGATGTTTTAAGGTTGAAGAGGGAGGTGAAGTCTTTGAAAAAGATACTTGTTTTTGGGTTGACAGTGATGAGCGTTCTCCTGCTTTCACAGAACATAAAGGATTTAGAGCCAGGATCTCCGTTTTTCGACGCTGTGAATTACGTGGTGAAAGCGAGCATCATGGAACTTGATGACAAGGGGAATTTCAGGGGAGCGCTTCTTGTGACTCGCTACGACATAGCGCAGTACATCTACAGATTGGTCATGAGATTCGAACTTGAAAAATTCAAGGAAAAACTCCCGCTACTCGATGAGCTCGATATTGTAAAGACGGCCACGATCGCTCTCGATGAACGAACCTCTAATCTGGAAAAGAACTACAATTCTTTGAACTCTCGAGTTGATTCTGCTGTACTCGAAATTACCTCCACGGCGAGTGAAGTTTTAGAGTTGAAGACAAAAGCTGATTCTCTGGAGGAAGCGTTCAACAATCTCTCGCTGGCTTTCACCAGCTTCAAGCAGGAAACAGCCGGGATAGATTCGGAGATACTGAGGAGAATAGACGTTGTCGAAAAAAACCTTAAGAAGCTTGAAGAGAGTGCACAACAGAATTCCTCAAGGCTGACTCTTTTGGAAAAGAATCTGGAGAACGTGTCAAGAGAGATAGCTTCTCTTGAAGAAGCAATCACTCAGCTCAGTTCAGATACGCGCAATCTTCTCACCTGGAAACAGAACGCAGGCGAAGACATCCTCATGTTGAAAGGACGAACAGGAGGCCTTTCAGAACAACTGGATCAACTTCGCAAAGAATTGGACTCACTTTCCTCGGATGTGGTGAATCTGAAGAACGAAGTGAATCAGAAAGTTTCTGCTGTTTCCAGCAAAATCTCCACTCAGGAGGAGAGAGTTTCTGATCTGGAAAAGAGTATCTCTCAAATGACAACAAAATTTCAAACACTGGAGTCCAGCGTGGAAAACCTGAAAAGTGATCTGGAAAACCTGAATAAACGTTTCTCCGGATTGGAAGAATCCGTTGCTGAAGATCAACAAAACAGAACGACGATGGAGAGTGAAATCCAGGATCTCAAAAAGCAGGTGATCGATCTTTCAAAGAGGATCGAAAGACTCTCTTCGGACCTGACAGTACTCTCTCAGAAAGTGGAAGAAAAAGAGAAATCTTCGCTCCAGATGGACACCGGCACGTTGATGATGATCGGTGCAGGAGCGCTTGCTCTTCTTCTGGGAATCCTTCTTCTTGCGGGGCGATGAATGTGGTGAAAGGAGTAGCGTTCGCGGCGGGAGGAGTCAAAGGAGCGGCTCACATTGCTTTCCTGGAAAGATCTGGGGACGTGTTCGATGTGGTCACTGGATCATCGATAGGAGCCATCGTAGGGGGACTGTACGCACTCTACGGAGATCCCGCTCTGGTGAAGGATGTCACCTTTTCTCTCATGAAGAAACACTTTGAGGATCTGGAAAAGATGGAATCGGAGAACACCTGGAGAGGGTTGTTTCAACGTTCTCTTTTTAAAGCAGATCTTCTGTTTTCTGTTCTCAAGGAGGTTTTTGGTAGAAAGAAATTCTCTGACTGCAAGAAAACACTCGGTGTTGTGATTTTCGATACAGAAAACTTGGATTCTCTCCTTGTGACAGAAGGCTTTCTGATAGATGCCATCGTGGCGAGCAGTTCTGTACCGGGATATTTCGAGCCGATCTGGATAGGAGGTACTCCCTGTCTGGACGGTGGGGTTCTTGCACCCACACCGGTTTCTCAGGCACGAGAACTCGGAGCGGATTTCGTTGTGGCTTCCGCTTTCAACAGAGAGAAAAAAGAAGGATTTAAAAACCATTTCGAAATGTTCTTTGCAATGGACAGATGGAAGGAGATACTCCTGGAGAGGGAAGAGCTTTCAAAGGCGGATTTTGTGGTGATACACGATGTGAACGAGTCCTGGAACGCTTTCGATAAGTACGAAGAAATCTACAGAAAAGCACTTAGAAATTTGAAGGGAGTGATTTTACCCTGGTAATCGCGTTCGGTGGGGACAGCGGTGCTTATCTGGGAGTTACAGGAGTGCTGAAATTTTTAAAAGATTCGAAAGTCGATTTCACAGCGAGGTGCTGTGGGATTTCTTCTATTCCCTGCGCTCTTTTTTTCCTCACAAGATCTGCTAACAGGACATACTCCATCTTGGTGAAGGAATGGAAGAACATTGAGAAACTTCTCGATCCATTCTTCACGAATGGTATAGACCAGATTTCTATGCTCGATGCTCTTCGGATACTGATGAGAATCGGTGACACGTTGAACGGTGTTCGAAATCACGAGCGCCTGTACAGGTACATAGATTCGCTGTTCCCTGCGCAGAAAATCCCAGGAGGTCTTGAAATCTGGGCTTTCGATCTTTTCGAAGGAAAGGAAGTGGTCTTCAAAGAGGGTGACGATCTGAGAAAAGCGCTCAAGATTTCTCTTTCCTTTCCGATACTCTACCGTCCGTACGAAGACAGGTACGTCCCCATCACTTGGATCACGGGAGTTCCCGAAGGAGAACTTATGGTCCTGTTCGATATAGAAAAAGAAACGCATTCTCCAAGAAACGCACTCGAGTACCTGTTTTTATCGACAACAGCAAGAACAAAGCATCTGGAGAGAGAAAGAACAAAAAAAGCTAAGTGTTTGAGGATATCGTGCTCTTCCCTTTCGCCGGTTTCTACAACGAGACGCGCTTACGAAGAGTTTCCCAGATTCTTCGAGGAGGTGTTTGTGTGAAAAAATCGTTGATCACATTCTTCATCCTTGTGAGTCTTCTCGCATTTTCGAAAACGATTCACATAAAGGCGGATTTTGTGAAACCTTCCGATGAAAGGATAGAGTATTCCGGAAACGTTGTTCTCAAGATCGAAGAAGAGAAATTCACTCTAACTGCCGAGAGTTTGATCGTGAAAAAACTGAGTGGAAAGTGGAGAATAACAGAAGCGAGTTCATCTGTGACTGTGACCCTTGAAGACGGGAAACTGAAAGGAGACAGTCTCATTTACGATGTGGAGACCAGAGTGGGAACCATCACAGGGAGTGTGGAAGGTGAGTTCATCGATAAGACCAGCACGGAAACGATCTATATAGAGTGCGAACAAATCACCTTCGATCTTGAAAAAGACGTTTTTCATGGAGTTGGAGAGGTGAGGATTCTGAAAGGTTCAGTTGAGGTAAGTTCCGAAGAGGTGGTTTACAGAAGAAAAGACGGTATCATAGAGCTCCTCCACAGTGTGAGGTTGAAGGATAAAGAAAAAGATCTGGAGATGGAGGCAGAGAAAGTGACAATGGATCTTGAAGAAGATACAATGGAAGCGAGTTCTGTGACTGTAACCTTAGAGGTGGAGTGAATGAGAGTCATCACCACACACAGATCACCCGATTTCGATGCCTTCGCTTCCTGTGTCGCGGCGAAGAAGCTGTTTGATGACCACATCATAGTTCTGCCTTCCAATCCGGCGAGGAATCTCTCCGATTTCCTCAAAGTCTATTTGGATCACTTTGAATTCATCTGGGATCACGAGTTTGAAGGCGAGGTCACAGAACTCGTGATCGTCGACACACCTTCTCCGGATCGGATTCCAGAGAATATCAGAGAGAAAAGTCAAGGAGCGAAGATAACAGTTTACGATCACCATGTGGATGAAAGTCCATACGATGGAATAGTATCGAAGGTGGGAGCCACGATAACGATACTCGTTGAGCTCATTCGAGATAAAAATATACCACTGGATCCCACCGAAACCACTCTCTTCATGATCGCTCTCTACGACGACACGGGAAATCTACTCTTTTCTTCAACCACACCGCGGGATCTGGAGATAGCGAAGTTTCTTCTGGAAAACGGTGCAAATCTCGATGAAGTGGCACTTTACACAAGAGAAGAGCTCACTCCTAAGCAGATGGAACTGCTGGACGAACTGATAGAGAACGCTCGTGACTATGAAGTGAACGGTGTCCCGATAACCATTTCAGTGATGGAGTGCGAGGACTTTGTGGGAGGATTGGGGCTGATTGTGAGTAAGGTCTGGGAGATGCTGGGAAAGGAAACCTTCATAGCGATTGTGAAGATGGGGAAAAAGATCTACGTTATTGGAAGAACCGGTTCACCCGACGTGGATCTCGGCTCTTTCATGAGAGACCTCGGAGGAGGCGGGCACACGAGGGCAGCCTCCGCAACTATCACCGGAAAAGAGATCGACGAGGTTCTGAAAGAGGTTTTGAATAAACTCCACGATCATGTGGTTCCTCTCCTTCGCGCAAGAGATATCATGTCCTCTCCCGTGAAGGTGGTCCTCTCTGACATGACGATAGGAGAAGTGGATAGATTGATGAAGCAAACCGGACACAGTGGATTTCCAGTTGTTGAGGGGAACAGGCTGATAGGTATTGTTACGAAGAAAGCAGTTGAGAAGGCGATGAACCATGGTCTGGGTGACAGGCCTGTGAAGTCCATCATGTCGACGAACCTGGTGGTGGCGACTCCTGATACTCCTGTGACCAGGTTGAGAGAACTCATGGTGGAACACGCCATCGGACGAATTCCTATACTGGAGAACGGCATTCTCGTGGGCATCGTAACGAGAAGTGACGTTCTGAGGGCGATATTCGGGAAACCCTTCAAAAAATACGTGATGCCGGTGTTTCAGGCGAACGGACAGATATTCAGAGATGTTTCAAAGCTCCTCGTAGAACGGGTAGATCCGAAGATCTTGAATCTTTTCAGACTTCTCGGGAAGTTCGGTGATGAGGTGAACATGCCCGTTTATGTCGTGGGGGGCTTCGTTCGTGATCTTCTCCTCGGCATAGAGAATCTCGATATAGACATCGTTGTTGAGGGAAACGCTCTGGAATTTGCCGAATACGCCGGTCGTTTTTTGCCCGGAAAGATGGTGAAACACGATAAATTCATGACCGCTTCTCTTTTTTTGAAGGGAGGTCTCAGAATAGACATCGCAACGGCGAGGTTGGAGTACTACGAATCACCCGCTAAGCTCCCCGATGTGGAGATGAGTACGATAAAGAAAGATCTCTACAGGAGAGATTTCACGATAAACGCGATGGCTATAAAGCTTAACTCGAAAGATTTCGGACTGCTGATCGATTTCTTTGGGGGATACAGGGATCTGAAAGAAGGAGTAATACGGGTCCTTCACACCCTGAGTTTTGTAGACGATCCCACAAGGATTCTGCGTGCCGTTCGTTTTGAACAACGTTTTGACTTCAGAATCGAAGAAACAACAGAGAGGCTCCTGAAACAGGCTGTTGAAGAAGGATACCTTGAGCGAACAACTGGTCCACGCCTCAGACAGGAATTGGAGAAAATACTCGAAGAGAAAAACCCTCTGAAGTCAATCAGGAGGATGGCGCAATTCGATGTGATAAAACATCTGTTCCCAAAAACCTATTACACCCCTTCCATGGACGGAAAGATGGAAAATCTCTTCAGAAACATTCCGTGGGTGGAGGAGAACTTCGGAGAAGTTGACAAATTCTACGCAGCGCTCCACGTGTTTCTCGAGTTCTACGACGATGAGAGCTGGAAAGAAGTGAGAGATAGATATTCTCTTCGCCGAAACCTGATAAACGAAATCAGACACGTGGAAAAGAGTGCACCCGCTCTTCTGGAGATGCTTTCGGAAAGGGTTCCTGTTTCTTTTGTTTATCCTCTTGTGAAGGGAGTCTCGAGCGAGACGATCTGTCACTTCCTGGCGTATCTCAGCGGTGAGAAAGAAGAGTTGTTCAAATCCTATCTTCTGAAGATAAAGAACACGAAGCTCGAAAAGATAAACGGGGAGTATCTCATCAGAAAAGGGATAACATCCGGTAAAATAATTGGAGAGGTTCTCGAGAAGATTCTCATGAGAAAACTCGATGGAGATACAAGAGATGAAGAGGAGATACTGAAGGAAGTCCTGGCATCATTAGAAACGGAGGGATAAGATGAGTCTGAGGGATAAGATCGAAGAATTGAAGAAAATCGAGAAGGAGATTGAACAAGGTGGCGGTCCTGAGAAAGTAGAAAAACAGCATGAGTCTGGAAAACTCACTGCCTGGGAAAGATTAGAACTGCTCCTCGATCCTGGAACGTTCGTGGAAATCGACAAATTTGTGGAACACAGAAACACGTACTTTGGACTCGACAAGGTGAAACTTCCAAGGGACGGAGTCATTACGGGTGTTGGTGAGATAAACGGAAGAAAAGTCGCCGTTTTTTCTCAGGATTTCACGGTGATGGGCGGCTCACTGGGAGAAATGCACGCGAAAAAGATCGTAAAACTCCTCGATCTGGCCCTCAAGATGGGAATACCAGTGATTGGCATAAACGATTCTGGAGGCGCACGAATTCAGGAAGGTGTGGATGCACTCGCCGGTTACGGCGAGATATTTCTAAGAAACACCCTCGCTTCCGGTGTGGTACCACAGATCACCGTGATAGCCGGTCCTTGTGCTGGTGGCGCTGTTTATTCGCCCGCACTCACCGATTTCATCGTGATGGTAGACCAGACCGCCAGGATGTTCATAACGGGGCCGAACGTGATAAAAGCGGTAACGGGTGAAGAGATCTCCCAGGAGGATCTGGGAGGGGCCATGGTTCACAATCAAAAGAGTGGGAACGCTCACTTTCTGGCAGACAACGACGAAAAGGCTATGTCTCTGGTGAGGACACTCCTCTCGTACCTTCCCTCCAACAACGCCGAAGAACCACCCGTTGAAGATCCCGATACCAGTCTGGAAACTCCAGAGGACATTCTCGATATCCTTCCGGACAATCCGAACAAAGGGTACGATGTGAGGGAAGTCATCAAAAGGGTCGTGGATCACGGAGAGTTCTTCGAAGTTCAGCCGTACTTTGCGAAGAACATCGTCATAGGCTTTGCCAGGATTCAGGGAAAAACAGTGGGAATAGTGGCGAATCAGCCTTCCGTGTTCGCCGGTGTTCTGGATATCGATTCCTCAGACAAGGCGGCACGTTTCATCAGATTCCTCGACGCCTTCAACATTCCTATTCTGACCTTCGTGGATACCCCTGGTTATCTCCCAGGTGTTGCTCAAGAGCACGGTGGCATCATAAGACACGGAGCGAAGATGCTCTACGCATACAGCGAGGCAACGGTTCCAAAGATTACGGTTATTCTTCGAAAGGCCTATGGAGGAGCGTACATCGCCATGGGTAGCAAACACCTGGGAGCGGATATGGTTCTTGCCTGGCCGTCCGCCGAGATTGCGGTCATGGGGCCTGAAGGAGCGGCGAATATTATCTTCAAGAAGGAAATAGAGGCTTCTTCCAACCCCGAAGAAACGAGAAGAAAGCTCATTGAAGAATACAAACAGCAGTTCGCGAATCCTTATATAGCGGCGAGTAGAGGATACGTGGACATGGTGATAGATCCGAGAGAGACAAGGAAGTACATAATGAGAGCCCTTGAGGTTTGTGAGACGAAAGTTGAGTACAGACCGAAGAAGAAGCATGGAAACATCCCTCTGTGAGGTGAGGTAATGATCACCATCTTTCTGTTCGGAATAGTGACGGTATTTTTTGTATTTCTTATTCTGTACTTATTCTCTATTGTCTTGAAGTTTTTCTCAGGAAAAGAGAGACCCGCTGTTGTTGAAGAGAAGAAAATCAGGTATTCAAGGGAGAACGAAGAAATAATAGCGGTTATCTCGGCGGTGCTTTCACAAATAATCGAAGGTGACTACAGAATAGTTTCTGTGAAAAAAAGCAGAGAAAAACGAGGATACGAGGCATGGAGAAAAACTGGCTGGAGGAGGAGAAGATGGTCAGAAAGTTCAGAGTGGTAGTGAACGGAAAGGAGTACATTGTGGAAGTAGAGGAGATAGGAAACGTTAGCAAAAAAGAATCGACAAAACCATTGAAAGAAGTATCTCAGAGGGTTGTTCAGGAAATTCCTAAGGAAGAACCAAAACCGGTTGTGGTAGAAAGAGAAGAATCTTCGGAGGAAGAAAAACTGGTTAAGGCCCCTATGGCCGGGATCGTTCTGAAGGTACTCGTAAAAGAGGGTCAAAAAGTGAGCGTGGGAGATAAACTACTCGTTTTTGAAGCTATGAAGATGGAAAACGAGCTTCAGTCCGAGTTTTCTGGGACAGTAAAAGAGATCCTTGTGAAAGAGGGAGACAACATAGAAACGGGTCAGATACTCATGAAAATCGTGTGAGGGGGGATGGAGATGGAACTGAAGGTGGTGACGTTCAAGCTGGGAAACCAAGTGTTCGGCGTGGACATCATGAAAGTGGAGAGCATAGTCGAAGTGGAAAGGATCGTTCCCGTTCCAGAGACGGCGGAGTACATAGAGGGAGTCATGAACCTCAGAGGGAGAATCATTCCGGTGGTGAATCTCAGAAAGAAGTTCAAGATGCCAGATATAGATGACAAGAAGAAGGCGAAGATCATTGTTTCGATGGTGAAAGACACGCTGATCGGTTTCTTGGTGGACGACGTGAGCGAGGTTCTGACGCTTACAGAGAGCGATATCGAACAACCTCCTCAGAATCTCGCAGGAAAAGGGAAGAGCTACATTCTCGGGTTTGCAAAGGTCCGTGACGATATCGTGATCATTTTGAACATAGAAGAGGTTCTCACTTCGGAGGAACTGGTGGAGATCAGCAATATAAACATATGAAAGCTGGAGGTGCATCGATGAGAATAACCAACACCATGACAGGAAAAAAAGAAGAATTTGTGCCTATTCAACCTGGTGTTGTGAGGATGTACGTGTGTGGACCCACCGTGTACGACCTCATCCACGTGGGAAACGCGAGACCCGCAGTGGTATTCGATGTGTTCAGAAGGTATCTCGAATACAGGGGATACAGGGTCATAATGGTTCAAAATTTTACGGATATAGACGACAAGATCATAAACAAGGCGAATCAGCTCGGTGTCGACTACCAAACCGTGGCGGATACCTTCATAGCCGAGTACTGGAGAGATGCTCATGCCCTCGGTATAAGACCGGCGAATTTTCACCCCAGGACCACCGATTTCGTTGATGATATTGTTGAGATAATAGAGAGACTCGTAGAAAAAGGTTTTGCGTATCAAACGGAAACGGGTGTCTATTTCGATGTGAGAAAGTTTGAAAAATACGGTGAACTCTCTAAAAAGAAAATAGATGATCTCATCGCGGGTGCCAGAGTCGAGGTAGACGAAACGAAGAAGTTTCCTCTCGATTTCTCGCTCTGGAAAAAAGCCAAACCTGGTGAACCTTGCTGGAAGTCCCCCTGGGGAGAAGGAAGACCAGGATGGCACATAGAGTGTACGGTTATGTCCGTGAAAATCCTGGGAGAGAGTTTCGATATACACGCGGGTGGGGAAGATCTCGTGTTTCCGCACCACGAGAACGAGAAAGCCCAGACCGAAGCCCTGACCGGTAAAGTTTTCGCGAGATACTGGATGCACAACGGCATGGTCAGGTTCCTTGGTGATAAGATGAGCAAATCGACAGGAAACATCTTCACCGTCCGTGAAGCCGTGAAAAAGTACGGTAGAGACGGTTTGAGATACATGATTCTCTCGAAACACTACAGGTCACCGATGGACTTCTCTGAAGATCTTCTTCAGGATTACTCAAGGGCGGTCAGACGCGTCTGGGAGATTCTTGGGCGATATGAAAAATCTGGAGAAACCGGAATACCCAAGAGAAACACCATCTATGAGGAGTACGTGAGTCGTTTTGTGGAAGCCCTTGACGACGATTTCAACACACCGGTGGCGGTGTCGTTGATTTTTGAACTTGCAAGAAACCTCAGCAAGGCGATGGATGACAACGACCGTGAAAATGCCCTTCTGTACTATCACCTGATCAGAAGAGAGTTTGGACCCGTTCTGGGACTTTTCGATCTCAACGAAGAGAAAAAAGAAGTTTCCTCAGAAGAACTACTCAAACTGCTGATAGAAGTGAGAGATGTCCTGAGGAAGGAGAAAAGATACGATCTTTCTGATCGAATAAGAGATCACCTCAGAGAGATTGGAATCGTTTTGAAGGATACCCCTTCGGGGACAGAATACACTGTCAAGTGAGGTGATTTTTCGTGTGGAAACATGTAAAACAGGTTGATCCCGAGATATACGAGGTTCTTGTGGGCGAGTTGAAGCGCCAAGAGTACGGTCTGGAGCTGATCGCCTCTGAGAACTTCGCGTCACTCGCTGTCATAGAGACCATGGGAAGCATGCTCACCAACAAGTACGCAGAAGGATACCCGAAGAAGAGGTACTACGGTGGTTGCGAGTGGGTGGATCGAGCAGAAGAACTCGCCATAGAGAGGGCAAAGAAGTTGTTTGGTGCTAAATTTGCAAACGTTCAGCCACACTCCGGATCTCAGGCGAACATGGCGGTTTATCTGGCACTCGCCCAACCCGGAGACACGATCATGGGAATGTCCCTGTCACACGGGGGCCATCTCACCCATGGAGCACCGGTGAATTTCTCAGGGAAGATCTTCAAGGTGGTACCCTACGGAGTCAATCTGGAAACGGAAACGATAGATTACGACGAAGTCAGAAGACTCGCTCTGGAACACAAGCCGAAGATAATCGTTGCGGGTGGAAGCGCTTACGCCAGAATCATCGACTTCAAGAGATTCAGAGAGATCGCCGATGAGGTTGGAGCGTACCTGATGGTGGATATGGCTCACTTCGCCGGACTCGTCGCGGCGGGAATTCATCCGAATCCTTTGGAGTACGCCCATGTGGTGACTTCCACCACTCACAAGACTCTCAGGGGTCCCAGGGGTGGCTTGATCCTCACGAACGATCCAGAGATCGCCAAAGCCGTGGATAAAACCATATTCCCCGGTATTCAGGGCGGGCCTCTCATGCACGTCATAGCGGCGAAAGCCGTCTGTTTCAAGGAAGCCATGACGGAGGAGTTCAAAGAATATCAGAAACAGGTAGTCAAAAATGCTAAAAAGATGGCTGAAGAGTTCCAGAAACGAGGTTACAGAATCGTTTCTGGAGGAACCGATACACACCTGTTCCTGGTGGATCTCACACCAAAAGACATAACTGGTAAAGCCGCAGAGAAGGCTCTGGAAAGCTGCGGAATCACGGTGAACAAAAACACCATTCCCAACGAAAAGAGATCGCCGTTTGTGGCGAGCGGTATCAGAATAGGAACACCCGCTGTTACAACCCGCGGGATGAAGGAAGAAGAGATGGAAGAGATCGCCGAGATGATAGACCTGGTTCTTTCGAACGTGACCGATGAAAACGGAACGGTGAAACCAGAGGTGAGGGAAGAGGTTTCAAAGAGGGTAATGGAACTCTGTGAGAGATTCCCTCTGTACCGAGACAAGATCGAAGGGGTGGAAATATGAAGAATCTCGTTGTAGTTGACCATCCCCTCATAAAGCACAAACTCACGATCATGAGAGACAAGAACACCGGTCCGAAGGAGTTCAGAGAACTGCTCAGAGAGATAACCCTCCTCCTCGCGTACGAAGCCACGAGACATTTGAAGTGCGAGGAAGTAGAGGTGGAAACTCCCATAACGAAAACGATCGGATACCGTATAAACGATAAGGATATCGTGGTGGTTCCTATTCTCAGAGCCGGTCTTGTGATGGCGGATGGTATTCTTGAATTACTTCCAAACGCGTCTGTGGGACACATAGGAATATACAGAGATCCAGAAACACTTCAGGCAGTGGAATACTATGCCAAACTGCCTTCTCTCAACGATGATAAAGAAGTGTTCCTATTGGATCCCATGCTGGCAACGGGTGTTTCTTCAGTAAAGGCCATTGAGATTTTGAAAGAGAACGGGGCGAAGAAGATCACACTGGTGGCTCTGATCGCGGCTCCAGAGGGAGTGGAAGCGGTGGAAAGAAAATACAAAGATGTTAAAATCTACGTTGCGGCATTAGACGAGCGCCTCAACGATCACGGTTACATCATTCCTGGTCTTGGAGATGCGGGCGACAGACTCTTCAGGACAAAATAAGAGAAGGTGAGTGCATGAGTTCAATAAAAAAGGGAGATGTTGAAAGATTCATACTTTCAGATGATTACAAACCCATGGTGTTGAAAGAACTCTACAAAAAGTTCAGGGCAAAGACAAGAGAAGAGAGAAGAAAAGTGAGAGAAGTTGTGAAAAAACTGGAAAAAGAAGGAAGGATCTTCAGAGACAGCAGGGGAAGATACAGAAAACTCGGTGAAGATCTCAAAGTAGGAACGATCGAATTCACGCGAAGCGGCTACGTAGCCTTTGTCATAACGGACGAGTTTGAAGAAATCGCCGTTCCCATTGAAGACACGAAGTACGCCATGCATAAAGACAGGGTAGTTGTTGAGATATCAGGGACCTGGAGGGGCCTTCCAAGAGGTAGGGTTGTAAAAGTTCTCGAACGTGGTCTCACGAGGGTTGTCGGTGTTTTTGATCACAAAGGAACCTTTGGATTTGTTGTGCCGGATGACCCGAAGATATCGTACGATTTCTACGTGGCACCCGAGAACATCGACGGTGCGAAACCCAACCAGAAAGTGATAGCAGAGATCCTGAAATATCCTTCTCCCGGAAAGAACCCAGAGGCGAAGGTTGTGAAAGTGCTCGGTGATCTCGACGATCCTTCCATCGACCTTCCAAGTGTCATAGTGAAACACGATCTTCCAGAACCGGGTGAATTCCCGGAAGAGGTCATAAGAGAGGCAAACGCGATACCGGCCAGGGTGAGAAAGAAAGATCTTGCCGGCAGGAAAGACTTGAGAGACAAGGTCATCGTCACTATAGATGGTGAAGATGCGAAGGACTTCGACGATGCCATCTCTGTGGAAAAACTTCCGAACGGAAATTACCTCCTTGGAGTTCACATAGCGGACGTTTCACATTACGTGAAAGAAGGTTCCGCACTGGATCAGGAAGCCTTCAAGAGGGGAACGAGTGTGTATCTCATAGATACCGTGATTCCAATGCTTCCCTTCAGACTGTCCAACGGTATCTGCAGTCTCGTGGAAGGAAAAGACAGACTCACCATGAGTGTGGAGATGGAGATAGACAGAGATGGACGGGTCGTGAGATACGATGTCTATCCGAGTGTGATAAAGAGCAAAAAGAGGATGATCTACGAGAGGGTGAACGAATTTCTGGAGGATCCCTCTTCGATGAAGGAGTACGAACCGTTCAAAGAGCTCATATACAACGCGGTGGAACTTGCGGAGATATTGAGAGAAGCACGAAGAAAGCGTGGAGCCATTCTGGATATAGAAAGTGACGAGGTGAAAGTCATACTGGATGAGAACGGTCAGGTGATGGATATCGTTCCAAGAAAAAGAGGTGTGGCGGAGAAATTGATAGAGGAATTCATGATCAGAGCGAACGAGACGGTGGCCGAGATATTCGATCACGCTGGACTTCCTTTCATGTATCGTGTACACGAGGAGCCCGATCCCGAGACCATTTTCCAGTTGAGGAACTATCTTGAAGCGATGGGAATAAGAACGAATTTCCCACAGAATATACATCCGGGAATGCTCCAGAAGCTTCTGGAGAAGGTTAAAGATCATCCTTTGAGAAGTAGTGTGGAGAGACTCCTCGTCAGATCCATGAAGAGAGCGATGTACTCGGCCGTGAACATTGGTCATTTTGGGCTCGCTTCTTACGCCTATACGCATTTCACCTCACCCATAAGAAGGTATCCTGATCTGGTCGTTCACAGACTTTTGAAACTCTACCTTGAACAGAACGGGTATTTCACTCCCGAGCAGATCGAAAAATTCTCCAAAGTGCTTCCAAAGATCGCGAGACACTGTAGTCGAAGAGAAAGAGTCGCGGACGAAGCAGAGTGGGACCTTGTGGCTATGAAGAAGGTGGAATACATAGCTCACCACATAGGAGAGATATTCAACGTTGTTGTGACGAACATCACCAAATTTGGACTGTTTGTGGAGATCCCTGAAAAGAGCATCTCCGGCCTTGTTCACATATCGACACTGGACGACTACTACTACTACGACGAAACAAGAAACATGCTCATCGGAAAGCGAAAGGGAAGGGTCTTCAGGCTGGGAGATGTTCTCAGGGTAAAAGTGATGAGAGCGGACAAGATCAGGGGTGAGATAGACTTTGTGTTGGTGGAGGAGGATGAGGAATGAAGAGTTACAGAAAAGAACTCTGGTTCCACACGAAGAGGAGAAGAGAGTTCATCAACATAACACCACTTCTGGAGGAGTGTGTTAGAGAAAGCGGCATAAAAGAAGGCCTCCTTCTCTGCAACGCCATGCACATAACCGCGAGTGTCTTTATAAACGACGATGAACCAGGTCTTCACCACGATTTCGAGGTGTGGCTCGAAAAACTCGCCCCGGAGAAACCGTACTCTCAGTACAGACACAACGACACTGGAGAAGACAACGCGGACGCTCATCTCAAGCGTACAATCATGGGAAGAGAGGTGGTCATAGCCATCACCGATGGAAAGATGGATCTGGGACCGTGGGAGCAGGTTTTCTACGGTGAGTTCGATGGCATGAGGCCAAAGAGAGTCCTCGTCAAGATCATAGGGGAGTGATGAGGCTGTGTCTTTTCTTCTGACAGCTCTAGGAATAGCGATTCTTGTGATCGGCGCGAACTGGCTCGTTACGGGAGCGTCGTCGCTGGCACTGACACTGGGAATTTCAAAGTTGATCGTGGGGCTTTCAGTTGTCGCTTTTGGAACATCTCTTCCCGAACTTGTTTCTTCTCTTGTTTCCGCCAGTAAGGGATATTCCAGTATAGCGATTTCCAACGTGGTTGGGAGCAACATAGCAAATATTGGTCTCTGCCTTGGGCTTGCTGCCATTCTTCAATCCGTACCGGTGAAGAGAAGCACTGTGAGATCTGAGATTCCGTTCATGATTCTGGTTACCATCTCTTTAATCAGTTTGTTTCTGAAAAATCACTATCTTTCCTGGCACGATGGAGTTGTATTTCTTTCTTTCATGGTAATCTTCATGTATTACCTGATCACTTCAGCGAAGGAAGTGGTGGAAGAGGAACTGGAAGAGATAAAACCACAGAAGAGTGTTGCGACCAGTCTTTTAATGATCGCAGGTGGAGTTCTCGCTCTCTGGCTCGGCGGAGACCTTACCATAGAGAACGCGGTGAAAATAGCCGAGACTTTCGGTCTCTCTCAGGCGTTTATAGGTCTGACTGTGATAGCTGTTGGAACTTCTCTACCGGAACTTATGGTAAGTATCGTCTCGGCGGCGAAAAAGGAGAGTGACATCCTCGTTGGAAACATCGTAGGAAGCAACGTCTTCAACATTCTTTTCATACTGGGAGTGAGCTCGTTCTTCGGAAGATTGACCGTGGATGTCGACTACTCTGTGGATCTCTGGTTTCTTTTCATAACGTCGACTCTTCTCCTCATTTTTGCTGTTTCCAGAAGGAGAATTTCACGCTTCGAAGGGGCAATTTTCCTCATTGTCTACTCTGTGTACGTTTACTTTGTAGTACTCAGAGGTTAATGAACGAGGATCAGAAGAACCATCAGTGCGAGGATCGAACCGATAAACAGTTCTTTGAAGTAGGTGTATTCGCTTCTGTCCACGATCACTTCTTTTTCTACGGATTGTATCTCATCGTCAGTCGAGGCAGTTGCTCTCACCCTGTATCTGCCGTCTGGTGCACCTTTTCCGTCCCAGATCAACCTGTTCGTTCCCTCAGAGCCTTTCAGTTGCTTGAACCAGATGGTTTCTCCTCTGTTGTTCAGGACCTCCACACTCAGGTCTGCGGGTTTGGAGAGGTAAACATAGAACGTGGTTTTATCGTTGTACCAGTCACCGTTCGGTGAGAATCTCTCAGGTTCCACTTTCAAGTCGAGTGCGAGCGCCTTCTCTTCCAGATATATGTTGATTGTATTCTCACTCCTTGGTTTTACCTGGACGGTCACCGTTTCTTCCTTGTATCCCGGTGCTTTGAATGTGAGCGTCACTGTACCGACCGGTACGTAGAGTGTATCTTTGACACTGCGAATATTTCCCAGGTACATACCTTCAGCGAAGACCTCAACAGGGTACACGTTCGAGAAGACTCTCAGAGCTCCCGCTTCTTTCAGATTCGCGAATATAACGAATTCTCCCGGAGATGAGACGATGATTTCACTTTCAAACGGGATGTACCAGCTTTTTCTCACCGTTATGGTGAATTTTCCGGAAGAATTCAATGTGAGTATCATCTGACCGGTCACGTCGACCGTTCCCACGTAGTTTCCGTTTATGAAAACCTGAGAAAGTGGTTCCGAATAAACGATCAGGACGTAATTGTCCGCCAATACGATGCCTGTAATCAGCAGAAAAAGAACCGGTAAAAATCTTCTCATGTTATCCACCTCCCATCGATCTTATTTTACACCGGTTGAAGGCGTTGAAGTAGTTAGCACTCCGAATTTGGAAAGTAGTATAATGGTTAGTAAAGAAAGGAGGGATCAAGGTGCTCAACGAAAGCGTTATCAGGGACGTTATTGCAGCTGTTTTGAAGAACGGAGGAGACTTTGCTGAGCTGTTCTTTGAGAGAAAATACGAGAATCGATACGAGCTGAAAGATGGAAAAATCGAGCAGGCAACGAGTGGCGAGATCGTTGGAGTGGGAATAAGAGGTTTTCTCGGAACAAAAGCCGTTTATGCCTACACGAACGATCTTTCGAGAGAGAACCTGATAAACGTTGCAAAGAAGGTGGGAGAAGCACTCGAGGAGACAAAAATCGAAGATCTCACGTTCAATTTCAACAGAACGAAGAAAAGTGAAAGACACGTGGTACTCATCTCACCGACTCAGGTGGAAAAAACGGACAGAGTGTCTGTCATGAAAAGGGCTTACCACGCGGCGAAGAATTACTCCGAACTCATAAAACAGGTGGTGGTCTGGTACTGGGACTACGATCAGGAGATTCTGGTTGCAAATTCAGAAGGAATTTGGGCTGAGGACAGACGTGTGAGGACCCGTTTGATGATAAACGCAGTGGCGGAAAAGGACGGAGTGCTCGAAAGGGGTTTCTACGGCCCCGGGGCAGGAATGGGTTTCGAATTCTTCGACAGAATAGATGTGGAAGAAGCGGCAAAGAAGGCGGCGAGGATAGCAGCGAGGATGGTTGAGGCAGAGCCCGCTCCAGCTGGAAAGATGACGGTTGTGATAGCCAACGGTTTCGGAGGAGTCATTTTCCACGAAGCGGTTGGACATGGTCTTGAAGCGACGTCTGTGGCGAAGGGGGCTTCCGTTTTCGCAGGAAAGCTCGGACAAAAGGTGGCTGCGGAATGTGTTTCCGCGGTGGACGACGCCACCATTCCAAACGGCTGGGGTTCCGCTAACGTGGACGACGAGGGAACTCCCACACAGAGAACACTGCTCATAGACAAAGGAATTCTCGTTGGCTACCTTGTGGACAGGCTCGGTGCGAGGAGAATGGGGATGAAGAGTACGGGAAGTGGTAGAAGACAGGATTACACCTTCCCACCCACTTCAAGGATGAGCAACACGTTCATTCTCCCTGGCGACTACCACCCGGAAGAAATCATTTCGGCTACCGAGTACGGCCTCTACGCGAAAACCATGGGAGGTGGATCGGTCAATCCGGCCACCGGGGAGTTCAACTTCGCGGTTTCTGAAGCGTATCTCATAGAGAAAGGAAGGATTACGAAGCCGGCGAGGGGTGCCACATTGATAGGCAAGGGACACGAGATCATTCAGAAGATCGACATGGTAGGGAACGATTTGGCGCGCGATCAGGGAATGTGTGGTTCGTTCTCTGGATCCGTTCCGGCGGATGTGGGACAGCCCACGATAAGAGTTAAGGAGATCGTAGTAGGGGGGCGAAACAAATGACTTTCGAAGAATTCAAAGATAGATTGTTCTCTCTTGCAAAGAAAAATGGAGTTGAGGCTCAGATAAGCTTTCTGGAAACTAAGGAATTTTCTCTCCGTCTCGCAAACGGTGACCTCGATCAGTACACGGACGCGGGAAAATTCAACGTGGAGATAAAAGTGCTGAAGGATGGAAAAACAGGAGCGTTCAGAACACAGGTTCTGAAAGATCCAGAAAAGTGTTTCGAAGAAGCACTGAGCAATCTGCAGATCAAAGACAGTGAAGAGAAAGAATACTTCTTTGAGGGTGGGGAAGAGTACAGAGAAATGGAAACGTACGTTGGGAAATTCGAAAAACTCTCCGTCAAAGAGAAAATGGGTATGGCCAAGAGGGCTCACGAGAGTGCTGCGAAAAACGAACACGTCGTTATGGTACCGATAGTCATGTACAGGGATATGTTAATGAAGAAGATCATCACCAACACACTGGGCTTGAACGCTGAAAGTCAGATGGATGGAGGTTTTCTTTTCGTCATGGCAATTGCAAGAGACACCAATCCACGATCTGGTTCCTGGTACGAACTGGCGAGGACACCGGAGGATCTGGATCCAGAGGAAATAGGGAAAAGAGCCGCAGAAGAGGCGATTTCTCTCATCGGTTCAAAAACGATACCATCCGGGAAGTATCCTGTGTTGATGAGAAACACAGCGCTGCTCGATCTCATGGAGATGTTCATACCCATGATCTCGGCTGAGAACGTACAGAAAAACCTCTCGCCACTCAAAGGAAAACTTGGAGAGCAGGTGGGAAATCCTGTTGTTTCAATAAAGGATCTGCCTTACCATCCCAAGGGACTTTCCAGCACTCCCTTCGACGATGAAGGAGTTCCCACAACTGAGAAGTTCGTGTTGGAGAACGGCGTGTTGAAAACATTCCTTCACAACTTGAAAACGGCCAGAAAAGAGGGAGTGAAACCAACGGGAAATGGATTCACAGGAGGAATAAATCCAGTCAATCTCATGCTGATTCCGGGCGAGATGTCTTTTGAAGAACTTTTGAAGGAGATGAACAGAGGAGTCGCTATCACGGAAGTTGAGGGAATGCACGCGGGAGCGAATTCTATATCTGGGGAATTTTCACTGTTTGCGAAGGGATACTGGGTGGAGAACGGAGAGATCGCACACGGTGTGGAAGACATCACCATATCGGGTAACTTCCTCGATCTCTTGAAGAGGATTTCTCTTGTTGGAAACGATGTGAAAGTGTCTCAACACACGATAACACCGAGCGTTCTGGTGGAGGTTCTGGATGTGGCGGGAAAATAAAGCCCTTGCGTTTCTCATTCTAACGGCAATTCTTCAGGGTTCAACTTTTCCGCTTCAGAAACTCGTTCTTGGAGGTGTTTCTCCTTTTGTTTATAACACCGTGAGATTTGGAAGCTCTGCTTTACTTTCGCTTTTTGTGTTCGGGCCCGGCAGGTTCGTGAAGAGTTTCCTGCTGGGGCTGGTTCTCTGTGGAGCGTACATGTTTCAACTCTGGGGATTGAAATTCACAAGCGCCGCAAAAAGCGGTTTCATCGTTTCGAGTTTTGTGTTTCTTGTGCCTTTGTTCGCGTTTCTTCTTGAAAAGGAGAAGTTGAAGAAAACTCATTTTCTCTCTTTTATTTCAGGATTTCTGGGGCTCTATTTGCTCACGGGTGGTGTATCGGGAATCACGCCGGGAGATCTCTTTCAGTTCTTCTGTGCGGTTCTGTTTGCGCTGCACGTGGTTCTCATAACCAGATTTTCCAGATTCGAAGAAGAAAAGAACATGCTTTTCTGGCAGTTTGTGACCGTTGGGGTCGTCAATTTTCTCTTTGGATTGAACGAAAGGTGGCATTTCAATCTTGGAACGATTTCTGTGGGAATCTACAGCGGAGTATTCGCTACAACACTTGGAATCCTCTGGCAGATGAGGTATCAAAAGGAAGTGGGAAACAACACGACAGCACTCGTTTACATGACTCAACCCTTTGTTTCTCTTGTGCTTTCATTTCTCCTCCTTGGAGAGCGTATGTCTTTCCTTCAGCTTTTAGGAGGAATACTCGTTCTGGTAGCGCTTTTTACCGGAACGGTGATGAAACCGGGAAAGTCTAATTGAACAGGGAGAGGAGCAGGCGGTCGCGGGGGCGCACACTCGCGCTTCCCGAGGAAAGTCCGGACTCTGGAGCAGGGTGCCGGGTAACGCCCGGGAGGGGTGACCCTCGGACAGGGCCATAGAGAAGAAAACCGCCCGCTTAGGGCAAGGGTGGAACGGTGGGGTAAGAGCCCACCAGCGTCGGGGCAACCCGGCGGCTTGGCAACCCCCACCTGGAGCAAGGCCGAGCAGGGGGTTGGGTCGCTCCCCCTATTCCCCCGGGTTGGCCGCTCGAGGTGTGTGGTAACGCACACCCCAGATTGATGACCGCCCACGACAGAATCCGGCTTACGCTCCTCTCCCATGTTATAATTTTCTTCACAGAGAGTGAATTCGGTGGTGAAATTGTGATCAATCGAACAGAGATTGAGACAGAAGCGAGAGAAGTAATTAGAGACCTGGAAAGTCTCAGAAAAAAGAGCTTCACAAGAGAGGAGAAAAAACTCCTCACAAAGGCTTATGAGTTTGCTCGAATCGTTCATGAAGGTCAGAAGAGATTTTCTGGAGAACCCTTCATAACCCATCCCGTTGAGGTCGCAAAAATCCTTGCGGCTCTGGGAGTCGATGTGACGACTCTGGTTGCGGCTCTTCTGCACGATGTTGTTGAAGACGGTGAAAATGTCAGCCTTGATCAAATAAAAAAAGAGTTTGGGCCTGAAGTGGCCAGGATCGTGGATGGTGTCACAAAAGTCAGCAATATAAACGCACCGATCGGGAGCGATCAAGACTCTCGAAAAAAGATAGAAACCATACAGAAAATGTTTCTTGCAATGGCGGAGGACATGAGAGTTATATTTGTAAAACTCGCCGATCGTCTTCACAACATGCGCACCATTCACTATGTTCAGGATCAGGAAAAGAAGAGGTACAAAGCCTACGAAACCCTCGAGATCTACGCACCTCTGGCTCATAAGCTCGGAATCTACTCGATAAAGTCTGAACTCGAAGACCTGGCTTTCAAGGTGCTGTACCCGGAGGAGTACTACAAGATAAAGGAACTCGTCGCTGAGAAGAGAAAAGAGAGAGAAAAGAGAACCAATGAATACATCTCCCTTCTCAAAAGTGCTTTGGAAGAGCACAAGATAAAAGCAATTGTGGAGGGAAGGTACAAACACTATTACAGCATATGGAAGAAAATGAAGGAAAAAGAAA
The DNA here is from genome assembly GCF_000784835.1 of Thermotoga sp. Mc24. Classification (NCBI taxonomy): domain Bacteria; kingdom Thermotogati; phylum Thermotogota; class Thermotogae; order Thermotogales; family Thermotogaceae; genus Thermotoga; species Thermotoga sp. Mc24. Next base: position 31,385 of record NZ_JSFH01000012.1, on the reverse strand, counting down.
AAAAATTCGAAGAAATCTACGATTTGATCGCTCTGAGAGTGATAGTGAAAGACGTGACCACCTGCTACACCGTCCTGGGGATCGTTCACAACATCTGGAAACCACTTCCGGGAAGGTTCAAAGACTACATCGCTGCACCGAAATCGAACGGCTATCGTTCACTCCACACAGCTGTGATAACGGGTTACGGTGAGCCTCTTGAGATACAGATAAGAGACGAGGAGATGCACAGAGAAGCAGAGTACGGTTTGATTGCTCACTGGATATACAAGGAAAAACCTGACCTGAAAACAGCGAAAGAATGGATAGAAAGACTCCTCGATTGGAGAAAAGAACTTGCCCAGGGATTCACCGAATTTGAGGATATCAAGAAAGAGCTCCAGATGGATGAAGTTTTTGTTTTCACCCCGAAAGGAGATATCATCCACCTTCCCAAGGGTTCCACACCAATTGACTTCGCGTACGCGATACATACAGAGATAGGGCATCACTACAGTGGAGCAAAGGTGAACGGAAAGATCGTTCCTATCGACTATCAGCTGAGAAACGGAGATGTTGTTGAAATAATCGTCAACAAGAACTCTCCAGGTCCAAGTGTTGACTGGTTGAAGTACGCCAAAACCCACAGCGCGCGAGCAAAAATCAGAAGGTTTCTGAAGGAAAAACTCGCGCCCGAACTCGTAGAAAGAGGAAAAGAAGTTCTCAGAAAGATCTGCCGAAAGCTCGGAAAATCCTTCGAAGAAGTGATGCAAACGGAAGGAATCAAAAAGTATTTGAACACGTACCAGGAAAAGGATTTCTTCATGAGAATCGGAGAAGGTAGTATTACCACACAAGATCTCATAGAAGCGATTCTGGGAAAAAAGATCGTTGTGAAAAAGCGTTCCACAAAGAAAAAGGTGAAGATGCAGAATCTTGTGAAGGTAGATGGAATAGACAGTATAGAGTTCCACATTGCGAAATGTTGTCATCCGATCATGGGCGATCCCATAGTGGCCGTTGTCAGTAAAAGAGGCATGACCATACACAGAAGGGATTGTAGAAACCTGAAGAACATGTCACAGGACCGAATATTCTCAGCTGAATGGAACCTTGAAACTTCAGAAATGTTCGATGCACACATAAGGGTGGTCCTTGACTCGGAAAAAAACCTTCCGAGTTTGATAGATCGAATAACGAACCTCGGTGCGGAATTTGTGGCCATGAAGACTCTGAAATCAGAAGAACCACCTGTTGTGCAAATTCATATAAAAATATCCAACACCACCGAGCTCTCCGGTCTTCTCGATAGGCTCAGATCCTACAGATACGTTCTGGACGCGGAAAGGGTGGTGCAATGAGGGCAGTTGTGCAGAGAGTCAGCGAGGCAAAGGTGATTGTCGAAGAAAAAACGGTGGGAGCCATAAAAAGAGGGCTTCTTGTCTTTGTTGGAGTGGGAAAAGATGATACAGAAGAGGACTGCGAATGGCTGGCCGACAAGGTTTCTGGACTTAGAATCTTCGAGGATGAAGATGGAAAGATGAACCTCTCCGTTAAAGACATAAACGGGGAAGTCCTTGTTGTTTCACAGTTCACCCTCTATGGAGATTGCAGAAGAGGAAAGCGGCCTTCTTTCACAGAAGCCGCACCTCCAGATAAAGGGAAAGCGCTTTACGAGAGGTTTGTGGAACTTCTCAGAGAAAAGGGTTTGAAAGTGGAAACGGGGAAGTTCAGAGCTCATATGCACGTTCATCTGGTGAACGATGGTCCTGTGACTATCCTTCTCGATTCCAGTAAACTCTTCTGAGGTGGGGGTTGTGCTGATTCACGTTTGCTGTGCACCGGATCTTCTCACGACAATATTCCATTTGAGGGATGCCGAGTTCTTCTTTTACAATCCAAACATCCAGCCTCCTTCAGATTACGAGAAAAGAAGGGAGGCTGTGGAGAAAGTTGCTCATCATTTTTCGCTGAGTGTTCATTACGGTGAGTATTCAACAGAAGAAATAAGAAAGTGGTACGCATCGGTCAAAGACTACAAAGATCTCGGTGAGGGCAGCGAAAGATGTGAGAGGTGCATCGGTTTTCTTCTTGAGAGAACAGCGCAAGAAGCGACGAGGAGAGGCCATGAGTCTTTTTCCACGACCCTTCTTGCAAGTCCCAGGAAAAATCTTTCGATGATAGAAAATATTGGAAAAACCATCGAGAAAAAATACGGGGTGAAATTCTTCTTCAAGAACTTCAGAAAGGGAGGAGCCTACCAGGAGGGCGTGAGACTCTCAAAGGAACTCGGGATATACAGACAAAACTACTGCGGTTGTGTTTTCAGCCTTCTGGAAAGAAGGGAGAAACATGCTGAGATTTCCAGAAAACGTGGTCATATGTGACGGAAAGAGAATACTCTGGAACGGACTGGGTTTACCGGAGAACTTAGTTTTCGAAATGGCCAGAACTGTTCTGGAGTCGAATGTTCCGCTGAAGGGAAAAATTTTCTGTTTCCCGGCGCAGACCGTCCTCGGAAAGATGGCGATTTTCACCGACGAGAAGACACAAGGACGCGACGTTCTCGTTGAACTTTTGAATCACGAACTTCTTCGAATGAGGCTGTACAGCGAAGAAGTGGAAAACCTCGTGGAAGTTCTGTTCAACGACTGGCGACCCGGAAAGAGGGTCTTCATCGTTCGATCTGAGAACTTTGAAACCAGACTTTCTCTGAGGGAGAAACTCTCAAGTTTTGCGGACGTGATTTACAACGCCGGAGAAATAGACGTGGGTATTGCACCTGCTGGAATATCGCTGCAGATCAACGAAGAGAAGGTCTCTTTTTCCGATCCAGAGAGGGATATCAAAGAAGCCGTGAGGAAGGCTCTGTTGATGGACAGATATGTGAACGAACCTTTTTCTTTCTACGAAAAACTGCCCGCGTACAACTTTTCTTTGAACATACAGATTCCTGAATCGGTGAAGACTTTCCTGAGAACGGGTGATACCCAGAAGATGGCAGAATTGACTGAAAAGAGTGTGGAAGTTGTTTTCAAGGAGATTCTGGAGTTCGAGAAGAAGACCCTTTTGTCACCAAGAGTACCCGTTGAAGCGTTTTTGATTTTAAAGGGGGGCCTGGATTGATCGACACCGTGAGCGTTGCGCTGTTCTCCAAAAAGTCTCATATAAAGATCGCTCGTTCTGTCCTGCGAGATTTTCTTCAAATGCATGAATCATCAGACAGTTTGATCGTTGACATGGAGATAGTTTTGGGAGAAATCCTCGCGAACGTGATCAAACACACTTACAAGAACGATGAAACAAAGCGAATCGTTGTGAGTTACACGTTAAAGGACGAGGTCTTTCACGTGTTGGTGAGAGACTTCGGTCCTCCCGTAGATCCCACCAGACTGAAGCCTACACCGCCCGATTTGGAGAATCCGCGAGAGGGTGGGTATGGCCTCTACATAATTTCTCGCGTCACCGACGAATTCAGGGTTCGTCCTCTTAGAAATGGAAACCTCACCGTTGTCAAGAAAAAATTGAGGTGAAAGAATGATCGTGAATGTCATCGGAGCAGGACTCGCGGGTTCAGAGGTGGCTTACAACCTTGGAAAAAGGGGAATAAGGGTTCGTCTTTTTGAAATGAGACCGAAGAAGATGACGGAAGTGCACAAAACAGGATATTTCGCGGAACTTGTTTGCAGCAACTCTCTCAAATCGGAAGACATAACAAACGCCGAAGGACTCCTGAAAGCTGAGATGAGGCTGATGGGTTCCATAACACTCGAAGCCGCGGAGAAAGCACGTGTTCCATCTGGAAAGGCCCTCGCGGTGGACCGTAACATCTTCGCGAAGGAAGTGACAGAGGCCATAGAAAGGCTTGAGAGTGTGGAGATCATCAGAGAGGAAGTAACCGAGTTCGATCCAGAAGAAGGAATATGGGTTGTAGCGACGGGGCCAGCCACATCGAATGGTTTATTCTCTTTTTTGAGAAACCTTCTCGGTGACGATTTTCTTTTCTTCTTCGATGCCGTCTCTTCGATCGTGACCTTCGAGTCTATAGACATGGAGCGCGCTTTCTGGGGAGACCGATTTGGGAAGGGAAAGGATTACATAAACTGTCCTCTCACCAAGGAAGAGTATGAGGAATTCTGGAAGGCGCTTGTCGAAGCTGAAGTGATAGAAATGGAGGATTTCGATCGGAAGCTTCTCTTCGAACGCTGCCAGCCCATAGAGGAAATAGCCAGAAGCGGGAAAGACGCACTGAGATACGGTCCTTTGAGACCAACAGGTCTGGTGGACCCAAGAACGGGTAAAGAACCCTATGCTGTCGTTCAGCTTAGAAGAGAGGACAAAGAGGGCAGATTCTACAGTCTCGTTGGATTTCAGACCAGACTGAAATGGGGTGAACAGAAGAGAGTTCTGAGAAAGATCCCCTGTCTCAGGAACGCCGAGATCGTAAGGTATGGAGTTATGCACAGGAATGTTTACATAAACTCTCCAGAATTGCTCGATATCTTTTTCCGTCTGAAAAAGCACCCTAACATCTTCTTCGCTGGTCAGATCACAGGTGTGGAGGGATACATGGAATCTGCTGCGTCGGGAATCTACGTGGCCTACAACGTTCATCGTATCCTGAAGGGACTCTCTCCGTTAAAACTTCCCGAGGAGACCATGATGGGATCGCTCTTCAGTTATATAATAGAGAAGGTTGAAGGAGATCTGAAGCCAATGTACGCAAACTTTGGACTCCTTCCTCCGCTGAAGGGCCGTGTGAAGGATAAGTTCGAAAAGAGAAAAAAACTCGCCGAAAGGGCCATTGAAACAATGAAAAAGTTCCTGGAAGAGAATCCCTGGTGATACGGAGGGATAGGGGTGAAGGTGGAGATCACAGTTTCTGAAGACAGAATGCAGGCTTATGTGACTCTGCGAAAAGAGGGATCCAGCGAACTTCCTCTCACAAAGGAAGAGCTTTTGAATGCACTACGCTCCGCCGGAATAAATCACGGTATAAAGGAAGAAATCATAGAAGACCTGGCAAGATCACCTGTGTACAACACACCTGTTCTTGTAGCGGAGGGCACTCCACCGGTAGATGGAGATGATGGAAGAGTTGAACTTTTGAAGAGGATAGAATTTACTTCTCAAGAAGGAGAAAAGATAGATCTGAGAGAAATTCCTGCCAAGCAGAGAGTGATCGTGCGGAAAGGAGAAACAATTGCCCGCATTATACCACCGACTCCTGGAAAGGAAGGAATAGATGTTTTTGGAAACCCCGTGAAACCAAGACCTGGAAGAGTGCCGGAGTATCATTTGGGATACAACGTGACGATGAAGGATAACGAGATTATCGCAACGAAGAGCGGGATTCTGGTCATAGAAACAAACGGTACGATACACGTGTATGACACTCTGGAAGTTGACAACGTGGACTATTCCACCGGAAATATAGATTTTCCCGGCAAGGTGGTTGTGAAAGGTGATGTGAAACCAGATTTCGTCGTAAAGGCTCAGGAAGACATCACAGTGAAAGGTGTAATAGAAGCAGCAACGGTGATTTCCTTCAATGGAAGTATCACAGCTGGAGGAATAAAAGGAAGAGGGAAGGCGTTCGTAAAAGCAAAGAAAACTGTCAAAGCCGTTTTTATAGAGAGCGCAGAAGTGGAGGCCGAGGAAGTTCAGGTGGAGAAGAACATAGAGAACTCCGCAGTTAAGGCCATCAATGTCGTTGTTTCCGGTAAAGGAGGAAGTATAAGAGGTGGTATAACCATAGCTCAGGTGAAGGTAGAAACCTATTTTTTGGGTTCTCCTATAGGTGTTAAGACAAGGGTAGAAGTTGGAGTCGATCCTGAGATCAACGAGAAAATAAAACTCCTCTCTGCCCAGATCTCCCTTGATAGAGAAAACGTTCAGAAATTGACGAAACTGCTCGTTGAGCTCAGAAAGCTTCAGGGAATGTTGAAAGACAAATTCCCACCTGACAAAGAAGCGCTTCTGAACAAAGTGAACAACACTTTGATAAATCTCAGAGATTCCATTCAGAAAAACGAGGGAGAACTGAAAAGGCTCAAAGAAATAGCCGAAGAAATGGCTAAAAACGCCTCCGTTGTTGTGAAAGAGGTTGTTTATTCCGGTGTTGAAATCGTCATGTTCGAGAGAGTGTTTCGTGTGGAAAAAGAACTTGCAAAAGCGGTTTTCTACTACAGAGACGGTGAAATAAGAGTAGGAGGGTATTCAGCGTGATGATAAAAGTCTTTCCAAAACTGAGAAAGCAGATATGGGGCAGTTATCGCCTTGGTGAGATGTTCGGTTCAAACGAGAAAATAGGAGAAGTATGGCTTTTATCCGGGCATCCACTCTTCATTACAGAGGCGGAAGGTGGTCTCGATCTCAACGAAGATATGGAGAAGCTCATTGGAAAGAAGTTGCCGCGTTTTCCACTCCTTGTGAAACTCATTTCTGCCGAGGATTGGCTTTCCGTTCAGGTTCATCCCAACGACGATGAAGCCCAGGAGCTGGAAAACGAACCGTGGGGCAAGACCGAAGCGTGGTACTTCGTAGAAAAAGGTCAGATCGCCATAGGGGAAGACCCGGAGAAGGTCAAGAGAGCACTTGAAGACAACAGCTGGGATGAAGCTTTGAAAAAGGTGGAAATAGAACCTGGAACTTTTGTTTTTCTACCCGCTGGAACGGTCCACGCCCTCGGGCCTGGTGGTCTTCTCGTGGAGGTTCAGCAGGCGTCCGACCTCACCTACAGGGTTTACGATTGGGGACGCGGCAGAGAGCTCCACATAGAAAAGGCTTTCAAAGTGATGAAAGAAAGGAAAGTCGAAGACTTGATAGTGGAGAACTTTGAAAACTTCGAATGTGAGTACTTCAGGATAGAAAAACTGGAAAGAGGAAAATTGGAAGGATTCTGCGCGATTGTGATTCTAGAAAACGGTGTACTGGACAACAGACAGGTTTCCCCCTTTGAAACGTTCATCGTACCAAAAGGTGAGAAAGCAGAACTTCGAGCAACCGCTTTGGTTATGAGAATCGGAAAGTTTTTCGAACAATGGGGTGATAAAAAATAAAGAGGGTGTTCATCAGCGATCTTCACATAGGAGACGGTTCTGCGAAAGACGACTTTTTTTTCGATAAAGAGCTTGTGAATTTCATCGAAGACATGTCTCAAACTGAAGATGTTGAACTCTTCGTCGTTGGTGATGGATTTGAAATACTCGAAAGTCGCACGGTGAAGGAAATTGGGCTTGTCTCTTTCGAGGAGGTTGTAGAAACACTCGATGAGACGGTGATCGACGAAATCGAGAAAAAACACTCCGAAGTCTTTGAGACTCTCAAGAAGTTTTCCAGACGACACAGAGTATATTACGTGGTGGGAAACCACGATTACCATATTCTCAAAAACAAAAAACTTCAGAATGCCTTGAAGAATCGCTTTGAAAAGTTCGAGATACTTCCGTACTACTACGATCCTCACAGCAAACTCCTTGTGCTCCATGGAAACCAGTTCGATGTTATAAACCGCTTCACCGTGGACAGGAAAACCAAAAAGGTAATACCGCCTCTTGGAGACTACATAGCCAGATACATGATGATAAATTTCGACAGTCAGGTGGTTAACTTCGCTCCTGAGGATGTCATTCGAGATTACGACAACGTGAGGCCTCTGCTCGACGTCTTTCACTGGTTCGACTACGTGACGGAAATCTACGATCTCAGCGTTGATCTGGTTGAACTGTGGCTGAAAAGTTTTCTCAGTATGTTGAAGACTAGAGAAGCCAGGAAATGGATGAAAAACAATTTCCCGAGAACGCACTGGCTCTCCAGGGTATTTGTGAATAGGTTCGGCGGTGTGGAGCTGGGTAAAGTACTCGTAAGGAGTATATACACACTCAGAAAATTGAGAAGAGTTGACTATCTTCAGAAATGGGCGAAATCCATCTTGAAGGGGAATCTTCGCTGGAAAGAGTTCATGACGGGTTATTCCGGAGATTTACATGAAGTGGAAGAAGTTGATATACTTGTGATGGGGCATGTTCATCACTTCGCTTACCGAATAGTTCCAACGACTCAGGGTAAAAAGCTGTACGTGAACTGTGGTAGCTGGAGACCCGTTCTCGAGAAGCTCGGTATCAGAAAGAGGCACGGTTTCCACAGGAAAGCGGAACTTCCAAAGATCATAATGGATTTCTCAGGGAAGAACGTCGAAGTGAAGGCATCTATCACGAACGTTCTCGGGAAAATTCAGGGGGGAGATTTATGATCTCAAACCCCATTCTTGGATACAAACTCGATCCTGGAGAACCCGGTATTCCACATTCCGCTCCCGCGAGCCGAAGTATAATGAGGGTCCTGTCTCAGGAAATATCCAACTTGATTTACTTCAAAAAAGAAGCCCTCAGAGAGGGCGGGACGATCATCTACAGCAACATAGCACTCGATCTCAGGAAGAGAGGCTCGTTCCTTGCGGCCGTTGCGGGAAGAACCCAAGTTTTCATCTATACACCAGGAACTAAAAGCAGTGAAAGAACTCACTCCCTCGGATCGGAACTTCAAGACAAACAGCAGGAGATCGAAAGAAAAATACTCGAGCTCGAAAGACAGCTGAAAACAGAAACAGATCCGCTCGAAAGAGAAAGACTCAGAGAAGATCTGGAGAGATTGAAACTCGCCCTCAACATCCTCAAAGCGAGTCTCAGAGCCCCCGAACTCCTCGTTGGTGTCTTACTCGACAGCCTCGTCTGAGAAGATTTCAAGAAAAGCTTCCACCACTTTTGGGTCGAATTTTTTCCCAGCCTCTTTCTTTATGATTTCCAGTGCCTCTTCGTGTGTTTTGGTTCTCCCTTCCCATTCTGACGAAACGAAATTTGTGAGAACGTCGTAGTAATCACACACGCTTATTATTCGCGCTTCAAGTGGAATCTCTTCACCTTTGAGCCCATCGGGATATCCCGTGCCGTCCCAGTTTTCGTGGTGGTGTCTCACGATCGGAACGACATCCCACAAGACCTCTAAAGACGCGAGAAAAACAGACCCCATGATGGTGTGATCTTGGGGATATTGCTCGAAAATTCTAATCCGGGTTGGAGTGTAAAGCATGAGTTGCTCTATTCCGATCTTTCCCACATCGTGTAGCATGGCGTATTCTCTCAACAGAGAGAGCTTTTCTTCCGATAAGCCCAGTTTCTTTCCCACACGTTCTGCGAGTCTTGCAACTCTCTGAGAGTGACTCCAGCCGTTTTCGTCTTCTATCTCCATGAGAACAATCATCGCCTGAAGAAGACCGCTGACCATCCTTCTCACCCAGCCTCCAGAGAGCAACTTCTCCCCTGCGAGGATATACGCTATCGATGCAGCTTTTTCTGGGTCTTCGAGTTCTACGAGTTTCTCTCCAGTTTTGTAGATGGTGTACGTTTCTTCTTTCACCACAGCCACTCCCTGAAAAGGCTTTTTTTCTCTCAAGAAAGCTATTTCTGCCTCCTCTATTGAATCGACCTTTTCGTAGAGTCGATCTATTTTTTCCACAGCTTTCTCGAATTCTTCACTCTCGAAGAAACATTTCACGATTATCCCTCCATTGAAAGTTCGAGCTTTCTGCTCAGAACTTCGTTTCTCAGAGTTTCGACGAAGTGTTCTGGATCTACGTCTTTTATCTCTCTCCCCGTTCTTGTTCTCACGGAGATCTTCCCGCTCTCCAGCTCTTTGTCACCTATTATTATCATGTACGGTATTTTCTGGGTTTGAGCCTGTCTGATACGGTATCCAAGAGTTTCACGGCGGTTATCGAAGAAGACCCTGAACCCTTCCTGAGAGATCCTCCTTGCAACCTTTTCCGCACCGTCGTTGTGTTTTTCTGATATGGGAATAACTGCCACCTGGATCGGTGCAAGCCAGGTTGGAAACGCTCCAGCGAAGTGCTCTATCAGGATGCCAAAGAACCTTTCGAGCGAACCGTATATCGCTCTGTGTATCATCACGGCTCTGTGCTCTTTGTTGTCTGGGCCTATGTAAGTGACGTTGAACTTTTCGGGCATCATGAAATCCAGCTGAATCGTGGCACACTGCCACTCTCTTCCTATCGAATCTCTTATGTGGAAGTCTATTTTCGGACCGTAGAAAGCGCCTTCACCCTCGTTCACTTTGTACGAGAGCCCGGCCCTTTCTAAGGCATTCTTCAAGGCGGTTGTTGCCTTCTCCCAAATCGCTTCGTCACCCATGTGATCTTCGGGCATTGTGCTGAGTTCCACTCTGTAGGTGAAGCCGAATTGGCTGTAGATGGTGTTTATGAGATCGAGAACGCCGAGTATCTCTTCCTCGATCTGATCGGGAGTGCAGAATATGTGTGCATCGTCCTGTGTGAAGGATCTCACCCTCATGAGACCGTGGAGAACTCCGCTTCTCTCGTATCTGTGAACCCGGCCAAACTCGAAGAATCTCAGCGGTAGGTCCCTGTAGGAAACCGTCCTGCTCTTGTACACGAGAATGTGACCGGGACAGTTCATGGGTTTCACCGCGTACCTTTCCTCGTCTTTCTCTATGAAGTACATGTTCTCAGCGTAGTGATCCCAGTGACCGGAGATCTTCCAGAGCTGCTCGTTCATTATGAGCGGTGTGAAGATCTCCTGGTATCCTCTCTCACGATGGAGTTCTCTGGAAAATTTCATCAATTCGTTGAGCACTACGACTCCCTTTGGAAGGAAGAACGGCATACCGGGAGCGTACTCGGTGTTCAGCATGAAAAGTTCGAGTTGAGGTCCCAATTTTCTGTGGTCCCTTCGCTGGGCTTCTTCAAGGAATTTCAAGTAATTGTCGAGGTCTTCCTTTTTGGCGAAGGCCGTTCCGTAAACTCTTGTGAGCATGGGATTCTTCTCACTGCCTCGCCAGTACGCGCCTGAAACGGAGAGGAGTTTGAAGTGCTTCACTATTCCTGTCGAAGGAAGATGAGGACCTCTGCAGAGATCCACGAACTCTCCCTGACGGTAGATCGTTACTCTGTTGCCTTCGATCTCCTCTATTAGCTCGAGTTTGTAAGGCTGATCTCTGAAAAGTTCTCTTGCCTCTTCTTTGCTGATCTCCTTTCTTTCTATAGGAAGATTTTCCTTTATTATCTTCTTCATCTCCTGTTCTATCTTTGGGAGATCTTCCTCTGTGAGCCTTCCGTTCTTTATATCGAAATCGTAGTAAAAACCGTTCTCAATGGTGGGGCCGATTCCCAGTTTTACGTTTTCTTTTCCATAGAGTCTCATCACAGCCTGTGCGAGGATGTGTGCCATGGTGTGTCTGTAGAACTCGGGTGCCTCGGGATCCTCCAGAGTTACAAGCCGCAGTTCGCAGTCATTTTCGATGGGTCTTTTCAGGTCCCAGAGTTCACCGTTAACAACCGCTCCGATCGCCTTTTTTATGCCCAGTTCTTTTGCGATCTCCGCCGGTGTGATGCCTCTGTCGTACTCTTTTTCTTTTCCGTCTGGAAGCTTCACCTTTATCTTCATCGCTTTCCCTCCTTCAACTTTTCGTTCAGGGCTCTGGCTACCTCGGGTGGTACCCATTCGGTCACATCACCGCCGTACAGGGCCACTTCCTTCACAAGACTGGAGGATATGAAAGAAAATTTTTCGCTTGCGATCAGAAACACTGTTTCCAGATCGCTGTACAATTTTTTGTTTGCAAGCGCCATCTGCAGCTCGTACTCGTAGTCGGTCACAGCCCTGAGTCCTCTCACCAAGACTTTTATACCATGTTTTTTCAAATAATCCACGAGTAAGCCATGATGAACATCCACCTTCACTCCATCTAGGTCGCTGAGAACCTCTTCTATCAGCTTTTTCCTTTCCTCCAAGGTGAACATACACTTTTTTCTCGGATTCTCCGTGACGAGGACCACAAGCTCGTCGAAAATAGAAAGCGCTCTTTTGATGATGTCCACATGTCCGAGAGTGATGGGATCAAAAGATCCTGGATAGACCGCTTTCACTCTACCATCTCCTGTTTGCACATTCTACCTGAAAGAATTTTCTATCTTCAACCCTAAGAGCGGTGAGTCTTCCTCCGTAGACACATCCCGTATCGATTCCAATTTTATCGCGAGAAACGAACGGCTCTTCAAAGGGAGTGTGTCCGAACACCACGATCTTTCCTGGAAGAGGATTTTCACTGTAGATGAACTCGTCCCTTATCCAGACAAGATCGAAAGGATCCTGATCCTCGAGGGAGACACCCGGTCTTACCCCTCCATGAACGAAAACGTAGTTTTCCTTTTCATAGTGGTATACGGTGTTTTCGAAAAAAGGAAGAAATTTTTTGATCTCTTCGACTCCTCCGAAGCTTTCCACCGTGCTTCTTGCTCCGTTGAAGAACCACAGATCACAATCAGAGCCGTTCTTCACACAGTTCAGAAGCATTTCTTCGTGATTTCCTCTCAAAAAAACACACCTGTGGTGTTTCGAAAGCTCTATCAAGAATTCGATCACTTCACGAGAATTCGGTCCCCTGTCAACGTAGTCCCCCATGAAGATCAGCTCGTCTTCTTCAGAGAGTGGAAGTTTTTCCAAAAGACTCTTCAGAGCGTAAAAGCACCCATGAATGTCCCCCACCGCGTAAGTCATCAGAAGATCCTCCCGTACATCATCCAGTTCCAGAGAACGGAGATCAGAACTCCAAAAACTGGACTCATCCACCACCTCACATCGGGCTTTCTGAACTTCCAAAGCCGGTATAGAAAACCAAGGGCGAGGGAAAGGAAAGCGAAGAGATCCTTACCAGCGAGGAGGAACACAAAGAAAGCCAGTCTTTCAGAGATCCCTTCGATATCGGATATCTTTGGATCTCCCGGGACGAAGTTCCTGAAGACGTACGTCACAGCAACGGATACCGCGTTCATCCCAAGCAGATAGAAAACAAACTCCGCTGTCAGGTACGATCCTTTGAAGAGATCTTTCACCGCGGCGTTCAGTACAAGAAAAATCACAAGAAGGGCGACTTCCAGAAGATTTATCAAACGCTTCTTTCCCTTCCGGTGAAGATAGACTCTCAGGAGATCTCCCGTGAGATGCACCACCACAGAGACCAAGAAGACAACCACACCAGTGGTGGACTGAAAGATAACATCGAATGTGAAGGCAAGGATGGCAAAGACCGACCAGATCATGTGCCCGATCAGCTTCCAGCCCCTGTACTCTCTTATCTTTGCGTTGTTCGTGAAACCGTGGTCTGCTACAACGTGCCCGAGAAACAGGTGAAATGGAAACAAGAAGATCACCTCCAGATTCTGTCTTCGATCTTTGAGAAGAACTCTTTCAATTTTTCGAACTTGACGAATTCCTTTATCATGAGAGATGTGTTTATTTCAACAGGACCTTCTTCTATTGCTCTCGTGTATATCTCTTCAAGCCTTTGAACGAATCGATCAACGGACCATTCCTTTCTGACGAATTCTCTCCCCTTTGTTGAGAGCTCTTCTCTGAGTCGATCGTTTTTCAGAATGTGTTTTATCTTTTCGGCGAAGAGTCTTTCATTTTCTTCTTCTATGAGAACCGCTGCTTCGCAATTTTTCAAAACATCCTTAACTCCTTTCCACTTCAGAGCCACCACGGGAAGGCCGGAAGCCAAGGCCTCCAGGAGTACCAGTCCCTGTGTTTCCGTTTTCGAAGCAAAAACAAAGACATCTCCGAGTTTGTAATAGAGGGGAATTTCGTCATGAGGTACGAACCCTGTGATCTTCAAATCGAGTCCTTTTTCCTTCGCGAATTCCTCCACTTCCTCTCTTTCAGGACCATCTCCTACCATAATAAAGGCGATGTCCGGTGCGTTCAAACTCTCGAAAACTCTCAGAAGAAAATCCAGATTCTTCTCTTTAGCTATTCTTCCGGCGTAGAGAACCACTTTCTTTCCCTCAGGATTCCATTTTCTTTTCAATTCTTCAGGTGCTTCTACTTCGAATTTCTCCACTTCTATACCGGTGGGTAACACTTCGATGGGTCTTTTCACGCCGTAGCTTTCGAGTTCTCTTTTTATGTCTTCCGTGGGAGCGATCACCACGTTTGTCATATTGCAGAACCACGCGCTGAAGTGTTCCACCAATCTTTTGGGAGGAGTGAAGGGTTTTGGGATGTAGTGTCTGTATTCGGGCAGGAGTGTGTGATACGTGTGAACGTGTGGCAATCCCATTTCCTCCTGAACCCTCAACGCTTTAAACCCTATGAAAAAGGGAGAGTGGCTGTGTATTATCTGGACGTTGTTTTCTCTCATGAACTCCAGAATATTTTTTGTAGAGGCGATGGAGATTCTGTGTTGCGGCTCGAAGGGAAAGGGAATGCTCCTCACAACGAATACATCCTTTTCTTCCTCGGGGGCTGAAGGAGCCACTACCACAACCTTGTGGCCACGTTCCGTCAGCTTCTTTTTGTACACCCTTATCGACGTTGCCACGCCGTTTATTTGAGGAGCGTAGGTATCGCTGAACATCGCTATGTTCATCTTCCCTCACCTCATCCATGAGGAGATCTTCCATATGAAAAGGCAAAGCGCAGATGCTCTCACAAGTGAAATGAAAAGCAGATTTCTCAGCTCCAGCTTCCTAAAAAGGAACAAAGAAGTGAAAAAGAGGATCAAAAGAGAAACTCGAACATCCAGAAACACAGAAAGAAGGGGCAAGAAAACGTATGAAGAAAGTGCCCACATCATCTCTGTTGGTGCTCTGCCCGTTATCGTTTTGTAGAGCCCGGATATCGAGAGAGAATAGAGAAAAAACAAAAAGAAATCCTCGAGAACCTTCAGGAAAATCCTGAGCGAGTTGTACACCATCGCTATATCGTTCCAAAAACCGACAGTGTTCACAAAGAACACCAGAATCGGCACCAGAAAAGAGTACCTCTTCCCTGAATCGTCCAGATTTATCAGGTTCAGCATCATTTCACCTTCAAAATGAAGTACATCCCGCTGGAAAAGAAGTATTCTAAACCATCTTCTGTGGTCTTGATGGATAACCTCTCACCTGTCTCTCTTCTCACCACGTTGATCGCCTTTTCAAAGTCTGCTCTGTCTCTGAAAACAAAAGCCTTCCACTCCGGGTAGTATTCGGCTTTCTCCACTTCTTTCAAAACTTCGCTCACCAGGATCGATCGGTTGAGTTCTATCTTCATCTCTTCAACGGTTTCTTTGAAGGGTGTTTCAACGACAACATCAAAGGAAGGAAGTCTCTCGATTCTCTTCCTTTCGTTCTTGAAAGATACGTCCACAATCAGTAAAACCAGCGTCACCACAAACAGGATGAAGAGAAATCCGTTTCTCGTCATTTTATCTTCTCGAGCAGCACCTCAAGACCTTTTTTCACGAATGGATCCTTCTCTGGATCTACTTCTATCTGCTCTCTGGTCTCTGCGTGGAGTTCTTCTTCAACGTTTTCTTCTACCAGGACATCGGGCTCTATTCCGATCTTGTGAATGTCCTTTCCAGATGGTGTCAGGTAGTGAGCCGTTGTGAGAAAGAGAACCCCACCATTGCTCAGTGGGAAGCCCGTCTGTACTGAGCCCTTACCGAAGGTTTTTCTCCCAACAACGGTTGCAATGCCAAGGTCTTTGAGTGCTCCCGTCAATATCTCGGATGCCGAGGCCGATCCTTCGTTCACCAGAACTACTATCGGTACGTTCGGATAGTTGTTTCCATAGGATTCGTAGACGTCTTCTTCTCCGAAACCGTTTCTGACCTTCAGAATCACGCCTTTGTCGACGAACATGCTGACGATCTTGAGAGCGGCATCGAGGTATCCACCGGGGTTGTCCCTCACATCGATTATCAATCCCTTCACACCCTTTTCGAAGATCTTGTCCAGGGCGTTTTTCATGTCGGAATCCGCTTTTTCTCCGAAGCGTGTGATCCTGACGTACCCGATTCTTCCCTTCTCCGTTTCTATGAAGGAGTAAAGCACCATCTTTATCTCGATCTTCTCCCTCACGATGGTGAAGGTGAGTTTTTCACCGTCTCTGAGAACCTCGATCGTGACAGAGGTTCCGGGTTCTCCTCTCAGGTTGTTCACGGCTTCCATGT
Source organism: Thermotoga sp. Mc24 (assembly GCF_000784835.1). Classification (NCBI taxonomy): domain Bacteria; kingdom Thermotogati; phylum Thermotogota; class Thermotogae; order Thermotogales; family Thermotogaceae; genus Thermotoga; species Thermotoga sp. Mc24. The sequence continues at coordinate 15,374 of NZ_JSFH01000012.1, read as the reverse complement.
AGGTCATCTTAGACACGGGTGTGCCGTCTATGGTTATGATGAGATCACCCGCTTTGAGTCCTGCCCTCCAGGCGGGAGTGCCATACATAGGAGCCACTACCTTTATAGCGCCATGTTCCGCATCGTAGGTCACTTCTATTCCAAGCCCACCGTACTCTCCCTTCATTTCTATCTGGTTTTCACGGTAGGTTTCTGGGTCCTGGTAGTAGGAAAAATCGTCTCCCGTTCCCTTCACAAGGCCGTCTATCGCGTGGTCTATGAGCTTGTTGATGTCAAGCTTGTCCGCTTCGTAGTAATAATTCAGGATGTAAGAAAGCGAATCAAAGAACGGCTCCAATGCCTTGTTCACTTCTTCTACGGTGAGATTCGTTTTAGCAGAACCCCCGAGAAGAAGCGCAAGAACGAGTACTACTACACTGACGATAGCAAACTTTGAAATCTGGTTCAGTCTCATTCTGTTTCCTCCCTTCTGCACACTTTGGTGGCGAATATCATGTACGCAGTATGGGCAACCATTCTATCCACCGGTCTCAGTCTTTCCGGAACTGGTTTGTACGGTCTGAAAAGACTTTCCCACACTTCTATCCTTATGAACGGAAGCTCCTGGAGTTTTTTCAGGGTTTCCTGGACTTGGTTTGTTGTTGGACATACGGTTGCGAACCTACCTCCGCCTTTCAGAGCTTCCCAGCACTTATCGATGTAGTTCCACGGATCCGGAACATCCAGGAACAGAGCGTCCACATCTTTTTCATCGAAGCCTTCGGAGATGTCCCTTACCTTTATTGTAACTCTTTCTATCAACCCCCACTTCGTTAGATTACTTTCGGCGAGCTTTGCGAACTCTTCTCTTCTCTCGTAGGCGAAGACTTTCCCTGAACTTCCAACGGCCCGCGCGAGCACAGCGCACATGGCTCCGCTTCCCACACCTGTGTCGATGACCCTGTCTCCCTCTTTCACATCGAGCATCATCGCGATGAAAGATGAATCCTTTGGATAGACTATCTGGGTCCTTCTTTTCATGTTCATGATCTCGTCGATCAGGCTGGGTATCAAAATGTATCCCTTCTTTCCTGCGGACGTTCGTATGATTTCTCCAGGACCTTTCTCGAACACCTCGTTCAAATCGATGATACCGAGATGAGTGTGAAGTTTTTTATCTTTCTCGAGATCGACCAGAAACTCACTCTCATCCTCGAAAGAAAGCAGTACTCTGTCTCCAGGTTTCAGCGTATCGGCCACTTTTCCCACACCTCTCTTGGAAAGCTGAATCTGATGTCCACGTGCTTCGCGAGAACATCTCGTTTCTTTCCATCTATTATGATGTACACGTTGTTCACACCCTTCACGTTCAGAAAGATCGTGTAGAGCACCTGATGGAGGAAGTACCTCTCCGAATCAAAGTCCATTCCCTTCAATTTCTCTCCATAAAAATCGAGAATGAGGTAGTCACCTACAAAGAAGTACGCTCTCAGAACACCTTCTGGAACGAAGGTTTTCAATCCCTCGGGTGGAGAAGAAAGCGCTTCGAAGATTTCGAGGACAGGATTGTCCCTTCCCTCCGTAACTTTCACAATGGGAAGGAGATCTTCGTTCAGATAACAGATCTTCAGTTCAACGGAGAAAAGAGCGGATGCCATCAAAAAAACAAGAACAAAGACACTTTTCCTCATTCCGCCATCAGCCTCTCAATGGTATCCAGAAACACGGGCATTTCGTCTTTTTCCCTCAAAAGGACGATCATCCCAACAACACCAACGGGTATATCGTACACGGGGCATTCTTCGAGTTTGTAGCCCAACTCATTTGCTATCTTTCTTGCGAGCTTCAAAGATTCTGAATATGCAGGCAGATCCAGCCCGTTCAGGTCTTTCGAAAAGCTCCTCACGATTATTCTTCCATCACCGTAACCCACGAGAAAAACGACATCTTTCTCGTACGGATCGACCCTTTCACCGAAGGGTTTCACAACGTACTTTCCCAACGACTCGGCGGACAACAGAATTCTGAACTGGCCATCACTCTCAGCCGTTCTTTCGATTCTGACGTTCTCTTTCTCGTAGAGAACCTCCTCGGGCATCTTAACGACTCCTCTGAACAAGAGCCAATCTTTTGCAATGATTCTCACAGAGTCCTGAGTTTGTTCAACGTCGAAGTTCTTCTCACCCTCGAAGTTCACAACGACGGTTCTTCCTATCTCTTCGATCGAGTTCACACGGCACGTTATGATCTTCACACCTTCACTGGTTTGAACGTAATCCACTCCGAAGAGTTTCAAGGTTTCCACCGGGACCCCAGAAGACGGCAGTTTGTTGTTGTCGAGTATGTAGAGGTCTTCAACGTTTGCAAGAACGTGGCCGTTGTACTCGAGGTACCTCATACTTCCCACGGTTCCTGTAGAAGGTGGGGTGACATCAAACACCCTGGAGTGAGTCTCCAGAAGCTTCAGCAGATCGTCGAAATTCAAAAGAGTCGCATCGAGTGTGATTGTCTCCGCAAGCAAAGTCACAGAAAAGATAGCAAAGAGCAGTATCAACCTTCTCATCAATATTTGAAGATACTCCTTCCTATGAACTCTCTGAGGATCGATTTATCGGGAATATCTTCTATGTTCGTGATCGGAAGGAAGAAGTCCAAAAGTTTCAGAAGTCTCAGCGCTTCTGAGTACTCTGGTGTATCTTCCGGAACCTGAACGAGAAGCGGTTCGGCGAATATCCTAAGCACTGGTATTTCGTAAACCAGGGCCGAGTTGAACATCACATCAGCTTCTTCCTGGAACGGGAAGATGTTTCTTTCTTCACCCTTTCTGACGTTTGGCCACATCTTCAACGTGTCGTATGCGGTGTGTCCCCGGAACTTGTAGTCCCTCACGATTCTTCTGATGAGCCGCGTGTCCGTTGTTGTGACTCTGTTGTGATCGTCTATGTTCAGCTGAGTCAGTGCGCTCACGTATATCTTGAACTTCTGCTCTTTCGGTATAGAGGCCGTCAGGCGTTCGTTCAGACCGTGTATTCCTTCGACGATGATGATATTGTCCTTCTCCAACTTGAGGGTGGGACCTCTCATCCTCTTTCCGGTCTTGAAGTTGAACTTCGGCAGGACCACCTCTTTTCCAGCCAAAAGATCCTGAAGGTTCCTGTTGAAGAGTTCTATGTCGAGAGCCTCTATCGAGTCGAAATCGTAGTTTCCGTTTTCGTCACGCGGTGTTTTCTCTCTGTCCACGAAGTAGTCGTCGAGAGAAATGGCAACCGGTTTTAGACCGTTCACTCTGAGCTGGAGTGAGAGTCTCTTGGCGAAGGTGGTCTTTCCCGAAGAGGAAGGACCCGCAATCAGAATGAGCCGTTTTCTTTTGTCTTTTGCGATTTCATCTGCTATGTCTGAGATCTTCTTTTCATGAAGTGCTTCGGAAAGAAGCATCAGGTCGGCCACGTGTCTTTCCCCACGGGCTATGATATCGTTGAGATCGGATACGTACTCGAGTTCCAGAACGTTCAGCCATCGGGCGTATTCGAGGAACACCTGGGAGAGTTTGGGCATGTGGATGACGGGAAGCTCTCCTGTTTTTGGATCCGGATGGACAAGAACAAGCCCCTGATTGTAGGGCTGAACATCGAAAACGTCGATCCTGCCGGTGCTCGGTGGAAGATACCCGTAGAAGTACGCCCAGAAACCATCGCAGTGGTAAAGCTTCACGGTTCTTTTCTTTCTGTACTTGAAGAGATTGACCGTTTTCACAAGTCCTTCCTTCATTAATATCTCCCTTGCTTCGTCTTTGTAGAACGTTCTCTTCTCAATAGGCAGATCTTTCTCGACGAGTTCTCTCATCTTGTTTTTTATGGCGAGCACCTGATTCTGATCGGGAACGATTAATTCATTTCCCTTATAGATTTCGCAGTATATCCCCTTCCCGAGTGAGTGAAGGACCTTCAATCGCCATTCCGAATTCAGTTTTCTCACGGCGAGACTTGCGAGGAAGACGAGTCCCCTCTGGTATATTCTGAGTCCGTCAGGATCTGTGAGGTCTAAAAATTCGAGTTCTCCGCTTCTATCGGGTGTTCTGAAGAGTTCTATTATCCTGTTATTCACCCTCGCAGCCAGTATTTTGTACCTGTAGTACTTCTGGTACTCTCTGGCTATATCGAAAAGATTCTGATTTTCCTCGAGAACAATCTCCCTTCCGTCCAGTTTTGAATGAAGTGTGATCTTTCGCATGCTGTCTTCCTCCCTTGAAGGAGCTTTCCTACAGTGGTAAAATTATAGCATGGAAAGGGTTGGGGCGTGGCCAAGCGGTAAGGCGGCGGACTTTGGATCCGCGATCGGTGGTTCGAATCCACCCGCCCCAGCCAAAAGAAAAGCCCCCGATCAGGGGGCTTTGTTCTTTCAGAATTTCTTTTCGTAGTATCTCCTCAACTCTTCGTTGAACGGCAGGTTGAAGATCTCATCGAGCACTTGCACGATCTGCTCGTAGGATTTTGTCCTTGGATCTCTGAGGAGGATTTCTTCGAGCACCTTTCTGTCCCTCGAGATGTATGCTTCTAAGTTCCACTCCATTCTCAGAATCCTGGGCCACAGATAGAAGATCTTTATCCGGTGGGTGAGATCGGGTTCCACTTTCTCTCTGTGGATTCCACTGCCGTCCACCCAGACGGGAAGTTCCATCACAAGATCATCGGGAAAGTCTTTGAGCACTCCCCGGTTTTCCACGTTCAGAAAGAGTCTCACACGTTTGTTGTTCGCTACCGCGTTGATGAAAGGAATGTGCTGTTCTCCGCTGAGTTTTCCTTTCGGGAAGATGTCAGGATGTTCCTCCGTGAGTTTCATACCTGGTCTTTGCTGAACCTCTTCTGCAAGTTTTATGAGGCACTCTCTTGCTCTTCTGAGTTGCTCATGGAATTTCGGTCTTTCCACTTCGTTGTCTATGCCGCCGAACTTTCCAAACCACTTCTTCTTCGTCTCCAGGTTGTAGTGGTACTTCCAGCTGCCGTTCCTCACGGTGTCACCTATTGGAAGCATACCGTAAAATTTGTACATATCCATCGCGGCAGGAGACATCTGTGTGTCCCATGGGTTCTTCGGCTCCCACTCTGGTAGCTTCTTCTCTATCCACTCGTCGAGAAGCGGGTATGCATCTTCTCCTCTGTACCTGAACCTGTTCAGCCAGATACCGTGGTTCACTCCAGCGACCTGCCAGTCCACTTCTTCTGGATCGAGGTCGAGTTTTTCGAAGACTTCATAAACCCCGGCAACACCGTGGCAGAACCCCACTATGTTCGCACCGGTCCACCTTCTCACCGCCTGCGTGATCTCGAAGACGGGATTTGCCGTTTGCATCAGGTACGCTCTGGGTGCCATCTTTTTCATCTTCTCCGCTATCTCGAGGGCGAGCTTCATGTCGGGATAAGAAGAAAGAACGTAGGTGTAAGTGGAAACCATGTTCAACTCCTGACTGTCTATTCCTCTGTAGTAGCCGTGTTTTTCACCGACTTTTGTGACCTCGTCCCATCTTTGAGAGCCGCTGTCGTGGTACCTCGGATCGTAAGGATAGGCGGTGTTTATGATGAAGTCTGCTCCATCTATGGCTTCATCCAGACTGGATGTTTTTACGATCTTTACAGGAGAGTTCAGCTCTTCCACGTACTTTTTTGCGAGGATGTAAGATGCGTTCAGTCTTCTTTCATGAACGTCCATCATGTAGATGTGTGTATCTTCCCTTGAAAGTTCCTCCGTCTGAGCGATGTCCCCTACAAGCTGAAGTGCGAACCTCACACTCCCCGCTCCGATGATGGAGATCTTCATGATCCTGCCCCCTCATGTTAAATTCGTTTCTGAGACGAATTAATTACCTGAGAAAATTCTATCAGCTTTTGCAGGTGATCCCAAACGTCTCACAAGATCAAATCGCCAATGAAAATTCCCGCTACAGAGAAGAAAAGAGGTTCAAAACTCATCTCGAAGCCTTCTTCTTTCATCATCTCCACTATTTGATCCGGTGTCAGGAAGTTGAGAACTGAGGTGGAGAGATACCTGTAGGCGTGGAAATCCCCACTGAAAAGACCCCCAACGAATGGAACCCAGGTCTTCAAATAAAAAGAGTAGATCTTTCCCGTGAATCTTTTGGTGTTAGGTGGAAGGAGTTCAAGGATCACCAATCTTCCCTTTCTTTTGAGAACTCTTCTGCACTCTCTCAGGACTCTTCTTCTGTCTGAGAAATTTCTGAAGCCGAAAGCCACGGTGATGGCGTCGAAACTTCTATCGTCGAAAGGAAGATTGTGAGCGTCTCCTACGATGAACTCTCCATCTTTCAATCTCTTTTTTGCTGTTTCCAGCATCTTCGATGAAGAATCCAGGCCTGTGATTTTAAGATGCGGTGCTTTTCTTTTCAGGAGTCTGGCTACATCTCCGGTTCCTGTGGCAAGATCGAGGACCTTTTCTGGATTCACCTCAAGGATGAGTTCCACTACCCGTTTTCTCCATTTTGTATCCATACCAAAAGAGATGATCCTGTTCAAAAGATCGTACCTTTCCGCTATTCTGTCGAAAAGTTTCATCGCGTGCTTCTTAGTCTTTCCTCCCACTCCCTGGCTTTTCTCACGTCGGATAGAACGACCACACCGACGATTTTTTCGTCTCTGTAGAAAGCCTTTGTTTCGCTGTCGATCCACTCTCCTCTGTCTGTGAGTTCTCCAACTATGGCTATAGGAAAGTCTCCGAACTTGAAGTAAGAAGATTTGAAGCGAAAGTCGTACTCATCGGGTATACCCTTCAACGTGTTTGCCAAAACTTTCGCGTGTGCCATAGCGGCTTTCGCTGTTCCACAGATGATGCCTTCGTGCTCTGCGCAGTCACCGATGGCGTATACGTCAGGTTTTGAGGTTCTGAACGTTTTGTCCACCAAGATGCCCCTGTTCACATCGAGTCCGCTCTCTTCTGCAAGCGACACCTCCGGGACAATTCCTATGGAGCAGAGAATCACCCTCGCCGGTATCTCTTCTTTGTCTGTGACGAGAACATCGTTTTCTATTCTCTCCACGTCCCTGCCGAGGTAAAACTCCACTCCGTGTTTTTCGAGCTCTCCTTTTATTCTCTCTGTCAGTTCTTCGTCCAACCCCATGAGACGGGTCATCTTCTCAACCACTTTCACTTTGATACCCTGCTTCGACAGATTTCCTGCGATTTCAAGACCGATGAACCCTCCGCCGATGATGAGAAGATCTTTCTCTCTTTCCACTGCCTTTTTCAATCTCTTCGCATCTTCTATCGTCCTCAAAGTATACATTCGCTCCCAGCCGGGTATCTTGAGTGCTCTCGGCTTTGCACCCGTTGCGAGAACGAGGACGTCGTATTCGAGGGTTCCTCTGTCTGTTTCGAGAACTTTCTTTTCTGCGTCTATTCTCTTTGCGGTTGTTCCAAGAAGGAGTTTTATTCCCTTCTTTTCGTACCAGTCGAGCGGATAGGGAAAGAGACTTTTTTCCTCCGCCAGTCCTGCGACGTAATGGCTGAGCATGGGTTTCGTGTAGTAGGGCACCGTTTCTCTTTCCACGATGGTGACCTCGTGTTCTTCTGAAAGCTGTTTTGCGAGTTCAACACCGCCGGGGCCGTTTCCAACGATCACTATTTTCACCGTTCATCACTCCAGTTCTTTTTTGAGAAGAGATATCGCCTCTTCGATCTTCTTCTCATCCATGTTTGAACCTTTTATCTCCGTGAAAGAGAGAATTCTGAACTTCGTTTCTTTCAGAAGCTCTCCCGCTGTTCTTTCTACGGATGGAGCCCAGCCGTGCACTCCAAAGACGAGGACGGATTTTTCGTAGTTCACTTTATCTATTATCTCGAGAAGGGTGAATCTCATGAGTGGATGTATCTCTGCTTCGTAGGTAGAAACACCGAAGATCAGTGCTTCACTGTCCGGGATGTCTTTCAAGATCTCGCTGATCGCGGGTCTCTCTTCGTCGGAGAATTTGTACACAACCGGTGTGAAACCTTTCTCCTTGAGAGAGTCGATCGCCTTCTTCATCACGTTCTCGACGAAGCCGTACATGGAATCGTAGATCACCGTGACTTTTCCTTTTTTCGGTTCACCCTTCGCGACACTCACGTAATGATTCAAAAGTCTCTGAGGATCTTTCTTCCAGATCAGTCCGTGCCCTGGAAGGAGCGCCTTTATCTTCAGACTGGAGAGCTTTTCCGCACCTTCGAGGATGTAATTCTTGTAATGTCCTATCACCGTGACAATGTACTTTGTGACGTGGGGAAGGTATCTTTCCACAACGCTCTCGTTTGAGTCGTCCAGAGTCTCTGGGAGCAGGTATCCACCGCCCACATCACAGCCGAAGAGAATTCCATCAAGATACGTCACCATCGTGTCGGGCCAGTGAAGCCAGGGAGTCATGACGAATTTGAATTTTTTCCCTCCGATTTCTTTCTCTTCTCCATCCTTCACGACAGTCACGTCTTTTATGCCGTAGAATCCTTCGAGGAGTCTTTTTCCGAAGTTCGAAGCGATTATTTCCACATCGTGACCAATCGCTTCGAGCGTTGCAGGGAGAGATCCGCTGTGGTCCGGCTCGGTGTGGTTCACGATGATGTGCGTGATCTCCTTAGGATCAACGATCCTGGACAGAGTCTCGATGAACTCTTTCGTGTAGTTCTTCTTCCAGCCGTCTATCAGAACGTTTGCATCATTCAGCTTCACAAGGTACGCGTTGTAGCTGATCCCTTCGGGTATTTCCCAAACCGCCTCGAAGTACTTTATCTGATCGTCGTCTATTCTCAAAATGTAGATTTCCGGATCGTCGAAGATCTTTTCAGTCCAGATTTTGGGCATGCAGGACACCTCCATTGAATTAGGGATTCCAAAGTGATTATAGCAAAAAAATGTAAAGAAAGCGGTTTCAAAAACTGGAACAACTATGTGAATTTTTTCGTATATTGTAATTTATAGAAGTATACTGGAAAAGCGACGTTTGAATTCTAGATAGTTTTCAAAGAATTTCAGTCCCAATTCTTGACCGTAGATTCTAACAGCACTCTGCTTCACAGTGTTTTCAAGCTGATTGAGAGTTGCCTTATCGAATAATTTTTCTTTTTGTGACATTACCATGAGGAAGGCAATGTGTATGGGAATTTGTTTGATCCTTTCCAAAAGTTTTTTTGAGCTCGATTGTAAGTTACCGACCTCATAGCCCCGGAAAATGTAGAAAGTAGGAATCATTTTTTCCACAAAATGCTCCAATAAAAGATAATTGGCAAGAATTGTATCCTCGGCAATCGTCATTTTTATTATTCCTACTTTACTAAGAACTTTAGCAAGTTCTTCATAAGCTTTTTGAAGAGGGATACGTTCTATAAGGGTGTCTATTATCGGAATTTTCCCTGAAAGAGAAGTGATTTCTGAAACAAACAATTCTTCTATGTTTTTGTAAAAATCACTGCACCAAATTTCTCCATTGAACTGTTCTCCTGACATCAAAGCATTTGCCACGGTGAGTAATGGTTTTTTGTTCGGAAAATTCAGCAAATCATCCAAAAGTTTTTTGACTCCTTTGGGGTAAGCAAGATCGTCAATGTCATGAAAGAAAACAAATGATCCTTGACTGTGTTTAACGCCCATCAATCTTGAGTGAAAGGTTCCAACGTTTTCTTTATTTCTAATTATCAAAACCTTCTCTCGTAACTTAGGTTCTCCTTTTGTGAGGCTTTCAAATAAATCAGCTGTTCCATCAGTTGAACCATCGTCAACCAATACAATCTCTAAATTTTCATGATCGATTTGTTTAAGATTATCCACGAGTCTTTTTACATAATTTGCTCCGTTCAAAACAGGTATAACAATAGAAACCAGCGGTTTGGGGACAGTTAATAAGCTTATTTGTTTGCCTTCAAACTTTATTTTCTTGTGATCATCTAATTTCAGAAATTCATCTGCGTAACCTGGCCATTTTGTTGCAAAACAAATCAACCAGGAACCAACTTTTTCACCTTGAAAATATTTTTGCAAATTCTCAGCTATTTTTAAAGGTACCCACTCTGGATTTATCCTTCTCAGGTAAAACGGTTCTGCCAGAACTCCTATTACTTCTTCATGAAGAGGGATTAAACCTGCTCGTTTGATAAGAGGTTCCAAGGTTAAAAAGTCTCTTTCAAAACCATATTCCCAGGCACCAAGTTTTTGAGCGGTTTCTTTTGCTGTTTTGTAAACAAATGAACCACTGTATGGAACGCCTACTACAACGAATTTCGCAACTTCACCCATTTGCTTTAACATTTTGATTATGTCGTCATCTTTAAAGTGTTCAACCACTCCCATGTTGAAAGCAATATCAAACTCCTGTGGCTTGAACGATTCTGTAAGTTTTAAACCATCACCTACTTCGAATTCAGCGTTTTCAATATTATAATCCTTGCTTATCCTGGTTGCTAGTTCGACAGAAGCAGGATCGATGTCTATACCAGTGACATCTGCTTCTCTGAGTGCAAGTTCAATTGAGAACGCTCCTGTTCCAGTTCCGACTTCTAAAATCCGTGCTTTGTTGAGAATAAAAAAGCGCTCTAATAAACTTACAAATTCTGATCTAAGACTTTTTCCTGGAAGATCGTTCATGATAGTGAAAGAATCAAGTTTATTGTATTCTTTCCATATTTTCGCGAAACTATTCCCTGTGCTTGATTTCTTATGGATTGATTTACTTTTTGTTCTACTGTTATCTTGAGTTTGGACAATGTTCAATATTGATGCAATTTGCTTTTCAAGGGAGCAATTTTGTTCAACAAAATCACGATATTTTGTAGAATCATAATCATCGGAACATATCATTTCTATTGCTTCATCAATTGTATTGAAAATATATTCTCTGGGATAAAATTCTTCAGCTACATAGAAGTTATGAATCACTGGTTTTATACCCTTGGCCATTGCTTCAAGAATTGCTACTCCGTACCCTTCGTGTATACTTGTAGACAAAAAAATGTTTTTACTCTCAAGATAATTGTTAACATTCGTTATAAAACCATCAAATTTGAACCTGTTTTCTATTCCCATCTTTTTTAGTACGTAATTAACGTACCTCCACATTCTTTCATCTTGCATCTGACCCGCCCAGGAGATGTTGTATCTTGAATCAATATTTGTCAATTTCTTTAATATTTGAACTGCAAGAGTCGGATTTTTCTTATAGTTGAAATGCCCTACAAAAACGAGATTATAACCAGGTTTTCTCACTTTGAAGGTAAACTTGGTCAGATCTATTCCATTCCAAATCAATGAATGAGGAACAAATTTGAGTTGAGAACAATTTTCAAGGGATGTTTTCAAAACATTTTCCGCGACAAAAACAACATGATCTACTTTCTCCCATTTGATGTTACTCAATAAATCTTTGCGAAGAGATTCGTAACCATGTAATCTACATATGATCTTTTTTCCATCCTTCGGCAGTTTATTCGTTATCTCCACTGCCATTTCGTTCGCCCATTCGAGCCAGACGATATCTGCCCAGTTGTAAGCTTCCTGGATCTGTTTCCCATCTGTTGTAACTACGAGTTTCACATCGTAGATGTTCGACAAAATCTGAGCTATGTCTTTTATGAAGTTGTCCAGACCAGGAAGGCAAAATATGGCAAGCTTTATGTCTTTTTTGAACTGGTCCTTCAAGATCTGGTATTTTTCTTTCATTTCCGGTATATTGGAAAGTTCCATTGCCTTCTTATAGTAATGAAGAGCCATCGCTGGATTGTTCTGCTTCAACTGTGTGTCTCCAAGCATGTCGTAGACTTCCCACGTTTTGCTGTTGATCCTTGTCAGATACCTCCAGGATTCGAAGTATTCTCCCTTTTCAAAGAGCACCTTTGAATAGTTGAAAAGAACATCGTCGTGAATTGGATTGATATCGAGGGCTTTTTTGAAAAACATGAGCGCTTCGTCGATTTTACCTTCGTAGTAGTGTATGATTCCGAGCAAATTGTATCTTTCTACTTTATCTTCTATCTTTTCAATCAGTTCTTTTGCTTTCGAGAATTCTTTTTGTTCTATCCTTTTTCTTATCTCTTCAAAGATGTCCATAATCAGACCCTCCTGAAGGCTTCAATGAACCTGAGGTTTTTATCAACTGCTCTCACTTTAACAACGGAGAATCTCAGATTTTCCAGAGTTTTCCTCATTTGATGAGTGGTTCTCAATACTCTGAAGCCAGGATAATACCACACGGGGTTGTTTCTATCATTCAAATCAGGCACGAAGAAGAAAAGAAGCACTCTTTCAGCATTTTCAACAAGTTTATTCAGGTCTAGTGTCTCTTCCACACCAGAAACAACAAGGAAGTTCTTCGAGTTTTCTTTCAACTCTATTTCCAGATCTTTCAGGACGGACTCAATCCCAGGAGCTTCTCCTTTGATTCTCAGGTCCCTTATATCGCTCTCCAGAAGAGCTTCTATTATGTGTTCTTCTTTCACTTTGAATGGAGGTTCTTTCATGATTTCCTTTTCTCTTTCTTTGTAGAGCTTCAAGGCTTCATCTGATGGATATGGAAGCGCGTAGTAGAAGTTTTCTTTTCTCTTCCACGCTCTGACAGGGTGAATCGCACCAAAACCAGAGAATCTCTCTGTTATGTTTCCCACCCAGATGATTTCATCCTCTTTTTTCATGAACGGAAATGTCTGATTCGGATAAAGCCCGTTGTATTTGTATCTTCCAAGTGCTATGTCTCCCAGATTTTCGTTTTCTTCCACTGCTTTTATGTGAAGTTCGAAAGCTTTCAATGGATTCTCTTCTTCCCAGGTTTTTGCGAGACGGTAATAGTAGAATGGAAGTTTTGAGATGTCTTTTATTCTTTCAAGAAGCGTTCTTGCTTTTTCTTTGCTTTTTTGGAACACAGCCACTGCTGAGGTGTAGATGGCGAGTGGGTGATCGGAGATGAGATACAGTTTTTCTGCGTCTTCTTTTGCGAATTCGAGGATGTTGAACGGAAACTCTCTGTAGCCGGAGAAGTATCTGTACAATTCCTCGTAAACTCCTTCTATGTCCGGGTCGAGTCTTGTTTTCAGATCTTCTATCACGGGTTTTATGAAGCTTGCTATCTCCGGAGCCAGTTCCAGTGTTTTTCTGTACCTTGAGATGGCTTCCGAGAAATTCCCAAGTTTCAGATACAGGTCACCGATGAGAGCCTGGATAATGCCGTTAAGTTTTTCATCACCTTCGATCTTTGAGAGGATTCTGATGAGTCTTCCTTCTGTTTCTTTCTCTCTCAAAAGATCGAAGATGAAAAGAAGTCCGGGGATACCTGTTTTTCCCACGAAGGAGTTTATGTCCTCGTTTGTAAGGTATTCGAACAGGAAATCCTTCTTTTCTACTAATCTCTTCAAAATGAATTTGGAGATTCTCCTTGAAACAGGGAGTTTGTTCAAAAGCTTTTCGGATGCTTCAATCTCGAATTCCGCTATTTTCTCAACTATTTCATCGAAAAACAGGTTTTCAGAGTTTTCGGCGATCTTTTCGATTAATTTAAGTACCTTTTGGAAGTCTTCTTTTTCGCTTATCTCTGAAACAATTTGAAGTGTGAGGATGAATTTAGACTCATCTATATCATTTTCAATCGCTTTCAGTAGATGTTCATAAGCTTCATTCCATTTTTTAAGCTTTACACAAGCGTGGCACATGAGAAGGTGAGCTGTTCCTATTTCTTTTATAGTTGTGATGGTGAATTCGTACTTCTCGGCCTGCGATAAAGCTTTATTTAAAACATCGAGAAATTTCTTTCCCCATTGATAGAGATTCTCCCAATCTTTCCTTCTCTCATAAATAGCAAGCTTTGCAAAATAAGGATCAGGATTTTCCGGAAAGGCTTTTATGGCAGTATCTATGAGTTCTTCTCCTTTTTCAAGGAACCCATTCAAAATTAGCTCCATTCCGAATATATAAAGAAATTCCAGACCTATTGCAGGTATTTTCCCGATTTTCATTATTTCCTGCAGAGTCTCCCAAGCGATTTTGTTTTCCTCGTGCTTTTTACCACCTATTTTCTTTGTTTTGTAAAGCTGAATAAGGTAATATATCTTTTCTACAGGATCTTTCACGTTCTTTAGATGTTCTCTTATTAATGTCCCTGTTCGCTCATACTTTTTCTTTTTGAGCTTTCTTGTCCAGATGTAGCCGTAATGATAAATCCTGAACGGGGCATGTACTACCTTTGGTTTATAAATCGCTTGGTTGTGAACGATGTTCTTATAGTAAACAGTACCGTTTCTGAAGATCCTCGGTGTTGATGCTATTTCAGTTTTTTTGAAGTCCCAATCAAGATAACTCACTGTGGGAAGATACACGGTGTTCACATCTTCTGATAGGCTTTCCAGAAAACTTCTGATGTTTTGTCTGAACTCTTCTGAAGCTTCTTCGTCAGCGTCCAGAATGAGAATCCACTCGCAGGTGGGAAATTTCAAAGAAAAGTTCCTCGCTTCAGAGAAATCGTTTTTCCATTCGTGGAAGTAAAGCTTGTCTGTGTATTCTCTCACGATCTCTGGTGTTCTGTCTTTGGATCCCGTGTCGACCACCACGATTTCATCTACGACGTCTTTTATGCTTTCAAGCGCTCTTCTTATGTTGTGTTCTTCGTCTTTCACTATCATGGCTACAGAAAGCAGACATTTTCTCATCTTCTCACCTCGGTTGTATATTTCTATGTCCTGCTCTTTCCTTCCTCATATATTTTTGCACAAAAACAAAGGGGGCATATGCCCCCGAATTGACGATGTTTATTTTTATCTCATCAGCTGGAGGACGTTCTGTGGTAGTGTGTTGGACTGAGCGAGCATAGCCATACTGGACTGAAGCAGGATCTGTTGTTTGGTGAATTCCATCATCTCTTTTGCCATGTCTGCGTCTCTGATTCTGGATTCGGCCGCTGTGAGGTTTTCCGCTGCAACTCCGAGGTTGGAGATGGTGTGTTCGAGCCTGTTCTGAACAGCACCAAGTGCTGCCCTTGCCGTGCTCACCCTGTGAATTGCAGCGTCCACAACCATGATCGCTCTCTCGGCTGCGTCTTGAGTGGTAACTTTGAGGGAAGTTGTTGTCAATCCGAGTGCTGCTGCGCTCATGTCGTCAATTCCTGCAACCATGTTGTGCCCTTCGTTCGCTCCGATCTGGAAAATAAGCTGGGAAGCAGATGTATAAATGGCTTCTACCCTGACAACCGCACTGTCTACTACTTCGTTTTTCGGAAGAGCCCCTCCAAAATCACTTATACTGAGAACATCTGTTTTCCACTTAAAGGTTACAGCACCAAGGGTTGCTTGGCCTGCTGTCAAGTCAACAATTGTGTATTTAGATCCTCCGGCGGTGAACAGGGTTATCTTGACATCAAGTTCAGATGTAACAGCGCCGGTGAATT